>CAZZCH010000057.1:0-22777 GCA_964652895.1 uncultured Eubacteriales bacterium
GAGCCCCTGGCGGATGATGAACGAGTGGGGCATCCCGGGCGTCGAGATGTGGTCGATGACCTGGAGGTTCGCCGACCAGCTGGCCAAGCAGGGCGAGTATGTGCCTGACCTGGCCTTCGCCGGCGGCATCACTTTCGAGGACCAGATCTTCAAGGCCCTGTCTCTTGGCGCGCCCTACGTCAAGCTCGTCGGCATGGCCCGTTCGCCCATGGCCGCGGCCATGGTCGGCAAGACGATCGGCGGCCGGATCAACGACAACCAGATCCCGGTCTACGTCGAGCGCTTCGGCAGCAGCAAGGAGGAGATCTTCGTCACCGCGCCCGAGCTGAAGCACCGCTTCGGCGCCCGCTTCGACCAGCTGCCTGCCGGGGCCATGGGCGTTTATACCTATTTCGAGCGGCTGAGCCAGGGCCTTCGCCAGCTGATGGCCGGCGCGCGCAAGTTCAACCTCGGGTACATCAACCGGGACGACATCGCCTCGATCACCCGGGAAGTGGCCGACGTCAGCGGTATCCCGTTCATCACCGACGTCGACAAGGCCGAGGTCCAGAAGATCCTTAAGGCGAAATAGGTTCATCGGCAGCTCATCCCACGGCCGGAAGGAGCGGGGAGAAACTCTTCTCCTTCCGGCCCTTTTTTTTCGCTCTTCTCCCGATTTCGGGGATGTCCTCTATTCGGCTTGGCGAAGGATATCGCCGCCTCACGAAGGACTCCCCTCGCTCCCCGCCGGGACTCCTTGTTCCCTCGCTTCATTCTTTATATAATAGATATATCCTTCGAAATATGTGGTGCGGTGGGAGGCCCCGATGATCGTGCTCAAGGATGTGATGGCCCTTCTCAACGGCGAACTGCTGACCGCGGGGAGCCCCCTCGAGCTCGAGTGCCCGCAGGTGTTCGCTTCCGACCTCATGAGCGATGTCCTGACCTCCGCCGAACCCGGCTCGCTTCTTCTTACGGGGCTGGCCAATTCCCACGTCGTCTGCACCTGCTCCGTGGCCGACCTGGCGGCGGTCGTCTTCGTCCAGGGCAAGCGGCCGGACGCGGACGTCGTCAGCCAGGCCCTCTCGAAAAATCTGCCTCTCATCGCGACGAAGATATCGATGTTCGAGGCCTGCTCCCGGGTCGCGGCGCTTATCAAGGACGGAAGCCATGCCCGCTGAAGACGTATTCAGCCAGGAATTCCCCGTCAAGGGCGGGGACTTCTCCAAGGCCGGGGCCGTGGCCTGCCGGATCAAGGACCTCCTGAAGGACATGGGTCTCGACACCAAGATCATCCGCCGGGCGGCCATCGCCTCCTACGAGGCGGAAATGAACGTCATCATGTATGCCTGGGAGGGGCGCATGAGCCTGGCCGTCTCCCCTGAGGAAGTCCAGATCATCGTCGACGACCAGGGCCCCGGGATCGCGGACATCGAAAAGGCCCTGACCGAGGGATACTCGACGGCGACTCCGGAGATGAGGGAACTCGGCTTCGGCGCGGGCATGGGCCTGCCGAACATCAAAAGGAACTCGGACGTCTTTCACATCGACTCGCAGACGGGTCGGGGGACCCACCTGGAGATCATCATCCGGACGAACGGACACAGGACATGAAGGAAAAAGCATACCATTCCATCCATATCACACGGGACAAATGCATCGGTTGCGTCCACTGCCTGACCGCCTGCCCGACCAAGGCCATCCGCATCAAGGACGGCAAAGCGCTGATCATCGACGAACTCTGCATCGACTGCGGCGAATGCCTGCGGGCCTGTCCCTATGACGCCGTCCATTCCCACACGACATCGTTCGCCGCTTTGGACGCCTTCGAATACAAGGTCGCCATCCCGTCGACCGTTCTCTACGGGCAGTTCGGCGGCACGACCCTGCCCACGGAAATCCTCGCCGCCCTGCGCCGGATCGGGTTCGACGAGGTCTATGACCTCAGTTCGATCTGCGAGCTCAACAACGCCGCCACCGAGGAATACCTCAACGATCATCCCCGGCCCCGTCCGTTCATCACCTCCACGTGCCCGGTCGTCGTCCGGCTCATCCAGCGGCGTTATCCTGCGCTCTGCGGACAGATCCTGCCCATCGAGCCGCCGCGGGAGATCGCGGCCAAGATCCTCCGGACGATCCTCCCCAAGGCCCTGAACCTGGCCCCCGAAAAGATCGGCATCATCCACCTCACGCCCTGCTCCGCCAAGATGGTGTCCATCGACAGCCCCGCCACGCTCCATAAATCCTACATCGACGGAGCGATATCGATCCGGGACATCTATCCCCAGATTTTCAACGCCCTGCGAAAAAGCGAGGAGGACGCGCTCATGCGTCATCTCTTCCCGGAAACACAGTTCAGCGGCATCGGCATGGGCTGGTCCCTCGCCGGTGGAGAGACCCGGGGGCTCAAGCACCACCGGGCCGTCGCCGTCTCCGGGGTCCGGGACACCATGCGGGTCCTGGACCAGGTCGAGGCGGGCCTCCTCCAGGATATCGACCTGCTCGAATGCACGGTCTGTCCGGACGGATGCGTGGGCGGGCCGCTCGAAGTGGAGAACCGTTTCCTGGCCAAGAGCCGCATCCTCCAGCTCGTCGACGCCGTGGGCGAGCGGGCGGTCGTCGATCCCAAGGACGCCAGCCGTCTCTACCACAGGAATTTCCTGTCGTTCGACCACCCCGTCGTGCCCGTCGATTCCCATCCGCTGGATGCCGACCCGGCCCGGGCCATCCGGAAGGCCCAGCGCCGGGAGAAGATATTCGCCAAGCTGCCGCGCAAGGATTGCGGGGCCTGCGGCGCGCCGGATTGCTGGACGCTCGCCGACGACATCGTCCGCGGCCAGGCGCATATCGAAGACTGTCCATTCGTCAATAAGGAGAAGCCATGACACTGTCCGACCTGGCGGTACGCCTTGATCTCAAAGCCCACACGGCGGGCATCCCCATCGAACGGCCCGTCAACGGCGGGTACGTGAGCGACCTCCTGAGCGACGTCATCGGCCACGGCCGCAAGGACGATCTCTGGGTGACCATGCAGATCCACCCGAACATCGTCGCGGTGGCCGTCCTCAAGGAATTGGCCGGGATCGTCCTCGTCAACGGCCGGGAGCCGGCCCCCGAAACGCTCGCGCAGGCGGAAAGGGAGGGCATTCCCGTTCTCGGCACCCGGCTGAGCGCTTTCGAGCTCGTGGGCCGACTTTACGGGCTCGGGATCAAAGGGAGTTGATGGAGCTCCGGCGTTTCCGGGCCGACCTCCACCTCCACACCTGCCTCTCGCCGTGCGGGGAGTTGTCGATGTCTCCGCGCGCGGTCGTCGACCGGGCCCTGGCCGCCGGGCTCGACATCATCGCCGTCACCGATCACAACACGACGGAGAACGCCGCCGCCGTCATCGAGGCCGCCCGGGGCACGGAGCTGGCCGTCCTTCCCGGGATCGAGTTGACGACCTCCGAGGAAATCCACATCCTCGGGCTCTTCGACTCCGGGGCCGACCTCGGCCCTTTCCAAGCGGCCGTCTACCGCAATCTCCCGGACGTCCCGTCGAAAAAAAAGTTCGTCAAGGACCAGGTCCTCGTCGACGCCGAGGATTACGTCACCGGGTTCAGCCCGCGGTGCCTCTTCGGAGCGACGCTTTTTTCGGTCCAGGACGCCGTCGGTCTTATCCATGATCACGGCGGCCTGGCCATTGCCTGTCACGTCGACCGGGAGTCCTTCAGCATCATCTCCCAGCTCGGCTTCATCCCGCCCGGCCTCGGTCTCGAGGCGGTCGAGATCTCGCCCCGCCTGACCATCGCCGAGGCCCGGGAGGCGCTCGGCCCGTTCGACCCCCTCCCTATGGTCCGTTTCTCCGACGCCCATAAGCCGGAGGAGATCGGCTGCGCCGTTACCGATATTTTCGTCGCTTCGCCGAGTCTCGAGGAGATCCGCAAGGCCCTGGCGGGAGAAGGCGGTCGGAGGGTCATCCCGTCATGATGGAGGATCTCTCTCTCCACATCCTCGACATCGCCGAGAACGCCATCGCGGCCGGCGCGACGCGGGTTTCGATCGCCGTCAACGAGAACGAGAAGCGCGACATCCTAGCGTTCCGGGTGACGGACAACGGCCGGGGCATGTCGCGGGAGGAGAAAGAACGGGCCCTCGACCCGTTCTTCACCACCAAGAGGAAAAGGACGGGACTCGGCCTCCCCCTTCTCGCCCAGACGGCCGAAGTCTGCGGCGGCGTCGTCGTCATCGAATCCGTCCCTGGGAAAGGGACGCGGGTCACCGCTCGGTTCCGCTTTGGCCACATCGACAGGCCGCCGCTCTCGAAAATGGCCGAGACGATGATGGTCCTCTTCTTCGGCCACGCCGAGGTCGCGTTCCGCTACCAGCACACTCGTAACAGATCGCGTTTCATCTATTTACAAAGTGCCTGGAGCGGCCGGGCGACCGCGTCCGCCGAGATCGCCGCGCTCCGGGATTCGCTCCGGGCCGGTTTGAAAAGGATCGGGGCTAGCTGATCTCGCCGGTGAGATAGGCCCGGGTTCGCGGGTCTCGGGGGTTGGCGAAGACCTCGGCCGCCGGCCCGTGCTCGACGAGTTCCCCCAAATAAAGGAAGGCCAGGTAATCGGCCACGCGCCGGGCCTGGCGCAGGATATGGGTGACGACGACCACCGTGTATTCCTGCTTGAGCTCTATCAGCCGCCGCTCGACATTCTGGCTTGACTGGGGGTCGAGGGCCGAGGTCGGCTCGTCGCCGAGGATGATCTCCGGTTCGACCGCGAGGCCTCGGGCCAGGCAAAGGCGTTGTTGTTGCCCGACCGAAAGGCCGGAGGCGGGTTCGCGGAGCCTGTCCTTCACTTCGTCCCAGAGACCCACGACCTTGAGGTAATGTTCGACCCGCCGGTCGAGGTCCTTCTTCGACTTGAGCCCGTGGATCTTCGGTCCGTAGGCGACGTTCTCATATATCGACATGGGCAGGACCTGCGGCTTCTGGGAGAGCAGGCCCATCTTTTTCCGGATCCGTGTGACCTCGGTCCGGGGGGCATAGATATTTTCACCGTCGAGAACGACTTCGCCCTGGACGCGCACGCCCTCGGTTGTGTCCAGGAGCCGGTTGAGCGACTTGAGGAGTGTCGTCTTGCCGCAGCCCGACGGCCCGATGATGACCGTGATCCTCTTCGCCGGGATGTCCAGGTTGATGTGCTTGAGGACCTGGAGGTCGCCGTAGAAGACGCTCAGGTCCCGGATGCTGATGGGCGCCGGCCCGTTCATGGTCGTGTCCGTTCGTTATCTGACGACATGTCGAGTGACCTTTCGGCTCATCGCCCGGCCGGCCAGGCTGATGAGGAGGATGATCAGGGTCAGGACCGCGGCCGAGGCGTAAGCCCTCTGCTGGACCTCGGGGAAGGGCGTGCCCAGCTGGAAGAAAATGGCCAGCGGCAGCGTCGCCGCAGGATCCGCCAGGGAGGACGGGATCCGGTCGGTGAACCCGGCTGTGAACAGGACCGAGGCGGCGTCGCCGATGCCCCGGCCGAAGGCGAGCAGCACCCCGGTCAAGATACCCGGGGCGCATTGGCGGGCCATGACCTTGAGGGCCGTTTCGAAGCGGGTGGCCCCGAGCGAATCGGAGGCCTCTTTGAGCTCGAGGGGGACAAGGCGCATGACCTCGTCGATGGCCCGGCACATGATCGGGAACTCGAGGAGAGCGACGGTCAACATCCCGGCTAAAAGAGAGGCCCGGAGTCCCAGGGCCAGCATGACGACGAATCCGAAGGCCCCGTAGACGATGGACGGCACCCCCCAGAGAACGTCCAGAAAAAATCTCGTCCAGACGGCCGTTTTCGAGGCCCGGCCCTTGTAAAGATTGAGGTAAAGGGCGAGGGGAAGGCTCAAAAGGAAGGCCAGGACGGTGGCCCCGACGGCTAGATACAGGGAGCCCAGGATGGCGTTCAGGATGCCGCCCTCCTTGCCCAGGTAGAAGCCGCCCTTCGGCGTTTGCGTCAGCATGGACAGGCTCAACGCGGGGACGGACTTCCAGAGGATCGTCCCGAGGATGAGGAGCAAGGAGAGGAGGACGGTGGCGGCAGAGGCGGTGGCCAGGACGCGGAAAAAGACGTCGGCCCGTTTGCGCTTTTCGAGGTGGCCCTTCGTGACCCCGTTCACCGAACCCTCTTTTCGACACGGACCAGGATGCGCCGGGCGAGGACGTTGAAAAAGAGGACGATGAGCATGAGCACAAGGGCGGCCATCATCAGGGCCGCATCGTAGCGGGGGATGGACATCATCTCACCGTAGTTGTTGGCGATGAGCGCCGGCAGCGGGTAGCCGGCGTCGAAGAGCGACCGGGGGACGGCCGGCACGTTGCCGACGACCATGAGGACGGCCATGGTCTCCCCGAAAGCCCGCGAGAAGCCGAGGACCGAAGCCGCCAGGATCCCCTGCGCGCCCTTCCTCAGGACGACGTGGCGGGTCGTCTCCCATTTCGTCGCGCCGAGGGACAGGGACGCGTCCCTGAGGGACCCGGGGACCGAGGCGAAGACCTCCAGCGTCACGTGGATGATCGTTGGAAACGTCATGATGGCCAGGACGATGCCGCCGGCGAGGATGCTGTAGCCCGAGGAATAGACGCCGGCGAGAGGAGCGAGGACGCCGCCGACGAAGGGGACGACCAGGATGACGCCCCAGACACCGTAGACGACGGAGGGGAGGCCGGCCAGGAGATCGACGACGGGCTTGGCGCTCTCGCGAACCCAGCGCGGCGCGTACTCCGAGAGGTAGATGGCCGCGAGGATCGAGACCGGCACGGCTAGGACGAGGGCGGTCACTGTCACCCAGACCGTCCCGGTGATGAACGGGAGGAGCCCGAATTGTCCCTTGAGCGGATGCCAGGCGGAGGAGAACAGGAGGCGAGACAAGGGCTCGACACCGAGGATGGCTTTCGACTTGAGGAAAAGCCCGATGACGATGAGGAGCACAAGGATGCCCGGCAGGGCGGCGACGAAGCCCATCGCCCGCCGGGCCAGGGCGTCCTTGAGAAGCCTCATTTTTTCTCCGCCGCGCCGCGGACGACGGCCAGGCCGGAAGCGATGCGCTCCGGCCCGAGGCCGATGTAGCCCATCTCGGCGACGAATTTCTGGCCGTCGGTGAGGACCCATTCGAGGAATTCCGATAGGAGGGGACGGCCCGGCTTCCCCTTGACAACGAAATAGAGCTGCCTCGCCGGGGGCGAGGGATAGACGTTCGCGGCGATGGCCCGGGTCAGGTCGTCGCGGGTCGCGTAGATCTTCTCGGCCGGATCGATCTCCCCGTTGCCGTCGAGGTCGATGGGGCAGATCTCTATTCCGGCGATGGGCTTCAGGGTCTTGGCGTCATAGGCGAAATTCACGTTGTTGAAGCCGATCGCCAGGGGGTCGCGCCGGACGGCCTCGGCCAGCCCGGGATCGCCGTAGACTCCGATCCCGGCCAGGTCCTCCTGGTGTCCGCCCAGATAGGCGGCCCATGTATCCGCGGCGCCACAGGCGTCCGAACGGGTGAAGAGGTGGACGGGCGTCCGGCCGTTCTTGCCGAGGGCGCCCTCCCATGTCCCGATGGATCTATTGACCCACAGCCCGAGGAGTTCTTCTTTCCGTAACCCTCGCCGCAGGATGTCGGCGAGGAACGGGTTTTTCTTGTTGATGGTGGCGACGACGGCGTCCTTGGCCACGGCCAGGGCCACGGCCCCCTTTTCGACCTCCGTCGGTTGTATCTCCCGCGAAACCATGCCGATGTCCACGACCCCGGCCAGGACGTCGACGATCCCCTTGCCCGCCCCGCCGGCCTGGACGTCGATGTTCACCCCGGGATGGGTTTTCTGGAATTCCTCCTGCCAGCGGATGGCCAGCGGATAAAGGGCCCACGCGCCGGAGAGCGAGAGGCTCTCCCGGGCCGGGGCGGGCCGAGATAAAACCGGCCCGGGACCGGACGCGCCCCACAGGAACACGGCCAGGAAAAAAAGGTGCGCTTTTTTCATGCCTTCCCTACCCCCGGCGAGACCGCCCAAGCCGGACCGGTCCGTCATTCCGTCTTCTCCCTCGCATGCTTGGCCCTCCCGCTCTTTTCGACGAGGTCGGCGAAAGTCGTCCGTTCCAGGATCTCGGCCACGGCGTCCCGGACCTCTTTCCATAGCCAGCGTAATCCGCAAGTGTCCTCCATGGGACAGGGCTCGTGGGCCATGACGCTGACGCAGTCGATGGGGGCTAGCGGCCCGTCCATGACCCGGATGACCTCGGCCACGTTGATGGCGCCGGGCGGTTTGGCCAGAACGTAGCCGCCATTCCGGCCCTTGCGGCTCTTGAGATACCCGGCCCGTTTCAGGAGGAGGAGGATCTGCTCGAGGAATCCCTGGGGGATCTCCTGGGCTTTGGCGATCTCCCGGCTGTGGAGGGGGCCGTCCGCGTACCGAAGGGAAAGCTCGAGCATGGCCCGGCTGGCGTACTCGCCCTTGGTCGATAGCCTCATCGTCGCTCCTGCTTAGTTGACTAAGTCCATAGACTTAGTCTATTTACACGAGCGGGAAGGCTGTGTCAAGAGTTTTTTTGGCTGCCTCTCCCCCGCCTGTCAGCGCACGAAGGCTTTGCGCCCGGCATAGACGGCGTTGGAGCCCAGCTCCTCCTCGATCCGCATGAGCTGGTTATACTTCTCGACCCTCTCGCCGCGGCAGGGCGCCCCTGTCTTGAGGTGGCCCGTGCCCATGGCCACGGTCAGGTCGGAGATGAAGCTGTCGACCGTCTCGCCGCTCCGGTGGGAGACCATGGCCCCCCAGCCGGCCTTGCGGGCCATCTCGATGGCCGCCACGGTCTCGGTCAGCGTCCCGATCTGGTTCAGCTTGATCAAGACGGCGTTCGCGGCGTTTTCTTCGATGCCCCGGGTGATCCGCTTGACGTTCGTGACGAAGAGGTCATCGCCGACGAGCTCGATCTTATCGCCGAGCGTCTTGTTCAGGAGCTTCCAGCCGTCCCAATCGTCCTCGGCCAGCCCGTCCTCCAAAACGAGGATCGGATATTTGCGGACCCAGTCCTCGTACATCCGGACCATCTCGTCCGCCTTCACTTTCTTGTTCTCGGTCCTGAGATGGTAGACCCCATCTTCGTAGATGCTGCTCGTCGCTCCATCGACGGCCAGAACGATGTGTTCGCCGGGTCGATAGCCGGCCTTCTCGATGGCCTTCAGGATCGTTTCCACGGCGTCGGAGTTCTTCTTAAAAGCCGGGGCGAAACCGCCTTCGTCCCCGACGCCTGTCGTGAAGCCGCCTCTCTTCAGGACGCTCTTCAGGGCGTGATAGGTTTCCGCCCCCCAGCGCAGGGCCTCGCGGAAGTTCGGGGCGCCGACCGGGGCGATCATGAACTCCTGAAGGTCCGTGCTTTGCCAGTTGGCATGGACACCGCCGTTGAGGATGTTGAACATGGGCACGGGGAGGAGATTGGCCGGGGCGCCGCCGAGATAGCGGTAGAGCGGCATTCCGACCGACATGGCTGCGGCCCTGGCCACGGCCATGCTCACACCGAGGATGGCGTTGGCGCCGAGCTTGTTCTTGTTCTCCGTGCCGTCCAGGGTCAGCATGGCCCGATCGACGGCGGATTGGTCGAGGGCGTCGAGGCCCAAAACCACCTCGGGGATGTCGATATTGACGTGCTCGACCGCCTTGAGGACGCCCTTGCCCTGATAACGGCCCATGTCTCCGTCACGGAGCTCGAGGGCCTCATAAATACCCGTCGAGGCGCCGGACGGGACGGCCGCGCGGCCGCGGGAGCCGTCCTCGAGCATGACTTCGACCTCGACTGTGGGATTCCCGCGGGAATCGAGGATCTCCCGGGCGTGGATCTTCTTGATGAGAACAGGCATGTCGTTTCTCCCGATCTTTGCGCCATTCTATCAGATTCGCGCCACGATTGACAACCTGACACGCCGATGCTAAAAGAGGAGGGGAGATTTCATGGAAACGATCGAGATCATCCTGAAGCTCGTCCTGGCCATCGCTCTCGGAGGGTTGATCGGACTCGAACGGGAGGCCAGCCAGAAACCGGCCGGCTTCCGGACGAACATCCTCGTCTGCGTGGCCTCGGCCATGATGATGACCATGGCCACGCTCCTCGTCCAAGCCAAGGGCGGCACGTCCGATACGCTCGTCCGCATGGCCGCCGGGGTCATCACCGGCGTCGGTTTCCTCGGCGCCGGGACCATCTTCCAAGCACGGGGGACGATCGCCGGCCTGACGACGGCTTCGACGCTCTGGCTCGTCGCCGGCTTGGGCCTGGTCATCGGCGTCGGCTATTACGTGCCGGCGCTCATCTTCACCGCCTTGACGATCACGACCCTGCTTCTCTTCCGCAAGATCGAGAACTCCTACCTCCGCAAGTCCCAGTTCCACTATCATCTGAAGGCCAAGGCCCGCCCCTACATCCTCTCCAGTCTCCGCAAGCTCGCCCTCCATCACGGCGTCCGGCTCGAGCGGCTGACCATGAAACAGGAGGGGCTGTCCTATCTTCTGGCGTTCTCGTTCTCATCCTCGGAGGAAAAGGAACAGGAGTTCAACCAGGGGCTCCTGGAGCTGGCCGATATCGAAGAGCTGAAGATTGATTGAGCGCCGCCTCCTCCTGGCGACCCGGAACCTCGGCAAGGTCCGTGAGATCCGCCGGGCCCTCGGAGGCGTTCCCTTAAAGATCATCGGGCTGGAAGATGTCCTTCCCGGTCTTTCCCATAAGGAACGGGGGAAGACCTTTTCCGAAAACGCCCGGGCCAAGGCTCTGTATTACAGCCGGAAATGGGACGGCCTGATCCTGGCCGAGGACTCGGGCCTCGAGATCGAAGCCCTGGACGGAGCGCCGGGCGTCCGCTCGGCGCGCTTCTCGGGCCCGAAACCGTCCGATGAAAAGAACAACCGGAAGATCCTCCGTCTCCTCCGGGAAGTTCCGGCGGCAGGGCGGAAGGCCCGCTTCGTCTGCGTCATGGTCCTGGTCAAGAATGGGTCTGTCGTCAGGGAATTCCGCGGCGAGGTCCGCGGCCGGATCGGGCGCACGCCGCAAGGAGCTTCGGGGTTCGGATACGATCCGCTCTTCTATTATCCGCCCTTGCGCCGAACGTTCGCCGAGCTTCCGCCCGACGTCAAAAACACGGTCAGTCACCGCGGCCGGGCCGTCCTCAAGCTTCGCGCCTTCCTCGAGGCCGAAAAAAAGGCCCCGCCCGGAGGGTTTCCGGACAGGGCCGCGGTCGGGCGTTAATAAAGGAAGATAAGAGGGGTTCGCCCTATTTCGGCGCGCCTTCTCCGCCCACCGTGATCAGGTCCTTGATATTTTCGAAGACCTTCTCGCCGATCCCCTGGATCTTCATGATTTCCTCGACCTTCTTGAAATTCCCGTTCTTGGTCCGGAAATCGATGATCCTTTGGGCGACCTTGGGACCGACCCGGGGTAGGGTTTCGAGCTCCGAAGCCGAGGCCGTGTTGATGTTGACCTTCGCTTTCGGCGCGGCCGACTGGGCGTAGGCCGAAGCCAGGGAGAAGACGACGATCGCCGCGGCCAGCCCTAACGCCAGAACCTTGTTTCTTTGTATGGTCATTGGTGTGACCTCCTTTCGCCGACCTCTTGTGCAAGCGCAATGCCAACCGGGGCAGTTGGCTAATCTATTTTTTTTGTGCCTGTTAAGCGGAGACTCCGAGCAGGCGCGTCAAGGCCAGTGGACAAACCGACCGACACCGGGAAACGCAAGTTTGCGAGTCAGCCGGCCGCCGGGGCGCGGCAGGGAGCGGAGTCTTAAAGCAATCGGGGACACGTACCGCAAGTACATGTCCCCTATGAAGTGAGCCTTTGGTTAAGAACGGGGGGATATCGGTGAGCTTGACGCTGCCCGGGCAGCGTCATCAAGGGTGGTTGAATTCAGGACCGCGGGTGGCTCTTTTTGTAGACGGCGAGGAGCTGTTTGAGATCGACGTGGGTGTACTTCTGTGTCGTGGCCAGGCTCGAATGCCCGAGGAGCTCCTGGATGACGCGCAAATCCGCCCCCCGGCCGAGAAGGTGGGAGGCGAAAGAATGGCGGAGTGAATGGGGACTGATCTTCCGGGCGACGGCCGTCCTGTGGATGCACTTGCGGACCATTTTTTGGACCGACCTCGCCGTCAGCCGCCCGCCGCGGTAGTTCAGGAAGAATGCCGGCTCGGCGCCCTCCGCGTCGACCAGCCCGCGCCGTGCCCGGGAGTACCCTTCGAGGGCCTCGCGGGCCTTCCGGCCGAACGGGACGATCCGCTCCTTCTTGCCCTTGCCCCGGACCCGGACCAGGCGTTCTCCGAAATGGAGGTCGCCCGTTTCGATGCCGACGAGCTCGCTGACCCGGATGCCCGTGGCGTAGAAGAGCTCGAGGATGGCCTTGTCCCGCAGGTCCAGGGGCTTCCCCGACCGCGGCAGGTCGAGGAGGGTTGTCGTCTCGTCCTCGGAGAGAAAAGAGGGGATGTTCTGTTCCTGTTTGGGTGTCGCCAGGACCTTGGCCGGATTCTCCGTGGTCCATTTTTTCCGGACGCAGAAAGCGTAGAAGGAGCGCAGGGCGGCGAGCTTGCGGCCGATGGTCGATTTTTTTCTCTTTTTCTCGTGGAGCTCGGCCAGGAAGCCGCGCAGCAGGACGTTGCCGGCCTTGTCCCAGCGGACCTCTCGTTCTTTCAGGTAGGCCGCGACCTGCCGGAGGTCGCGTTCGTAGGCGGCAAGGGTGTGGGGGGAAGCGTTTTTCTCGTGCCTGAGGAAAGACAGGAACTCAGTGATTTCCTTGTTCATCGGGCCCACCGGTTTCCCCGGGCGTCTCGGGCTTCTCCCATATCTTCTCCCGGGGCGCCGATTCCTTGAACGTGCACTTTTCGTTCCGGCAGTAGATGTAGGGGTCGCCGCGGATGAGGTTCTTTTTGAGCAGGATCTTCTCCCCGCACAGCGGGCAGGGCCGGTCGATCGGCTCGTCCCAGGTGGCGAAGGTGCACTTCGGGTAGTTGCTGCAGCCGAAGAAGAGCTTTCCCCGGCGCGTCTTTCGCCGCAGGAGCTTGCCGCCGCACGCGAGCGGGCAGTCGATCCCCGTCTCGACGTTCTCCTTCTTGATGTACTTGCACTTGGGATAATTAGGGCAGGCCACGAAAGCGCCGAATTTCCCGAACTTCTGGACGAGCTGGGCCCCGCACTGGGGACACTTTTCGTCCAGGGGTTTGGATTCCTGCTTGACCATGCTTTCGCGGAACTTGCATTCGGGATAGCCCGCGCAGGCCTTGAACTGGCCGAAGCGGCCGTACTTGATGACCACCTGGCCGCCGCATTTGGGACACTTCTCGTCGATAGGTATACCCTTCAAGACCTCCGGGCTATCCCCGGCCAGCTTGAGGTACTCCTCGAGGAGCGCGTAGTATTCCCTGAGGCTTTCGACGCCCTTCCGCGTCCCCTCGGAGATCTGGTCAAGCTCCTCCTCCATGTGGGCGGTGAACTTGTACTCCATGAGGGTCGCGAAGTATTTGACGAGGAAGTCTATGACATACATCCCCAACTCGGTCGGAATGAACTTCCCCTTGTCTTTGACGACATAGGTGCGGCTCTGGATCGTGGCCAGGATCGGCGCGTAGGTGCTCGGCCGGCCGATGCCGCGGGCCTCGAGTTCCTTGACAAGGGTCCCTTCCGTGTAGCGGGCCGGCGGCTCGGTAAATTTCTGCTTGGACTCAAGCTCCAGCAGCTTGAGCGTCTCGCCCGCGGCGGCCTTGGGCAGAAGCTCCTTGTCGCCGTTCCCGTTCGGCCACAGGGCCAGGAAGCCGTCGAACTTGATGACTTCGCCCTTGGCCTGGAAGAGGTAGCGATCGGCCCGGACGTCAAAGGCGGTCTCTTCCACGACGGCAGGGGCCATCTGCGAGGCGAGGAACCTGTTCCAAACGAGCTTGTAGACGTCGTATTCTTCTTTCTTGAGGAAAGGCTTGACCTTCTCCGGGGACAGATCGAGGTGGGCGGGACGGATCGCCTCGTGGGCGTCCTGGGTCTTTTTTTTGCTCTTGTACTGGTTCGGCTTGGCCGGGACGTAGGCGGGCGAGTATTTCTGTTCGATGTAAGCCCTGGCCGCCGCCTGGGCCGATTCGGAGACGCGCAAGGAATCCGTGCGCATGTAGGTGATGAGCCCGGTCTGGCCGAGATCCCCGATGGCCATTCCTTCGTAGAGCTTCTGGGCGACGAACATCGTCTTCTTCACCGGAAAATGGAGGAGCCGGAAACCGTCCTGCTGGAGGGTGCTGGTGATGTAGGGCGGGGCGGGGTGCTTGTGTTTTTCCTTGACCTCGACCTTGTCGAGGACGAACGGCGCCCGTTCGCACGCGGCGACGATCGTCCCGGCCTGCTCGGCGTTCTTGACCTTGGCCTTTTTCCCGTCGATCTTGGTCAGCGCGGCCTTGAAGACGGGAGGGACCTGGGCCTCGAGCCGGGCGGCGATCGTCCAGTACTCTTCGCTGACGAAGGCCTTGATCTCCTTCTCCCTGTCGCAGATCAGCCGCAGGGCCACGGACTGGACCCGGCCGGCGGAGAGCCCCCGGGCGATCTTTTTCCAGAGGAGCGGGCTGATGCTGTAGCCGACAAGGCGGTCGAGGATGCGCCGCGTCTGCTGGGCCTCGAGCTTGGGCAGGTCGATCTGGCCCAGGTTGCGGAATGCGGCTTGGACGCCCTCCTCGGTGATCTCGTGGAAGACGGCCCGTAAAATATGCGGATTGTCCTCTTCGAGGAGTTGGCCGAGGTGCCAGGCGATGGCCTCCCCCTCGCGGTCGGGGTCGGCCGCCAGAATGACCCGCTCGCTGTCCCGTGCCGCTTTTTTAAGTTCGGTGACGATCTTCTTTTTCTCGGGGATGACCTGATAGGTCGGCCGAAAGTCGGCCTGGACGTCGACGCCGAGCTGCTTTTTCGGCAGGTCGCGGACGTGTCCCATCGAGGCCTTGACGATGTAATCGTCACCCAGATAATGATTGACGGTCTTCGCCTTGGCCGGCGATTCGACGATAACAAGTGATTTCGCCAATTACATTCTCCTCTGAAATCGCTTCCCGGGATGCTGGATGACGACCCCCTTCAGCTCGAGGCCGAGCAGGAGCGCCAGCAGGCCGGAAATGGAAAGTCCCGTCTTTTCGGCCAGCTCGTCGATGGGAAGCGCCGCGTCGACGGGCAGTTCGCTCACAAGCCGGCGCTCTTCCCGGCTCATAGAATCCGGACTATTCTCCTCTTTCTCGCTTTTCTGCGCAAGGAGATTTTCCCGCCACGGCGACGGCAGGGCCTCGGCCACGTCCTCCCAGGACTCGACGAGCTTGGCCCCGTCCCGGATGAGGCCATTTGAGCCCCAGCTTTCGGCAGAGGTTACATTGCCGGGCACGGCCATGACCTCCCGGTCTTGCGACAGGGCCAGCCGGGCCGAGATGAGCGACCCGCTGCGCCGGGCGGCCTCGACAACGACGAGCCCGAGCGAGAGGCCGCTGATGACCCGGTTGCGGATGGGGAAGTGCTCGGCGAGCGGCGGCGTTCCCAGGGCGAACTCCGAGAGAACGGCGCCTTTTCCGGCGACCTCCCGGGCAAGGCCGCAGTTCTCCCGCGGATACGGGACATCCAATCCGGAACCTAACACGGCCACCGTCCTTCCATGTTTGAGGGCCCCCCGGTGGGCACAGGCATCGATGCCGAGCGCCAGGCCGCTCGTGACGACCAGGCCGCGGCAGGCCAGGTCGGCGGCCAGTTTCTCGGCCATGGCCCGCCCGTAAGGAGTGGGCCTTCTCGTCCCAACGACGGCCACCGCGGCCTCCCGAAGCGTTTCGGCGTCGCCCTCGCAGTAGAGGACGAACGGAGGATCATAGATCTCTCTCAGGTAATCCGGGTACCTGGGGTCCTCCAAGGTCAAAAGAGTATACGCCTTCCGCCCGATTTTTTCTACTTCCTCGCCGGCCCTGCCGACGGCCCGGCCGGAAACGATCGCTTCGATCGTCCCGTTTTCCAGGCGGAGCCCCTCGAAGTCGGCCGGTTTGGCCCGGAAGACGTCGAGGACCGAAGGGAAACGCCCGAGGACCCTCCGGGCCGCCGCGCTCGGCCCGTGAAAAACGAGGTGGAGGGCCAGCCAGCAAAGGGTTCGGTCGTCCACGGCGCTTCTCCTAGAGAGAAGGACGTTCGGAGACGGCCAATCGTCCCAGGAGCAGGCGCTTTTTTCGTCAGCGCCCGAAAAGGAGGCTAGGGCTCGAGCTTGAACGTTTTATGGGACGAGGCCGCGCCCCGGACGAGGGTCAATCGCGACGGCGGGACGTCCAGGTATTCGGCCAGCCGCTCGGCGACTTCCCGGTTGGCCCGCCCTTTCTCCGGGACGGCCGCGACCCGGACCCGGAAAACGCCGTCGCCGAGCTTCTCGACGCCGGGCGCTTTCGCGCGCGGCTGGACCTTGACCGTGAGGAGCGTCGCCATGCCTCGTCCGTTTCGGACGCACCGGACGTTCCGACGTCCGGTGCTCAGTCCCTCCCTAGTTCCGGTCCTTGAGGACCGAGCGGTACTTATCGAAGAGCTCCTGGAGCTCCTTCCGGGTAATGACGTAGCGGCTGACGTAGACGGACAACGTCGAGCGGACCGGGTCGTTCGACTTGATGAGGATGTAGTCGCGCTGGGCGCCCGTCCGGGACTGCGGCGGGAAGCGGAGCTCGACTTCGCGGGACTCGCCCGAAGGCAGGAAGAACGGAGAGGCGAGCGGCCGGCCACCGGAGAAGAACTTGACGTTCTCATGGGTCATCTCGACCTTGAGCTCGCGCTCGCCCATGCTCTTGATGACGATCTTCGCCGACGGCGTCTCGCCTTCGAGCGAGAGGCCCATGTCGACGTTGTACTTGTCGACGTCGATCCTGGCCGAGGGCGGAACCTCGATGTCGGCGGCCAGGCTGAGCTCCCTGCGCCCGCTACCGGCGTCGTTGGAAACGAGATAGATATATTTGGTCATCTTCCCCGAATACCCCCGGGTGTCAAAGGTCGCCTTGATCTTGCCGTCCTTGCCCGGAGGGATCTTCTGATCGGAGGCGAGCGCGGCCGTGCAGCCGCAGGTCGTCTCGACCCTGTCGATGACCAGGGGCGCGTCCCCCTCGTTCTTGAAGACGAATTCGTAGTTGACGACGTCTCCCTGCTTGACCTTGCCGAAATTATGGGCTGTTTCCTTGAAAACGGCCCGGGGCTTCTTCGCCTGGGCCAAGGCGCCGGAGGCGAAGAGAAGAACCAAAGCCGGAACGACGACGGCGCCCAGGCGCCGCGCGGCACGTATGCTCATCGGTGTCTCCTCATTGAAGAATACGTTATGTATACAGGATATTCTCACTTTTCCGCAAGGTCACTCGACCGTGACGCTCTTGGCCAGGTTCCGCGGCTGGTCGACGTCCAGGCCCTTGGCGGCGGCGGAATAATAGGCGAAGAGCTGCAGCGGCAGGACCGTCAAGAACGGAGAAAAGAGCTGGTGCACTTCGGGGATGGGGAAAACCTCTTCGGCCACGGCCCGGGCCTTGGCATCGTCTTCGAAAGCCACTGCCAGGATCCGGCCGCTCCTGGCCTGGACCTCGGCGATGTTCGAGAGCATCTTCTCATAAACACGGTCGCGGGGAACGATGGCCAGGGTCGTCATCCCCTCGTCGATGAGGGCGATGGGGCCGTGCTTCATTTCGCCTCCGGCGTAGCCCTCGGCGTGAGTGTAGGAGATCTCCTTGAGCTTCAGGGCCCCTTCGAGGGCGATGGGGAAGTTGATCCAGCGGCCGAGGAAAAGATAGTCTTCGCAGGCGAGGTAGCGGCGGGCGGCCCGCTCGATCTCGCCGGCCCGGGCGAGGACCCGGTCCATCTTGTGCGGCACGCGCTGGAGCTCCTGGACAAGGGCCAGGCTCTCCCCGGCGCCGATGGCCTCCCGGGCCTGGGCAAAACCCAGGGCGAAGAGGGCCAGGGCGGCCATCTGGCCGACGAAGGTCTTGGTCGCGGCGACCCCGATCTCCGGGCCGGCGTGGAGGTCGAGGATGCCGTCGGCCGCGCGGGCCATCGAGGAGTTCAGGTTGTTCGTCACGGCCAGGACGGCCCGGGCCTTTTCCCCGGCCGCTCGGAGCGCGGCCAGCGTGTCGGCCGTCTCGCCCGACTGGGAGATGCCGAGGACGAGCGTCCTGCGGTCCATGGCGAAATCCCGGGAGCGGAGCTCGGAGGCGTATTCGACGTCGACGGGGACGTGGGCCAGCGTCTCGAGCAGGTATTTCCCGACGAGACCGGCGTGGTAGGAGGTCCCGCAGGCGATAAAGACGACGCGGTCGACCTCCCGGAAAACGGCCGGGGCGATGCCCGTGTCGTCGAGGAAGACCCGCCCCGATTCGAGGGAGACCCGGCTTTTCAGCGTGTCCCGGACGACGTCGGCCTGCTCGAAGATCTCCTTGGCCATGAAGTGTGCGAAACCCCGCTTCTCGACCATGGCCGGTTCCCAGGTCAGGGTTTCCACGGCTTTCTCGACCGGCTCCCCGGCGAAGGTCGAGAAGCGGACGCCTGCCGGCGTGAGCACGGCGATCTCTCCGTCGTTCATGTAGGAGACACGCCGGGTGTGGTGGAGGAGCGGGGTGATGTCCGAGGAGATGAAGGTCTCGCCGGAGCCGAAGCCGACGACGGCGGGCGGGCCGTTCTTGGCGACGACGATCTGGCCCGGGTCGCGCGACGAGACGCAGGCCACGGCGAAAGCCCCTTCGAGCTCGGCGACGGCCGCGCGGACGGCGCCCTCGAGCGACCCCTGGAAATACTTCTCGACGAGGTGGACGATGACCTCGGTGTCCGTCTCCGTCCGGAAGACGTGGCCCTCGCCGCGGAGCCGCTCCTTGAGGGACCAGTAGTTCTCGACGATGCCGTTGTGGACGAGGGCGATCGTGCCGCTGCAGTCGACGTGCGGGTGGGCGTTGTCCTCGCTCGGGCGCCCGTGGGTGGCCCAGCGGGTGTGGGCGATGCCGCAGCCGCCCGCGAGCGGATGGCGGCGCAGGTCCTCGTCGAGGTCCCGGATCTTCCCCTTGACCCGCCGGCGGCCGATGCCGTCGCCGCTGAGGACGGCGACCCCGGCCGAGTCGTAGCCCCGGTATTCGAGCCGCCGGAGCCCCTCGACCAGGTCCGGGACGACGTCCCTGAGCCCGGCGCAGCCGATGATACCACACATGGTTTTTCTCCTTCAGTCGTCGTCGTCGAAGGCTTCCACCAATTCGTCGTCCTCGTCCGACGCCACAGGCGGCGGACAGCCGATGAGCGGCAGATATTGGCTCCCCTCGGCCTGGGGGTTCAGAGATTCCAGGATACGGACGTCCCCCAGGTTGGCGAGGTCGACGACCTCGCCGGTGTTTTCCGGGGCCAGCACCTGGACGGACGGCCGGAAGATGTCCTGTTCGTTCACGGCCCGGACGACGCCGACCCGCCCGTCGCTCAAGGAGACGAGCGTCCCGACCGGCCAGGCGCCGATGAACTGGAAGAATTTTTCCAGGAGCCGGGGGTCGAAGATCTTGCCCTTCTCGAGCATCATCAACTCGTGGATCTTCTCGGGTGGATAATCCTTCTTGTAGGACCGCTTGAGGGCCAGCGCATCGTAAACATCGCAGATCGAGACCATCATCGAAGCGGGGTGGGGATTACGGGCGTAGGGCGACTTCGGATAGCCGGTCCTATCGTAGCGGAGATGGTGCTCGTAGGACACGACGATGGGCAGGACGCCCAGGGCGTCCTTGTAGCTGTCGAGGATCTTGGCGCCAAGGAGCGGGTGGTTGCGGACCTGGCCGAACTCCCCTTCGGACAGCTTGTCCGTCTTCTGAATGACCTTGAGCGAAATATAGAGCTTGCCGACGTCGTGGTAGAGCGCGGCGATGCCCAGGTCGAGCACGTCGTCCTTGGAGAACTGGAGCTTCGAGGCGAAGAACATCGTGAGCAGGGTGACGTTGAGGAGGTGGACGAAGGTCACCATGTCGCGCCTCTTGACCGAGACCAGGTTGAGGAGCTCCTGGTGGCGGCCGACGAAGTCCTCCATGATGCCCAGGATATTGAAGCGGAGATCGAGGTAGTCGACCTCCTCCTTCTCGAGGACGACGTTGAGGGCGTTGGACACGGTCTGCACGGAGCCCTCGTACTGCGCCCGCGTCTCCTCAGCCGGCGTCACCACCCCTTCCCCCTTGGCCATGGTCCGCAGCTTGCCGGCCCGGATGTTCTGGATGCCGTGCAAGCTGAAGTACTCCTGCTCGCTGATCTTTTCCTGCCGTTTGACGCGGGTCAGGAAGATGATGAACTCGCGGAGCTCCTCGAAGCGCAGGCCCTGCTGGAAGATGATCCTCTCGATGTTGTTCTTCTCCAGGAAATCGATGAGCAGGCCGAGCTTGCCGCGCAGGTTGAAAAAGATCTCGTCCTCCCAGGCCGCCTCGCCGCCGACGATGCCGAGGACGAGCTCCTTGCGGTCTTCGAGGAGCTCCTGGACCGCGCCGTGGAGCCGGTCGAGGTACTCCTTGAACTTGGGATGGTCGCCGGTGTAGATCTTTCCGGCTTGGATGGCATTCATCAGGTAGATGAAGCAGAGCTTGATCTTATCTCTCACGCCATTTCTCCAAAATGCGTCCGGCTTCCTGCCTGACCTTGCGGTTCCAGATATCTTTACGCTCGGACAGAGGCTCGATATAGGGCACGGCTTCACGAAGGTCGCAGCGCTCGACGATCCGGAGGTTACGGAGAAGCGACTTGTTCCGGAGGCCGTAGGGGGACGGCAACCCGAAGAGCTTGGTGAAAGCGACATGTTTCGTCCGCTCGTTCCTCATGAGGAGGATGAGCGCCTCGGCCTGGATGAACTCGTTCTTCTTGCCCAGGATGGGGAAGAGGAAGGCCTCGTCGAATTCCTTGAGCTTCTGCATGGCTTGGAGGGCCCGGACTTTCGCGGCCGGATCGCCGGCCTCGTAGACCTTCTTCAGCGCGTCGAAGGACACGGGCGTGTCGATGGACTTCAAGCCATCGGCGATCTTCCCCAATAGCTCGCTGTCGGAGGACCTTTTCTTGATCCCCGCGTGGAACGCCGGGAGGCGGGCGGGGAAGAACCGGAAACAGGCCCGCAACAACGTGTCGGTCACGATCCTGTCCTTGAAGACCGTGGCGAAGTAGGCCTCCCATTCGTGGACGCTCTCCCCGAGTTTCTCGACGAAGAGGTCGAGCTCCGGCCTCGTCTCGCCGCGCAGGATACAGCCCTCGACGTGTTCCGCGAGAGTCCGCCTCGCTTCTTCGTAGCCCGGCTCGCCGGCAAGGTCGACGGCCCGGATCTCGAGGACCTCGTGATAATCGAGCAGGAATTTGAAGTCCTTCTCCTCGGCGATCCTCTCCCATTCCTCGGCGATCCTCCTGAGCTCGGCGAGCGCCGTTTCTTTATTGATCTCCTGGGAGAGCAGGACGAGGAGGAGGAAGCGGTAGTTCCTCTGGAGGAGCGGGCGGTCGAGGGTGAGCTTCTTGTCGAAGGTTATTTCGTTGAGGAGGTTGGACAGGGTCTGGCGGTAGACCTCGGAGTGGAGCTGGGACGAGGCCCCCGAGAGGAGGATGCGGATCTTCGACTCGACCTCGGGCCTCCGGTTCTGGGGGTTCTCGGTGTGGAAGAGGCCGTGGAGAGAGGTCGAGATCTTCTTGTGCCGTTCCTTGTCGATGATCCGGGAGAAGATGCTGAAGCTCAGCGAGTCGAACTTGTCGTTGCCGATGATCTCCTCCCAGAGCGTCGAGGCCAGGTCCTCCTCGCTCAGGTCGGAGATGAGCAGCTTGAGGTTCTCGAATTTCGACTCCGTCGGCGTCTTCCGGGCGGCCACGACCGTCCGCAGGAGCTGTTTCGCGCAGGTGCGGTGCTTCTCCTCGGAAGTCGCCTTGAGGTAGTGGAAGAACTTGGTGAAGTTCTTGTGCAATTCCTCGTTCTGGATGAGGTCCTCGGTGTTGAACTTGCCGATGACCTTTTCGAAGCTTCCGGCCAGCTGCCCGAGTTTCGTGTCATCGTCCTCCTCAACGGCCTCCATGAGGAGGTAGGGCCAGATGTCCTTGATCTCTTCCCCCTCGCCGAGCAGGACCTGGGAATAGTCCAGCACGTCGAGGGAGATGTGGAGGATGTTTTCCCTCTTGATGATGGCCTGGGCGCCGCCCTCCTTGATGAAGGACTTGACGGGCAGCATGATCTTGGAGGCGAAGCGCATGAACTCGACGTGCGGGATGCCCGGCCGGATCTCGAGCCTCTTGATCTTGCGGAAGTGGAAGAGCTGGGCCAGGTCAATGTAGGTCCGCTCGCCCTCCCAGAAGCGGTTGTCGATGAGGAGGGCGTGGGGCGAGAAGCCGATGGACAGGGGGCTGATGTGGACGAAGATGGCCTCAAGCTTGGCCATGAGCTCGTTGACGCTGCTCTTGAAGGCCGGGTGGTCGGGGTTGTACATCGAGGCCATCTTGAAGGCGACGCGCAGGGCCCTGGCCATGGGCCGGATGAGCTCGTCCTTGTCGGGCGACGCGGAATAGTTCGGCGCCTCCGGAGCGGACCCGTCCGTCTTCAGGAGCGTCGTTTCGCCGCCGTCACCGGGCATAGGTTCACCTCATCGATGGAAACAGAGGACCATTCTCCTCTTCCCTGATGAAAATACCATGCTCCCGCTGGATGATTCAAGGGGTGATTTCGCCTCCCCTTTTCCTTCTCATTGAGTCGCCCGGGAGCATATGTTATACTGCCCGAAAATGGAATGGAGGATGACCTCATTCGCAGAGCAGTTCTGGCCCTCTCGGACGGGACCGTCCTCGAGGGCGTA
>CAZZCH010000058.1:0-22144 GCA_964652895.1 uncultured Eubacteriales bacterium
GGCGCTTCGACTCCGGCGGTCCGAACGGCGGCATCTTCAAGACGACCGACGGCGGCAAGTCCTGGACGAAGCTCACCCAGGGCCTGCCGGCCGGAGAGCTCGGCCGCATCGGCCTGGCCATTTCCCGCTCGAAGCCCGACGTCCTCATGGCCGTCGTCGAGCACGGCTACCACCCGCCCCAGACGATCCGTACGGGGACCGAGCAGAAGCCCAATCCCGAATACGAGGACATGACCAAGCTCGGCACCGGGATCTACCGGACCGAGGACGGCGGCGCGACCTGGCAGTTCATGAACCGGCAGAACAACCGCCCCTTCTACTACAGCCACATCTACATCAACCCGTCCGAGGATAGGTGGGTCTACTTCCTGACCTCGAGCATGAACTTCTCGGCCGACGGCGGAAAGACCTGGAGTCAGATCGGCGGCCTCCACCCCGACTTCCACACGATGTGGATCGACCCGTCGAACAAGAACCGTTTCTACGTCGGGCAGGACGGCGGTGCCTCACTCACCTACGACCACGGCCAAACCTGGGTCTTCTTCGACAACCTCAGCGTCGCCCAGTTCTATGCGGTCAGCGCCGACATGCGCGACCCGTATTACGTCTACGGCGGCCTCCAGGACAACGGCACCTGGGGCGGCCCCTCGATGAGCCGCGAGGGACAGATCCTGACCGATTTCTGGTATAACATCGGCGGCGGCGACGGCTTCCACACCCAGAACGATCCGCAGGACTGGCGCACGGTCTACCTCGAAAGCCAGGGCGGCTCCGTCATGCGGGTCAACGTCGAGACGCGCGAAGCGAAGAGCATCCGCCCGAACCCGCTGAATATCGCCAACTACAAAGACTACTTCCCCCCGGCGCCGCCCGCAAAGAAAGCCCCCGCCGCCAAGCCCGAAGCCAAGGCCGAGTTGACCTCCCCCGAGTCGATGCGGGCCCGAATGCAGCAGGACCGCGGCCCCTTCCGCTTCAACTGGAGCACGCCGATCGTCATGTCCCCCCACAACCCGGAGACGATCTTCTTCGGCGGCAATCACCTCTTCAAGTCCACGGACCGGGGCGACCACTGGATGCTCCTCAGCCCCGACCTGACGACGAACGATAAGGCGAAATACGCCCCGGAAAAGCCCACCGGCGGCATCACGCCCGACGTCACCGGCGCCGAGACCCACTGCACCATCATCACCATCTCGGAATCGCCCCGCCTCCCCGGCCTGATCTGGGTCGGGACCGACGACGGCAACGTCCAGCTCACCCGCAACGGCGGCGTCACCTGGACGAACGTCCGGCCGAACATCAAGGGCGTTCCTCCCGGTATTTGGTGCAGCCGGGTCGAGACCTCGCACTTCGACGAGGCGACCTGCTACGTGACCTTCGACGGGCACCGCTCCGATGATTTCCACCCTTACGTGTTCAAGACGACCGATTTCGGCAAGACCTGGACGGCGGCCGCCGCCGGCATCCCGGACGGCCAGCCCGTCTACGTCATCCGGGAGGACCTGGTCAACAAGAACCTCCTTTTCCTGGGCACGGAATTCGGGGTTTACTTCAGCCGCGACGCCTCCGCCACATGGTCACGGCTGAATGTCGACCTGCCCACGGTCGCCATCCACGACCTTCTCATCCACCCCCGCGACAACGATCTCATCGCCGCGACGCACGGCCGGGGGTTCTGGATCCTCGACGACATCACGGCCCTGCGCAAGGCGACCGATGACGTCCTCGGCCAGGAGGCCGTCCTCTTTGAACCGGGCAGGCCCGGCACGCGCTGGCTCCGGATCCAGCGGGGCGGCTACGGCCGGGGCGACCTCTTCTTCAAGGGCGAGAACCCGCCCGACGGCGCCCTGCTCAATTTCTACATCAAGACGACGCCCGAAGCGCCGGCCACGCTCGAGATCGCCGACCCCCTGGGCTCCCTGAAAACGACCTATATCCTCGACACGGCCGAGGCGGGCATCAACCGCGTCGCCTGGGACCTCCGCTTCGACCCGCCGGCGGCGACCACCAAGAACCTCGCCGACAACCTCAAGAGACAGATCGACCCGGCGCTCGCCCGGACCGACCTCAAGGACGATCAGAAGGCCGTGTTGAAAAAGGCCTTGGCGGACCTCGACCAGTTCGGGACGAACTACCGCAAGGTCGTCGAGATCCAGAGCGCCGTCCTGCCCATCATCCGGGGCGGGATGTCCTTCATGGGCGGCGGCGGGCGAGGCCGAATGGGCGGCGGCCAGCTCGCCGCGCCCGGCGTTTACGCCGTCAAGCTGACCGTCAACGGCAAGACGCTCACGACCAAGGCCGTCGTCCGTCTCGACCCCATCCAGGCCGCGGCCCAATAAGCGATAACGGCACGGAAAAGAAAAAGGGGCGCCCCGGGCGGGGCGCCCCTTTCATTTCGGTCCCTCTACTTGAACATCGGGTCGGGGCTGAGCTTCAACGTCTTTGTGGCGATGTCCTTCCCGTCCACGATCAGGGTCACCTTGTAGGTGCCGTTGTCCACCTGATTGCCGCGGAAGCCGCCCCGGCCGCCGCCTCCCCGCATGCCCGGCGCGGGCTGCTGCGTGGGATCGGCGCGCTTGGTCAGGTTCCAGGACGCTTTCTGAAGGCCCTTCTTCGAGTTCCCGCCCATCTCCTGGATGAGGTTGCCCTCGAGGTCCTTGATGACGATCTTGACCGACTTGGGCTCCGCCTTCAGATAGTAGTAGATGGTCGAAGCCATCTCGGGGTTCAACACCTTGGCGAACTCGCCGTACTGCTCGCCCCGCCTCTCCAGCCGGTTCCAGCGGATGACCTCTTCGATGTCGAAGAGGTAGGCGTCCTTGGCCAGATTCTCGGCCGTGAATTCCTTGATGGGGGCGATGTCGGCGATGTAGATGCCCCGGCCGTAGGTGCCGATGACCAGGTCCCGGTCCCGTTTCTGGATGTCCATGTCGCGGACGATGACGTTCGGCGCCGTGGTCGAGAAAGCCGTCCAGGTCTTGCCCTTGTCGATGGAGACGTGGATGCCGTAGTCGCCGGCGAGGTAGAGGACGTCGGCGTTGTCCGGGTCCTCTTCGACGTCGAAGATCGGGTTCATCAGGCCGCCGGAGATGTCCGCCCAGGTCTTGCCCAGGTCGTGCGTGACGAAGAGCCAGGTCTTGTCCTCGTTATGGGTGCGGTACCCGTTGAAGCCCACATAACAGGTGTTTTCGTCGAAGCGGGAGGGCACGACCCTTTTGACCCAGCGGTCGAACGGGATGAGCGCGCCCTTGACTCCGGGCTTGGCCTTGCCCGTCTTCATGTCGTAGAAATTGGCCGTGATGTTCGTCCAGGTCACGCCGCCGTCGGGCGACATCTGGACGTTCCCGTCGTCGGTCCCGGCCCAGAAAAGGCCCGGCTTTTTGGCCGACTCGGCGAAGGAGTAGATCGTCGCGTACTGGAGATTGGTCTTCTTCGCATCCTCGAGGCGGGCCTTGTCGGCCCGGGTCAGGTCGGGGCTGATCGTGACGAAGGTGTCGCGATCGCCGCGGCTGAAGGAGCGGTGGACGTACTGGGAGCAGATGTAGACGATACCCGGGTTGTGGGGGGAAAGGACGATGGGGGCGTTCCACTGGTAGCGCTGGGCCGGGACACCCTTGGCCGATTCCTCGGGGGTCGTCCGCTTGGCCAGCTGCGAGGTCTCGCCCGTCTTGAGGTTCTGGCGGCTCGAGGAGCCGAACTGGCTCTCATAATAGATGTATTCGGGGTTCCACCAGTCGCGAACGACGTAATAGGCGTCGCCCGTGGGCAGGTAGTTCCAATCGGCGGCATAGACGCCCCACTGGTTCCGGTTCTGGGAGGGGCCGATCCAGGCGCCGTTGTCCTGGGTGCCGCCCATGACGTTGTAGGGCTGTTCGTTGTCGGCCGAAACGTCGTAGAACTGCTGGGCGCTGATCGTCGCCTTCTGGGTCCAATGCTTGCCGCCGTCCCAGCTCTCCCCCGCCCCGCCGTCGTTGGCGCTCATGATGTGGTTGGAGTTGTTGGGGTCGACCCACATGCCGCGGTGGTCGACGTGGAGCTTGAACGCGCCGGCGTCCCAGCCCGTGGCCTTGAACGTCTTGCCGCCGTCGGTCGAGACCGTGGCGTTGGTGTCGACGCAGTAAACCGTCTGGTCGTTCTGGGGGTCGAGGTAGATGCGGCCGTAGTAGCCGGCCTCGGTCTGGTTGATCTGGCCGCTGCCTCCGGACTGCTTGTACTCGGTCATCTTTTTCCAGGTCTCGCCCTGGTCGTCGGACCGGTAGACGACGCCGGACCGCTTGGTGGGGGCCTGGTTTCTCAGGAGGCCCGCATAGAGGACCTCGAGGATATGGCGGTTGACGACCTGGGCGCGGCCCTTGGCCTCGGTCGAATCGGCCTTCGGGGCCTCCCGCTTCAGGAGCGCCTCGACCTCGCCGATCGCGGCGATGATGTCCTTGTTCTTGGCGTAGATCTTGCGGGCCGCCGCGTTGAACTTGGCCAGGTCGACGCCGGATTTGGTCAGGAAATCCTTGTCGGCGACGAGGTCGTTGAGCTTTTTAACGAGCTCGGCCTCGTCCGCCGCCGTGATGGGCGTGAATTTCGGGGCCTGCTTGGCCATCTCGGCATTGATCTTGAAAGTCTTGAACTTGTCGAAGGTGACGTCGTCCGCGAACAGACCGCCGCCTCCGAACCCGCGGCCGGCCCGGAAGTTGGCCACGCCGTCGCGTTCGGCCAGGCCGAGGTTGACTTCTTCGTCGAGCCGGGCCACGACGATGTTGGGGTTCTTTTCATAGATGTCGAGGCCGGTCCGCCCGAGCTCGATGTCTTGGGGCAGGCCTTGGGTCAGCTTTTTCCATGTCTTACCGCCGTCGACCGACTTGTAAAGAGAGTTCCCCGGCTGGCGGTCGATATAGGTCCAGCTCCGGCGGTAGGTCTTGTAGGCCGCAGCGATGACGATGTCGGCGTTGCGCGGGTCGATGACGAAATCGCCGACGCCCCGGTCGTTGAGGGGCCAGAGGCGTTCCCAGGTCTTGCCGCCGTCGGTCGTCTTATAGAGGCCGCGTTCGCAGTCCATGGCGTTGTCGTAGAGCTTGCCTTCCGCGGCGACGTAGACGACGTCCGGGTTCTTGGGGTCGACGGCGACCTTGGGGATGAAGTAGCTCTTCTCCAGGCCGATCTTCGTCCAGGTCTTGCCGGCGTCGGTCGACTTCCACACCCCGTTGCCGTGGGAGCTCGCCCGGGCGTGCATCGCCTCGCCCGTGCCCAGGTAGAGGATGTTGGCGTTGGACGGAGCGATGGCCAGGAAGCCCATGCTCATGTTGCCGTATTTTTCGAAGAGGGGCTCGAAATGCGTGCCCCCGTCCTCGGTCTTCCACAGCCCGCCGCTGGCGGCCAGAGCGTAGTAGACCTGGGTTTGCCCCAGTGGCACGGCGAATTCGGTGATCCGGCCCGAGAAATTGACGGGCCCGACCCAGCGCCAGGTGAATTGGTTGAAATCATCGGCCGTGACCTGCGCTTGGGCCAGGACCGTCCCCCCGGCGCCCAGGACGAAGCCCAGGGCCAGGAGGGCCATAAAGAGACGAGATGTACGGGAATGCATAGAGTCTCCTCCTGTGGATTTTATTGAAAGAAATGGTTTAAGGGCAGAACGATTCGGCACGTCACAATTTAGACGACGGCCTGAGGGTATTTCTTCCATGTTTCATGGAACGCCCGGCGTCCGGAGGCGGGGCCGACGGCGGGCGGAAGCTCATAGATATCACACCGTTCGGGTCCAAGTCAATTGGCGCCATGGCGCCCTTTAGCCGAGCTTTGTCACGCCCGTTTTGGCAGGGATACGCCCAGGTTGCTTTTCGGGCTTTGTTCATTTATATAAGGCCAGAGGGAGAACGTCCATGCTAAAAAAAACGATACTGACCATGGTCCTGGCCGCGGCTCTTCTCGGCCAGGCAGTTCCGGCCGGCCCGGAAACCCCGGAAAATCCCCTGCTCAAGTCCTGGGAGCGATACCTGGAGCTCAAGGGGAGCTCGGAGTTCGGTCTGGAATGGGTGTCGGTCGGGCCCGTGGTGAACGGCGCCCGGGCCGCGTGCGTCCAGGGCGACCCCTCCCGTCCCGGCACTCTCTACGCCGCCTTCGGGCCGGGAAAACTCTGGAAGACGACGGACAACGGCTTGACTTGGAGGCCGATCTTCGAAGATCAGCCGGCCCCCGGTATCGGCGACATCGCCCTGGCCCCCTCGCGGCCGGAGACGATCTGGCTGGGGACGGGCGTCGACCTCAAGAAACCGCGCAACTTCACCATGCCGGGGACCGGTGTTTTCCGGTCGGACGACGGCGGGGCCACGTGGCGCAACCTGGGGCTCCGGGATTCCTATCATATCGGCAAGATCGACGTCCATCCGACGAACCCCGACATCGCCTTCGTCGCCGTCCACGGCCATTACTGGACGACCAACCCCAACCGCGGCCTGTACCGGACGCTCGACGGGGGCGTCACATGGGAGCACGTCCTTTACGTCAACGAACGCACCGGGGCCAACGACGTCATCATCGCCCCCTCCGACCCGACAGTCGTCTACGCCACGACGTGGGAGAACAATCCCGGCGTTTCCGGCCCGTCGAGCGGCGTCTGGAAAAGCGAGGACGCCGGCACAACCTGGCGCCGGCTCGGCGGAGGTCTGCCGGACGGCCCGAAGACGGGCCGGATCGGAGTGGCCGTTTCCGCGAGCGACCCCGCCAAGGCCTACGTCCTTGTCGACAACCTGAACAAAAGCGAGACCAAGGCGGCCGAGGTCTACAGGACGACCGACGGCGGCGCGACATGGTCGCGGACCCACACCGAGGACATGTTCATCTTCCCCCGCATCGGCTGGTATTTCGCCGACATCTATCTCAATCCCAAGGACGACGAGGAGGTTTACGCTTTGGGCGTCCGGATCGCCCACAGCCGCGACGGCGGCCGGACCTTCGGCCTCCTCGGGGGGGACGTTTATCACCTCTTCCCCAGCCCGGCCCAAACCCTCCATCTCGACCATTGCGAGCTCTGGATCGATCCCGGCAACCCCGACCATCTCGCCGTCGGCAACGACGGAGGGGTTTACACGACATTCGACCGGGGCAAGACCTGGCTCCATCACAACAACATCCCCGTCGGGGAGTTCTATGACGTCTCCGTGGACAACCAGGACCCCTACATGATCTACGGGGGGACTCAGGACGACGCCTCGGTTTTCGGGCCGGCCAGGGAATGGGACCCCCGCTTCGCGGACGGCTGGCGCTACATCTGGATCGACGCTTGGTCGGGGGGAGACGGCTGCTACACCTTCGCCGACCCGAAAGACCCCAACACCGTCTATTTCTCGTCCCAGAACGGAGCGGCGCGCCGGAAAGATGTGCGCACCGGCCGCTCCGTTTCGATCATGCCCCGCCTGCCGAAGGGGTTCAAGGGCCGGGCGGATTACAATTTCATCACGCCCTATTTCATTTCCCCGCACAACCGTTTCACACTCTATCACGCGGGCAACTACGTCTTCAAGAGCCTCGACCGGGGGGATTCCTGGAAGCTCATCAGCCCCGACCTGGCCCGGTCGGCCGATCCGCGCCGCCTCTCGACGGCCGCCGGGGCCATGGCCGAATCCCCCCTCGACGCGGGGGTCCTTTACCTCGGGACGGACCGGGGCGCGTTCTGGGTCACGCTCGACGACGGAGGGACGTGGGTCGAACGGTCGGGGGGCCTCCCGGCCACCTATATCCGCAGCATTTGCCCGTCGCGGTTCAGCCGGACGCGGGTCTATGTCGCCGCCCCCGGCATCAACCAGGACGACCTGGGCTGCCGGCTTTTCGCGAGCGAGGACCGGGGCCTCACCTGGACGTCGATCGCGGCGGGCCTCCCCGACGAGGTCGCCTACGCCATTCTCGAGGACCCGACGAACGAGAACATCCTCTACGCCGGGCTCCTGCGCGGCGCCTATGTCTCGGTCGACCGGGGCCGGACCTGGTCCCTGCTGGGGCCGGGCCTCCCGGCGGCGGCCGTCTCCGACCTCGTCATCCAGGAACGGGAGATGGACCTTGTCGCCTCGACCTACGGCCGCGGCATCTACGTCATGAACATCCGGCCCATCCGGGAGATCTTCAAGAACGACGCGGCCGCCGCGGACACGCTCTTCGACCCGCCGGCCGCCCGCCGGCCCTGGATAAACGACTCGCACCGCGACCCCAGCCTGAGGACGGTCGAAAAGGTCCCCCTCGCCTTCTACCTGACGCGCCCGCGGGACGTCACGTTGAGCGTCCACGACGCCAAGGGACAGGAGGTCAAGTCCTGGCGTCTTTCGGGGAAAAAGGGCTTCAACGAGCTGCGCTGGGACCTCGTGGTGAAAACCGCGGACAGCCCCGAGCCCTACTTCACCCGCTACCTGGTCTTCGCGCCGGCCGGAGAGTACGAACTCCGGCTGACTGCGGACGGCCTCGACCTGCGGCGCCGGCTGAAGGTCAAGGAGAGGACCTCGCCCGACAACTAGCGCGTCAGGAGGGCCGGAGGCGCTTGTGGAACCAGGGCCGGAGGGCCTTCATTTTTTCGAGTTGGGAGGCGGGGGCCCGGCGGCGGGCGGTCGAGCGCTCTTCGCTTCCCTCCGGGGCGCCCCAGCGGACCTCCACGCTGTCGTTCGGGTTGTAGCCCATCTCGAAGGCGTCCCGGCGGGCGAAGATATCCTCGAGCGTCAGGACCCGGGGCGTCCCGTCCGACCTCCGGTAGGTGATGGAGAGTTCGTTCGCCAATCTAGTCTGAAGGGCGAGGAGCCCGCGCCGGAGCTCATCGGGCGTCTTCTTTCCGGAGACATCGTAGGCGGCGGGGTTCGCGGCGACCTTGTCCGGGAAGCCGAGGATGGTGTCGATGGCGATGAGCAGGCGCAGGTCGCGGTTGGGCGTCGAGAAATCCTCCCACCGTCCCAGGGCCTGGTAGACGGCCGGACCCGACGGCATGGGGATAACCGTGCCCGGGTGGGTCCTCATGAACTCCTCGCCGTTCGCCACCGAGTCGACGCGGACGATGAGCTGTTCGTGGAGGGCCCGGAAGAGGTCCTCGAAGGCGGCCGCGGCGTCGAGCGGCTCGGGATTGATGAGCTTCTCCATGGCCGCGTAGAACGCGTCGCCCGTCATCTTCTCCTGTTCGAGCGAAAAATCGCCGAAGTCGGGGCTTGCGGCGATCTCCCGGTTCGTGAGGAGGCGCGGCCGGCCGTTCTCGAGAACGATCGGGCGGAAAGCCTTGAATCCCGGCTCGCCTACGACCGCCTCCGTCGTGAACAGGAAATTCCCCTTCCAAAACCTCTTGACCCCGATCGTCCCGTCGGGCTGGGCGTCGACGGCCAGGAGCAGGCCCGGGCGCTTCGCCGTTTGGGGGACCCAGCGGACGATCGTCAGGGTGTGTCCGTAAGGGTCGGCGTAGATCGTGCCCGGTTTGAGGGCCTTCCGGGTAAGAGGGAGCGGATAATAGTCGGAATCGTCGGCCCGGAGCGCGGTCCGGCCGTTCCCGGCATGGACGATGTTCTTCAGCGCGGCCAGGAGGCGGCGAAACTTCTCAGGGCTGGGCGCCGGAGCTTCGATCCGCCAGCGCAGGCCGTGGGGCGCCGTTTCGAGGCTGCCCCAGCTCGTCTCGTGGACGCCGAAGGGCAGACCGAGCTTCCAGGCGAAGTAGGCCCGCAGGAAATAGGGGTTGTCGGCGCAGTCCGGGGTCATGACGAGCGCGTTCGGGCCGGAGGCGTCGTCCTCGCCCAGGCCGAGACGGTCGTGGAGGAGGTTTCGCGCCGGGTCGCGCAGGACCTCGTGGAGCGCGTTCCAGGACGAGCGCTCGTCCGCGTCGGCGAAAAGCGCCTCGATCCACGCGGAGTAGAGGGTTTCTTCGGTCCGCGACCAGCCCTTCGCGCCGAGCGGGCCCCGGGCCAGACCGGCCGAAAACTCGGCCGATGCCGGGAGGACGGCCTTCGCCGCCGGCCCTCCGGCTTCGGGCGGTTCGGCTTTGCGTCCGGACGAGGGTCTCCCCGGACCCAAGATGATGAGGCCTCCGGCGAGGACAGCCGCGCCGGCCACGGCCCAGAGGAGTCTCCGCCGCACGTGTGTCGGTTCGGAAGATCCGGTGATCTTATAAGCCGCCGTTTGTGACCCGTCCGCGAGAGATGATCATCAGAAATAATAGCGGAAGCCCGCGCCGCCGGCGACCCCGACCTCGGTGGCCGGGACGACGTCGAGCATGGGGACGACTTCGAGGAAAAGCTCGATCGCCGTCTTCTCGAACTGGTAGGAGATGCCGATCGGGACGCGGACGCTGACGATCGTCTGGTCGGCGAATTTCACCCGGCCGCCGAAACCGTAATAGAGGGCCATCTTGCCCGTGTCCACCTTGAAGAGGTCGAAGTTGTGGAAGAGAAAGTCGCCGTGGATCTGCATGAAGGTCCCGCCGTTGACGAACGACCAGGCGGCCCCGGCGTCGAAGGCGGTGGTGTCGCCGGTCCATAGCTTGGCGCTGAGGCCCGTCGGCTCGCCGAGGATGATGCCCAGCCCGATCTTGCCGTTCTGTCCGAAGGATAATCCGGCCAGACAGCCGAGGATGATCAACATGAGAGCTGCTTTTTTCATGACGATGACTCCTTGTAGTCTTCTCTTATGATCGAAAATACCAGAATTCGCCGTTTGGGTCAAACGCCACAGCCCGGAACGGGTTCCCGGACGCGGTTATGCGCATTTACTCCAGCCGCAGTTCATGCAGACGGGGCACTTCTCGTCGGGGAGCAGGGCACCGCAGATCTTGCAGCGGACGGTGTAGAAGTCCTTGGCGTTACTCTTGACCTCTCCGAAGTGCTTTTCGAGGACATGGGCGATGGCGTCGGGGATGGACTGGATCAGGCCGCCCTCGGTGAAGATGGGCTCGGAGCCGCCGATCCCCTTGAGCTGCTGGATGACCTCCTCGGCCTCGACGCCGCTGCGGAGGGCCGTCGAGATGAGCCGGCCGAGGGCCTCGGCGTCGGCCATCGTCGAATAGCCGCTCTTGCCGATCGAGGCGAAGACCTCGAAGGGCTTCTGGTTATGGAAGGAGATGGTCACGTAGAGGTTGCCGAAGCCGGTCTTGATCTTGTCGGTGACCGAGGGGAGCGAGCCCGGCCGACCCTGGGGGTGGAGGATCTCCGTCCCGTTCTTATAGAGGACCTGGCTCTCGCGGCAGCCGTCGCGGTAGATGGTGATGCCCTTGGTCCCCATGTCCCAGGCCAGCATGTAGGCCTTCTCGACGTCGTCGACCGAGGCCTCGTGGGGGAAGTTGATCGTCTTGGAGACGGAGTTGTCGACGTGCTTCTGGAAGACCGCTTGGGTCCGGATGTGCCACTCGGGCGGGACCTCGTGGGCGGCCCGGAAGTAGTCCGGCAGCCGCTTGCCCGGGTTCTTCTCCTTCCATCCGGCGTAGATGGGGTGGACGTCTTTGAGCTCGGAGTCGATGATCTTCGAGGTCACCTCGAAGGCGAAGACGGGCTCGATCGAGGACGAACAGCCGGCGATGCGCGAGATCGTCCCGGTCGGGGCGATGGTGAAGACGGTGGCGTTGCGCATCTTCTTGCCCTTGTAGGACGACTGGCCGATGGCCGGGAACGCGCCCCGCTCGGCGGCCAGCTCGCGGGAGGCGGACGTGGCCTCGGCTCGCAGGAACCCGCCGACCTTGTCGGCCAGGGCCAGGGCCTTGGCCGAGTCGTAGCGGACCTTCATCAAGAGGAGGAGGTCGGCCCAGCCCATGACCCCGAGCCCGACGCGGCGCGTGGTCCGCGTCATCCGGTCGATCTGGGGCAGGGGGTACTTGTTGACGTCGATGACGTTGTCGAGGAAGCGGACGCCGAGGCGGACGACCTTGGCGAAGCGGTCCCAGTCGAAACGGTCCTTCTTGTGCGCGTCGAAGAAATTGGCCAGGTTGATGGAGCCGAGGTTGCAGGACTCGAAGTCGTGGAGGGGCTGTTCGCCGCAGGGGTTGGTCGCGCGGATGGGGCCGAGTCCGGCCGTCGGGTTGCCGGCGTTGACGCGGTCGATGAAGATGAGGCCGGGGTCGCCGACCGCCCAGGCCGAGTCGACGATGAGGGCGAAGATCTTGCGGGCGTCCTTCTTGCCGACGGGCGTCCCCAGGTGCGGGTCGATGAGGTCGTACTCGGAGCCGGACTTGAGGGCGGCCATGAAGGCGTCGGTGACGGCGAGGGAGATGTTGAAGTTCGCGACCGACGTCCCGTCGAGCTTCATCTGGATGAACTCCTCGACGTCGGGGTGGTCGACCCGGAGGATGCCCATGTTGGCTCCACGGCGGGTGCCGCCCTGCTTGACGGCCTCGGTCGCGGCGTCGATGACCTTGAGGAAGGATACAGGGCCGGAGGCGACGCCCTGGGTCTTGCGGACGAAACTGCCCCTGGGCCGGAGCCGGCTGAAGTCGAAGCCCGTGCCTCCCCCCTCCTTGTGGACGAGGGCCGCGTTCTTGACCGTCTCGAAGATGGAATCGAGGGAGTCTTCGATCGGCAGGACGAAGCAGGCGCTCAGGCACATGCCCCGGCCGGCGCCGGTCAGGGTGGGGCTGTTGGGCAGGAAGTCGCGGTCGGCCATGATCCGGAGGAACTCCTCGGCGTACTTTTTCCGGCCGGCCTTGGTCTTCTCGGCCGAGGCGATGTGGACGGCCACGCGCCGGAAGAGGTCTTCGGGGGATCTGTCGACGGGCTCGCCGTTCTCGTTCTTCAGGTAGTAGCGGGCCTTCAGGATCTTCAGGGCGTTCTCGCTGAAACCGCCTGTCACAACCATTCACTCCTCCAACATATCGATGAATTTTCGCCCGGGAAATAATCCCTAGTGGAATAGTAAGAATTATAGGCCGGACGGCCGCCGAATGCAAGACATTTGTTGCTTGGCTTTAGTAAGTTGTTTTAATATATACGCGTCCTCGTTTCTTAAGCGCCTTGGCTGATGGATCGCGGCATGATAAATAATATCAGAGCGGTGATATTCGACCTCGACGGCACGCTCCTCGACACCATCGAGGACATCGCAGGAGCCACGAACCGGGTCCTCGAGGCCCGCGGCCTGGCTCCTTTTAGTACCGAGGAAATGAAGCGCCTCGTCGGCGACGGCATCGACGAGATGGTCCGGCGGACCCTCGCCCTGCGCGGCGTCGGTTCGCTTTCCGACGACGACGTCGCCGTCATCATCCAGGATTATCGCCGCGAGTACCAGGCGTGCTGGCGCAGCCACAGCCACCCCTACCCCGGCGTCCCGGAGTTGCTCGTCGAGCTCGCCCGGCGCGGGATCAAGACGGCCGTCCTCTCGAACAAGTCCCATGTGTTCACGACGGCGATGACGGCGGAGCTTCTCGCCGGTTCCCGGTTCGATCTCGTCCGCGGCGCCACCGCCGGCGTCCCGCTCAAGCCCGACCCCACGGCGGCCCTCACGATCGCCGCCGAGCTCAGCGTCGAACCTCCGGCCTGTATTTTTTTAGGCGACACCAGCGTCGACATGAAGACGGCCGCGGCCGCGGGGATGTTCGCCGCCGGCGCCCTCTGGGGCTTCCGTACCGCCGACGAGCTCGTCGCGAGCGGCGCCGCCGCCCTCATCTCTTCCCCCCAAGAACTTCTGGAGTGGCTCTCGACCGGAGGTCATCGATGAGAAAAATCGCCGGACTGTCGCCCGCCGCCGTGATCGCGCTCGCGCTCGTCACCGTTGCCGTCGGATGGATCGCCGGAACGCTCCTCCCGATCCGTTTCTTGATCGAAGGCGGCCCGGCGCCGCTTTCCGTAACCGAGCTCCGCTCCTCTCACGCATCCCCCGCCTCCCCTGCCGCCTCTTCCGCCCTGCCCTCCCTGCTCTCCGCCGTCCCCGACGTCCGTCAGAGCACCGGCTACACCTGCGGCGCGGCCGCCCTCCAGGCCGTCCTGGCTTACTGGGGAACGGAGGAGCGCGAGGACCGTCTCGTCGCCCGCCTCCACAGCACGCCCGAGGCCGGGACGCACCCGCTCGACATCGTCCGCGTCGCCCGGGAGTTCGGTCTCACCACCGACCTCCGCGAGGGCCTCGACCTCGCCGACCTCGACGCGGCCCTCGCCGACCGGACGACGGTCATCGTCGACCTCCAGGCCTGGCGCGACCGCGCCGACCTCCCCTGGGCCGAGACCTGGGACGACGGCCACTACATGGTCCTCCTGGGGGCGGACCGCGACAACCTCTATTTCGAGGACCCGTCCCTCCTCGGCTCGCGCGGCACGATCCCCCGCTCGGAGTTCGTCGACCGCTGGCACGACTACGAGGGTGACCCGCCGCTCGACCCGACGGACCGGAAATATGTTCATATGGCCATTTTCCTCCGCGGCAGCCGGCCCGCCTCCACCGCCCCATCCCTCTCCTCTTTCTCGAGGGTATATCGCCCCTGACTTCCCCGGAATCCCCCTATTCCCCCCTGCCCGCCGGCCCCTCATCGAGGGAGCCCTCTTTTAGGGGCCTAGGGGGGGGAGGGACAATACCCCCCTGTTTCACCCCCAGCGGGGATGGACTCGGTTTTTAGGCGGTTTATGATCGTTAAGGCGAACGGAATCGCCACCGCATGGAAGTGGAAGGTCCGGAAAGAGAGCGCGTGATGCGCGAAAACAGAAAAGACAAAAGACTCACCGAGGAAAACAGGGTCGCCATCGAGCTCCCCGGTGCGTCCGCCTCTCCCGAGCCCCGCGTCGTCAACGCCCTGACCAAGGACATCTCCCTTGGCGGAGCGCGGATCGTCACGGACCGGTTTTTCGAGGTCGGCTCCACTCTCCGGATGACGCTTTACCTCTCCAAGTCGAAACAGATGACCAAGGTCCGCGCCGATGTCCGCTGGAACCGGATGATCGAAGACGGCCTCTACGAGATCGGGGTCGAATTCGAGCACGGCATTCCCACCGGCGTCCTGGTCCTCATCAATCATCTCTACGGAAAAGGCCAGAACGTCCCGACGTCTGTCCAAGTTTAAAGGAGGTCCCCATGAGTCAAATCGCCATACCCCCCACCGAGCCGACATCCTTCCTCGACGACATCGAAAAACGCGTCAGCGAAATCTTCTCGGCCCAGAAAAACGAAGTGGAACAGGGCCTGATCGAAAAGATCACCCGCGAGAAGGAAGAGGCCCTTAAAAAGATCGAGACCGTCAACCAGGAATTCGCCCAGGTCCGGGGCTTCCTCGAAGAGCACAAGGCCGTCATGGCCGAGCTGCAGAAGACCGAGGAGCACGTCCGGGGCCAGATCCGGGGCCATTTCGATCGCGCCGTGAACTACCAGAAGATGATGGAGAACGCGGCCGGCCTGGCGGGCAACGAGCTCGAAAAGATCAGCGACTTGAACCAGGAGCTCGAGAAGATCCGGGTGCGGGCCGAAGAAGAATACAAGAACATCAAGAAGAACCTGGCCGGATACGCCGGCATCGCCGCCCAGATCCCCGCTCCCGCCGAGAGCGAGTACAGCGGCGTGGACTGGAACGAAGAGCTGCTCAAGCTGAAGAAGGTCCGCGACCTTCTGTCGACGCTCCGGCAGGTCGATTTAGGGCCGGCGGGAAAGGCCGTGACTGTCGAGGCCGAGACGCCGGAGGCGGTGATGCCCGAGACGGTGACGCCCGAGCCGCACGCCGCCCCCGAGGCGGACGCGTCCGCCGTGTCGGCCGAAGATGACGGGGTCGGTGACGACGCCGCGTTCGCCGAATCCGACCCGGCCTGGGGCGACATTCCCATCGGCCCGTCCGGGAACGCCACGGGCTCTCCGGCCCTCGCCGAAGAGTCTCACGAGGAAGCCGCCGAGCCCGCGGTCGCGCCGGCCGCGGCCGAAAGGGACACGGAACATGATTCGATCATGGGAAGCCTGGCCCGTTACCGCCGGACCGAACCCGTAAACAACGGTATCGAGATCGGCTTTTTCGCGACCGAGGCCGACGCCGTCCTCGACGCCGAAGCCTTCATGGCGGCTGTCGGCAAGATCACCGAAAATGCCGGCCAGCTCCACTCCCAGCTCGGCAAGACCGGTTCCGTGAAGGACCTCTTCCTGCTCAAGCAGGAGATCCTCAACCAGCAGGAAGTCCTGCGCAAGCTCTTCTTCCGCGCTGTCCGGTTCTGCGACAAAGAGAACGGCAAGCTGCCCGAGATTTTCGCCGAGGTCATCAGCTCCCAGGGCATGAAGGAGATCATCGAACGGCTGACCATGGCCAACTGGAGCGACCCCTCCGACTTCCAGCCCTTCCTGAAAGAGCTCCAGGCCCTGAAGCGGGCCTTTGAAGTCCGGATGGCCGCCGCCGGCAACTACGCCAAGGCCGTCCTCGACCAGGTCGAAGGCAACTGAACTGATTCTTAAATGATCTCCAGGTAGTCCTTGTCCGGGAGCTTGGGGAACTTGGCGTGGGGCTCCTGCTGGTACCAGAACGCGACCGAGGAGATGTCGTCCTGGAGCGGCAGGTAGCGTCCGCCCGACCGCCAACCCAGCGCCTGGATCGTCACCTTGAGGTCCTTCTCGAACCGGATCGGGTCGGTGATGTGCCAGCGGTACAGCCCGAACCTCTGCTGGACCTGGTAGTGCCCGTCGCCGCGGATGACCTGGGCCAGGCCCGTATACGGCGTCGTGAACTCGCGGTACTGGATCGTGCCGTCGGGCGCCTTGGCGTCGAAGTCGTAGGAGCCGCAGAAATAATCCTCTGTCCCCGTGCCGGCGATCGTCGGGAACTTCGTGTCGCCGTCGAGGAAGAATTTGATCTCCCCCTCGCCCCACCAGCCGTTGCTGTTGACGCCCCAAGCCATGTAAGTGCCGACGTAATGGCCCCAGCCCTTGACGCCGTCGAGGATGGTGTAGACGTCTTTGTACGGGAGCGGATTGACGCGCCGGAACTGGGCATGGAAATAGGCCGCGTCCTCGGGGACGTTCGTCAGGGCGTAGTTGATCTGGTAGTAGACCGTAAAGACGTCGTCGGCCAGGTTCTCGATGGTGATCTTAAAGCCCTTGCGGAAGGGCATTTCCCAGTAGCAGTTGAAGGCGCTGCCCGGGTTGACGCAGATGGGGAGCGACGAAACCTGGGCATACTGGCCCCAGCCGCAGGCGAAGAAGTCGCCGACGGGGCATTCGACCGAGGGCTCGGTCTCGCCGTCCCAGTAGAAGCGGAGGATGGCGAAACGCCAGTTGCCGGCCGGCGTCAGCCAGATCTGCTGGATGGCGCCTTCGCCCTTGACGTCGGCCATGACGAAGGTCTGCTTGGGCTGGACACGGACGTAGGGCGAGACCTTCCAGCCCTGGCCGAGGTCGCGGGCCGATTTCATGGCCGGGCCGTCGGTCGACATGCCGGCCTTGCCCTTCTCGCCGGTGAAGTTCTCCGGGCTGATGGACCTCGTCTGGGCCTTCGACAGGCGCGACAGGTTGCCGAGGCCCGTGCCGAGACCGTTGAATTTCTTCTCGTCCTGGGCCCCGGCCGAAACGAAGACGGCCAGAGCGAGGATGGCCAGTCCGGCCTTGAACCATCGTGCTTTGTTCATGCGTGCCCTCCTTCGGCCTCATTCTATGCCGGCCGCCGGGCCGGGGTCAATTCCAATCTTGGGCTATTGACAAAACCCCTTGTCTGCCATAACATATGACCAACAATATTGGTCACATAGCCAATAATTTTGGTCGGTTGTGAGGCCTCCATGTTAGAGCCGCTTTTTGAATCTCCGACTAAGGTCCGAGTTCTACTCTTCCTCTACACGCACGGAGAATCATATGGTCGGGAGATTGCTCGGGAACTCGGTTCTTACCCCAATGCGGTGCAATATCAGCTATTAAAATTAGAGAAGGGAGGAGTCCTATTCAGCAAGCTCTGGGGTAAAGTCAGGCTATTCGGGCTCAATCCCCGATACCCATTCAAAAAAGAACTCGAGGCTTTACTGGAAAAATCCCTTATATTCGTCCCCCACGAAGAAAGGGAGAGGCTATATATGCCCCGGCTGAGACCCCGTCGGACCGGGAAACCGTTGCCGTGATCCCGAATAAATTCCAATTTCGCGGGCATGAACGATTGGACCCGCCGGACTATTTTACCTCGTCGGGTGTATTAGACGATGAGAGCGATCTATATTCCGATAAAGCTGACGGCAGGCGGACCGCCGGGAGGAACGCATGAACAGCCAAGAACCCGAAAAAAGACCCCCGACGGAGGTCCGCTCCCGGAGACGCACTCCGGTCATCGCGGCACTGGCGATCGTGGCCGCCGTCCTAGTAGCCGGTCTCTTCGCGGTCATCGCCGACCGCCCCTGTCCCCTTTCCGCGGGTCGCGTGGCACCGGCCCCATCTGATCAGGCGCACGGCAAGGCCGCACGCCAGGCCGTCGAAAAGCTCGTCGGCGAGCAGAAGTACGAAGCCGCAGCCGCCGAATGCGCCCGCATCCGCGAAGAAGCCAAAAAGGCCGGCGACAACGCCCTCTGGACCTGGGCCCTGATCAAAGAGGGCCAACTGCGAACGGCGCTTCACGGCTACGAAACGGCGGTCCGGTTCTTCAAGGAACAGCCCTGGCCGGACTCCCCTCTCGAGCGCGACATGCTCGAGCTCTTTTTCGCCAACTCCCTTATCACCTATTACCATGCCTACTCCTGGGACATCGACCGCCGTGAGCGCGTCGAGTCCAAAGGCCCTCTCGACCTCAAGTCCTGGACGAGGGAACAGCTCTTCGACGAGGCCTGGAAGTCCGCTCTTCGCGTCTGGAAGGACCGCGAGCGCCTGGCCGCCCGCAAGTCCACTGAGTTCCCCGACTTCTGGACCGCCGGCAACTACCCGGCCGGCGTCCGCGACACCCTGCGCGACGGCGTCGTCTACCTCATGGCCCGGCTCCTCGCCGACACGTCTTTCTGGACGCCTCGCCAATCGAACGAGACCTGGCTTCTCCCGCTCGACAAGCTCCTGGCGCAAGCCGGGAAAGCCGGTTCCGGCGACACCGCCGCCGAGCGCATCTTCGAATCCGCCGCGACCCATCCGATCGAAAAGGTCCGCGCCCTTCTCGGCGAGCACGAATCCTTCAGCCGCCGCGCCGCCCGTCCCGAAGCCGCTCTCGAAGCCCGCTTCGAGCTCGTCCAGGCGCTCTACGCCGCGTTCAATTCCGACGAAAGCCATGCCGTGATCCGCGCCCACCTGGCCGAATTCCTGCCCTCCAACCGCAAGTACGCCTGGTGGGCCGTCGGCCAGGCGCTCCTGGCCGAATACACGCGCGAAGAGGCCGCCCCCGACGCCCTCGTCCGCGCCCGCAAGCTCGCCGCGGAAGGAGCGGAGCGGTATCCGCTCTCCCCCGGAGGAAAGCACTGCCTCCACATTCTCCGATCGATCGAAGCGCCCGCCTATTCGATCGAATCGATGCGCGCCGACGCTCCGGGCCGCCGTTCCGTGCGCGTCACCCACCGCAACCTCGACCGGGTCTTCCTCCGCGCCTACGCCCTCGACATCGAAGCGCTCGTCAAGACGGCCCGCGACTACAACCTCTTCCCGGCGGGCGACGAAGCCCGCAAGATCGTCGAGGCGCGCCGCCCCGACGCCGCATGGGCCGTCGACCTGCCTCTAACCCCGGACTTCCGCGACCACCGCACGTTCACGAACCTGCCGCCATCGCTTGAGCCCGGCCTCTATCTCGTCGCCACGTCGGCGCGCGAAGATTTCGCCGCGGCCGCCAACCGGACGATCGGCCTCAGCGTCATCCTCGGCGACCTGGTCATGATCGCGCGCGACGGCGGCGGCCGGGCCCGCGTCGGGAACGCCGACATCGCCGGCGGCAAGGAAGTGCTCGTCCTCTCCGGCGAGACGGGCCGCCCCCTCTCCGGGGTGACGGTCGACCTCTACGCCTTCGAATGGCGAAAAGGCCACACCCGGGTCGAATCGAAAACGACCGACGCCCAGGGCCGCGTCTGGTTCGCTCCCCGCGAGCGGTCCGGCCCCTATTTTCTCTTGGCGAAAAAGGCCCGCGACGTCGCCTTCGACCCCGACTACCTTTATCTTTACGCCGGCTCCGAGCCGCGCGATTCCCGGGCCGCCCTCATCTACACCGACCGTTCGATCTACCGCCCCGGGCAGAAGATCTACTGGAAGATCCTCGCCTATAAGGGCCGCGCCGACTTGGGCAAGCTCAGCCCCGACCCGGGAACGGGCGTCTCGGTCTGGCTCGAGGACATCAACAACCAGCGCGTCGCCGAGGCGACCGCCTCGACCAACGCTTTCGGCACGGCCAGCGGCGAATTCACGGTGCCGGCGGCGGGCCGCCCCCTCGGCGGCTGGCGCCTCCGCTCGTCTCCCAACGGCCTGGCCGCGGTGCGCGTCGAGGAATACAAGCGGCCGACCTTCGAGGTCTCGGTCAAGGACCCGGAGAAGCCGTTGCGGCTAAACCGGCCCGCCGCTCTCAAGGGCGAGGCCCGCTATTATTTCGGCCTGCCCGTCACCTCGGGCGAGGCCGTCTGGCAGGTCAAGCGCGAGCCGGTCTACCCGCGCTGGTGGTGGTGGGAAACCGGCGGCGGCCGCGGTCAGACGATCGCCGGCGGACGGGCGAAGATCGACGCGGACGGCGCGTTCGACGTCGAATTCACGCCCCGGGCCGACGAAAAAAAGAGCGACGTGGAATCGGGACTATCCTACCGCTACACGCTTTCCGTCGACGTCACGGACGAGGGCGGCGAGACGCGCTCGGCCGCCCGTTCTTTCCGGCTCGGTTTCGTCAGCGTCGAGGCGCGGCTTGAGGCGGAGAGCGAGTTCTTCCGCGCCGGCGCCAAGGGCGCCTTCACAGTGACGCGCGCCGACCTCAACGGAACGCCGAAGGCCGGAAAGGGCGCGTGGCGCGTCGTCCGGCTCGTTCAGCCCGAGGCGACGCTCCTGCCGGCCGACCAGCCCCTGCTCTCGCCGCCGGGGACGGAGGCCCCGATGTTCCCGCCGACGCCCGGCGACCGCCTGCGGCCCCGGTGGGAATCCTGCTCTCCGGATATGATCCTTCGCCTATGGAAGGAAGGAGCCGACGCGGCCAAGGGCGCGGCCGATCATGACGCCAAGGGGATAGCGACGGTCGGCGTCCCGGCGCTCGCGCCGGGGGCCTATCGCCTGCTCTACGAGACGAAGGACGACTTCGGGGCTGTCTGCCGCGACAGCCAGGACTTCCTGGTCGTGGGCGAGTCGAAACCCGCCCTCCGCCTGCCCCTTGTCCTGCGCGCCGAGAAGCCGGCGGTAACGGTCGGCGGCACGGCGCGCCTCTTCATCGACTGCGGTTGGAGCGGCCAGCCGGTCCTTCTCGAAACGTTCCGCGGCGGCGAACTCTGGGAGCGCCGCTGGATCGAGGCCGGAAAGGACGGCGGTATCATCGACATGCCCGTGACGGAGGAGTTGCGAGGCGGCTTCGGCGCCCGGGTCACGGCCGTGCGCGACCATCAGTTCATGAGCGAAGAGGCCTCGGTCTTCGTCCCTTGGGACAGCAAAGAGCTGGGGATATCCTTTGCCTCGTTCCGCGACAAGCTCACGCCCGGCGGCCGGGAGACATGGCGCGTGACGGTCAAGGCTCCGGACGGGAAGCCGGCGGAAGCGGGCGCTGCCGAGCTCCTGGCCTACATGTACGACCGGAGCCTCGACATCTTCGCGCCGCATCGGCCGCCGCGCCTGACCGGGCTTTACCCCAACCGGACGGGCACGAGCTGGTGGGACCCGACGCTCGGGACGGCGCCGATGTCGTTCGCCTTCAATCATGGCTGGAACCGCGTCCCCAGCTACCCCACGTTCAGGCCCGACGGGCTATTTTCTCTAGCCGGGTATGGGATCGGAGGACCGGGCGGCAGGATGCGCGACGGAGTGGCGGGCGGCGTCGTCGGTGGCGTTCTCGGGGGGGTCGTCGGCGAAGAGGGGCGGCCCGCTCCCCAAATGGCAAGATCCGCGGCCAAATCTGAGATGGCGTTCGATGCGGCGGAAAAATCAAAGAATGGCGAGGAGGCGGCGGCCGGCGCGGAAGGAGCGCCGCAGCTTCGCTCGAATTTCGCCGAGACGGCCTTCTGGCAGCCCCATCTCCTGACCGGGGCAGACGGGACGGCGACGATCGAGTTCACCGTGCCCGATTCCGTCACGGGCTGGCGTGTTTTCGTGCATGGCGTCACGCGAGACCTCATGGGAGGGACGCTTGCGGCGGAGGCCC
>CAZZCH010000059.1:0-21906 GCA_964652895.1 uncultured Eubacteriales bacterium
GAGGCCCGAAAATCAACAAATTAGTCCCTTCTTGAAGTGCGGAATGTAGGTTAAACAGCCCTTTTTGCCGCCATTTCCGAAGGGACAGCCCCAATTCTTGGGGAAGATCTCCTGTCCCACTTCAGCATCCGTGCCCATTCGGAGCCGTGAGCGAACCTTTTCAGGGCGGGTTTCGTAATTAGGAAAGACGTGCGAATACTACCTGATCGAAAATGGAGACCGAATTGAAGAAAAGCTCCCTGATCCTGTTGACCGCTGCCCTCCTGGCCGCCGCCCCCGCGGCTCTCCGGGCCGAGATCTCTGCCACCGCAAATGCCCGGACCGAAGAGATCGTCCCGGTCCTGGCCAAGACGGCCACGCCCCCGGTCATCGACGGTGTCCTCGATGACGCCGCGTGGTCGACGTCCCTCAAGTACGATGGCTTCAAGACCTTCAAGCCCGATTACGGCAAGGAGGCCAGCCAGAAAACCGAAGCCTACGTCGCCTACGACGCCGAGAACTTCTACTTCGCCTTCCGCTGCTACGACACCGATCCGTCCAAAGTCAAGGCCGCCGTCAGCAAGCGTGACAACGTCTTTCAGGACGACATCGTCTTCATCAACCTCGACACCTTCAACGACAACCAAAGCGCCTTCGTCTTCATGCTCAACCCGCTCGGCATCCAGGGCGACGGCATGCTGACCGTCAACGGGAATATCGAGGTCAGCTTCGACGCGGTCTGGTACAGCAAGGGACGGATCGACGACCAGGGTTGGACCGTCGAGGCCCGCATTCCCCTCCAGAGCATCCGCTTCCCGAACCGGGATATCCAGACCATGCGCATCCTGTTCATCCGCTTCTTCACCCGGACCTCCGAGCAGGTCAGCTTCCCGCCCATCGACCCGGCCAAAGGGTCCCTCCTCAGCCAGGCCCAGCCGTTCCAGGTATCGGGCCTCAAGTACAAGCGCGTCGTCGAGCTCCTGCCCGCCTTCACTTTCGGACGGACGGAAGAGGCGAGCGAAGCCGCCCAGGGCGCGTTCGTCAGGAACAAGGAGCTGGACATCGACGACGTCAGCCTGACCGGGAAGCTGGGCATCACCTCCGACCTGACCCTCGATGGGACGGTCAACCCCGACTTCAGCCAGGTCGAGGCCGACGCCGGGCAGGTCGATTTCAACCTCCGCTACTCCCTTTACTACGAGGAAAAACGGCCTTTCTTCCTCGAGGGGAACGATATCTGGCAATTCGGCGGGGCCATGGAGGAAGCCCCGTTGATGGCCCTCGTCTACACGCGGAATATCGTCGACCCGACCTTCGGCTTCAAGCTGACCGGCAAGGTCGCCCCGCGCGACACCGTGGCCGCGATCTACGCCCAGGACCGTCTCCGCGGCGACGCGGTCGACGAACACCCGGATTTCATGATCGCCCGCTATAAGCACACGCTCAAGGACGACGCGTTCCTGGGCGCCTTCTACACGGGCCGCGAGTACGGCTCGGGCTTCAACCGCGTCGGAGGCCTCGACGGCCGCTTTCGGCTGAGCCCGGTCGCGACAGCCTCGTTCCATCTCTTCGGCTCGCTGTCCCGGGACCCGGGCGCCGAGACGACGGACTCCGACCACGCGCTTTCGCTCAACTACAGCTTCAGTAACCGCAAGGTCGTCATCGAGCTCGGCTACCAGGACATCTCGGATGGCTTCCGGGCCGACACGGGCTTCGTTTTCCGGACGGGGCTGCGGCGGCTGGCGGCTTTCGCCATGTACAACATCTATCCGAAGTCGAAGTTCTTCCAGAAGATCGAGCCCTTCTATTGGAGCTACCACCTCTACGACACGATCTACGACATGTGGGAGACGGTCAACGTTTTCGTCCTGCGCTTCCGACTTCCGCGGAACACGATGATCCGCTTCGACGGTTTGCTGGCGAACGAAGTGTACGCGGGGGAGAGGTTCGACCAGAGCGGCTACGGATTCACGATGGAGTCCCAGCTGGCCAAACAGGTTTATGTCCAGACCCGCGTCCGGCGGACGGGCAGTACCTTCTACGACCCGGCCGACGCCTACCAGGGTTATGGGACGCAAGCCACGGCGGGCATCCGCTATCAGCCCATGGACCAGCTCGATTTCAGTCTTAGCGCGAGCTATGTCGACTTTTTCCGCAAGGCCGACAAGGTCAAGATCTACGATTACCTCATCCTGCGCAGCCGCAACACCTTCCAGCTCAACAAGTACCTTTTCGTTCGGGGGATCGTCGAGTACAACGACTTCTACAAGCGGATGACGCTCGACGGCCTGGTGTCGTTCACGTATATCCCGGGCACGGTCGTCCACCTGGGCTACGGCTCGGCTTTGGAGAAACAGGAGTGGGACGAAAGCCTGCCCGGGTTCGCCCCGAGCAGCCGCTTCCACGAGATGAAGCGCGGCTTCTTCTTCAAGGTCAGCTACCTGTGGAGGTTCTAGTTCCTGCGAACACTCTCCCGTCCGCCGCGATGACACAACCCCCTTAAAGTTGCCGTATGCGCTCCATATTTTGTATATTGTTCCCATGGAAATGCGGGAATCCAAATCCTCGTTGACGCTTTTTGATGCCGTCAACGTCTCCCTCGGCTCGATCATCGGAGCCGGGATCTTCGTTATCCTCGGCGCGGCCGCCGCGGTCGCGGGCCCGGCCCTCGTCGTTTCGGTTCTGATCGCCGGCGCCGTTTCCCTTCTAACGGGCCTGTCCACGGCCGAACTCAGCCGGATGTACCCGCGGAGCGGGGGAGTCTATGTCTTCGCGCGGGAGGCCCTTTCCAATCTCTCGGGTTTCCTCGTCGGCTGGGTCTGGCTCTTCTCCAACGTCGTCTCCGGGGCGACGGTCGCCGTCGGCTTCGGGCATTACCTGTCGTTCTTCTTCCCTCGGCTTCCGACGGCCGCGGGGGCGACGCTCGTGGTCGTGGCCGTCGTCCTGATCAACCTTCTCGGCGCCAAAGAATCGAGCCGGTTCAACAACGTCCTGGTCCTTTTCAAGATCGCCATCCTCCTGTTTTTTTCCGGCGCGGCGTTCCTCCATTTTCACGGGGCGAATTTCCGGCCGCTCATGCCGTTCGGCTTTCGCGGCGTCTGGGCGGGCGCGGCGACGATCTTTTTCGCCTATGCGGGCTTCGCGCGGGTGGCCATCGTTGCCGACGAGATCGAGGATCCGCGAAAGAACGTGCCGCGGGCGACCTTGATGTCCATCCTCATCTCCACCGTCATCTACGTCCTCGTGGCCGTAGCCGCCGTCGGCGGAGCCGGATACATGATCCTGGCCAAGTCCGGATCTCCGTTGGCGGACGCGGTAAGCGCCATGGGACTGGGATTCGGAGCCAAGCTCGTAGCCTTGGGGGGCTTGGCGGCGGCCGGCACGGTGTCCTTGGCGTCCATCCTAGGCCTTTCGAGGCTGGCCCAAGTCATGGCTCGGAGCGGCGAATTGCCGGGTTTTTTCGCCGGCCTCGGCCGGAAGACCGACCTCCCGAGGAACGCGATCCTCGTGGGCGGCGCGGCCACGCTCCTTCTGGCTCTTTCGGCCGATCTGCCGCATATCGCTTATATCAGCAGTTTCTCCCTTCTCCTTTATTACGCGGCGATGAACCTGAGCGGGCTGAGGGTGTTGAAGGGACGGATCCGGATCGTGACCGCTTTCGGCCTCGTCTCCTGCCTGGTCCTGATGGTCAGTCTGCCTCGCCTTGCCTGGATCGTCGGCGCGGCTGTCCTGGTTTCGGGCGCGTTGTATTACCGGTTGGTGGTCAAACGCGTAAAATGAAACCTTTCGGTGGTGGCGCTCGTCTATATGTATGGAAACGGAAAGAACGAGAACGAGAGAAACGAAGAGAAAAGAGAACGAACATGAGACGCCAACAGCACGGTGGTTCAAGGATAAAGACGCTCCGGCTCGCCGTAAGGCCCGGAGCGTCGGCGATCAATCAGCTGGCCGCGGCTTTGATGGGCCGGCGCCGGGAGGGCGCCGCCCTGATCTCCGTGTCCGGATTCATTTTCCCATATCTCCCCGGCTTTCCGGTCCTCGCTTATCCGGGGAGAAAGCCCCAGCCTCCGGTGTTTGTCCGTCCCCGACATTGACGCGGGGTTGACTATCTCGACGCCTAGCGAAATAATCTCCCCCTGGGACGTCGAAAAGACACCGGAGGGAGATTCATGAAAAGAAAAGAGTTCTTGAAAATGACGGCCGGGCTGGCCGGCGGCGTCGCCGGACTGCCGTTGATGCGCCAGCTTGCGGGTGCGGCCATCACGGAGCACGGTCTGCCGGGAGCGGGGGCGGGAGCGGTTGGCGCGGCGAACGCTGCGGACATGGCGACGGCGTCCACGGCGTCGCGCGCCGGCTCCGCGCCCGGCCGGTGGGGGAGGGCGGGCTCAACTCGATCCGCGTTTCGTTCCACATCAACAACCACGACGGCGACGTGACCGCGATCCTGGATTCGCTCAAGAGGCTGGCCTCTTAGGGGACGTTTTTTGAGCGAAAAAGAGTGGCTCTAAAGAATATTCTAAACTGGATGACTAGCACAAGATTATAAGAATCAGTAAGTTGCCAAAGCCAAGCAACCGGAAACGCGCCTGCGGCGTGTGTCAATCGCGCTAAAGTAATAGTGCATTACTTGACAGAATCATTACCCTCCCTTATTATAAAAATGGGCGGATCGCCCAAGGGAGGTTCCGATGCTCTGCAAACGTACCTATAAAAACCAGATCACAATTCCTAAAAAAGTGATGGAAAAATTCGACGGCGTCGAATACTTCGAGGCGAGGATCCGGGAGGGATCTATCGTCCTTGAGCCCGTCGAGGTCAAGCCCATCGACGAGAGCAGGCTGGCCCAGGCCAGGAAAAAGGTCGCCGAGCTGGGGCTGACGGAACGGGACGTCGAGGACGCCGTCGCATGGGCCAGAAAGAAATAAGGGTCGTCCTGGACACGAACGTCCTCGTCTCGGCCCTGCTTTTCACAGGGCCGCCCAGTCGTCTCGTATCGCTCTGGCGGGACCGCCGGATCGTGCTTCTCCTGTCCAAGGATGTGTTCATCGAATACCTGCGCGTCCTCGCCTATCCGAAATTCAAGTTGAGCGGCGAGGAGATCAAGGCCCTCGTCGAAGAATACGTCCTGCCTTTCGCGGAGATGGTGACCGTCGCCGAGGCGCCGGAGGTCATCCGTGAAGATCCAGCCGACGATAAGTTCCTGGCGTTGGCTGCCGTTGGGCGTGCCCGCTATATAGTTTCCGGGGATAAGCACCTTCTGGCTCTTCGGGAATATCGCCGCGTCAAGATCGTGACGCCCCGCGAGTTCCTGGATTCGGAAATACTGTAAAATAAGAGCCGATGGACAAGAAAGAGCCGGCGCAGACGACGGGACGCAGGGCCACGCGGGCCCGGGCCGAGGCCTGGCTCGCCGCCCGCGCCCGCAACGTTCCCCGCGTTTCCTACCCGCGCGAGCTGCCCATCGCCGCCCGGGCCGACGAGATCGTCGCCGCCCTGCGCTCGCCGCGCCAGCGCGTCGTCATCATCTCGGGCGAGACGGGCTGCGGCAAGAGCACCCAGATCCCGAAGATGTGCCTCGAGGCCGGTCGCGGCATCAACGGCCGCGTGGGCGTCACCCAGCCGCGCCGTCTCGCCGCCGTGACCATCGCCTACCGCATCGCCGAGGAGCTCGGCGAGTCGCTCGGACGGTCCGTCGGGTACAAGATCCGCTTCCAGGACCGCACGGCCCGCGACGGCTACATCAAGGTCATGACCGACGGCATCCTCCTGGCCGAGACCCAGGGCGACCGCCTGCTCCACGAGTACGACACGATTATCATCGACGAGGCCCACGAGCGCTCGCTCAACATCGACTTCCTGCTCGGCATCATGCGCAAGCTCCTTGACGAGCGGCCCGAGCTCAAGCTGGTCATCACCTCGGCCACGCTCGACACGGAGAAATTCTCCAAGGCCTTCCGCAACGCTCCCATCATCGAGGTCAGCGGGCGACTCTATCCGGTCGAGACCGAGTACCGGCCGCCGGACAAAGAAGAGGCCGAGGACAAGGACTACGTCGACCAGGCCGTCGAAGCCGTCGAATACCTGCGCCGCGAGAAGCCGCCGGGCGACATCCTCGTCTTCATGCCCACGGAGCAGGACATCCTCGAGACCTGCCGCATGCTCGAGGGGAGGAAGTGGCCGCTGGTCAAGGTCCTGCCGCTTTTCTCGAGGCTCCCGGCGGGGGAGCAGAGGATGGTCTACACCGTGACTGCGCCGAAGATCGTCGTGGCCACGAACGTCGCCGAGACGTCGCTGACGATCCCCGGCATCCGCTACGTCGTCGACACGGGCGTGGCCCGGATCGCCCAGTATCAGCCGGGGACGCGCATCAACAGCCTGCCGATCTCGCCGATCTCGCGGGCCTCGGCCGACCAGCGCAAGGGGCGGTGCGGCCGCGTCCGTGAAGGGCTGTGCGTGCGGCTCTACGGCGAGGTCGACTACGAGTCGCGCGAGGAGTTCACCTCGCCCGAGATTTTGCGCAGCGACCTGGCCGAGGTCATTTTGCGCATGACCGACCTCGGGCTGGGCGACCCGCTCCAGTTCCCGTTCATCGACCGGCCCGCGGCCAAGGCCGTCCACGACGGCTACGACACGCTCGTCGAGCTCGGCGCCATGAGAAAATCGTACCATAGCTGGGAGCTGACGGAAAACGGCCGGCTCATGGCCCGGATGCAGCTCGACCCGCGCCTGTCGCGTATGCTCCTCGAGGCCCGCGCCGAGAATTGCCTGCCCGAGGTGGCCGTGATGGCCGCGGCGCTGAGCATCCGCGACCCGCGCGAACGCCCGCCGGACAAGTCCGCGCAGGCCGACGCCGTCCACGCCGCATTCCGTCACCCCGACTCCGACTTCCTCGTCCTGCTCAACATCTGGAACCGCTACCACAGCGACTTCGAGAAGCTCGGGTCGCTTGTCCAGAAGCGCCGATTCTGCCACGAGAACTTCCTGTCCTTCCCGCGCATGCGGGAGTGGACCTACCTCCACGCCGAGATCAGCTCGGTGCTGAAGGAGCAGAGCGCGAGGGTGCAGGGAAATTCGGAAATTGGTATTGTGTCCCCGAATTTGCACACCGACATATCGCCGGCGCTCTACGGCGCGATCCACCGGTCGATCCTCAGCGGCTATCTCTCCAACATCGCCGTCCACAAGGAAAAGCACATGTACTCCGGGGCCAAGAACCGCGACGTCATGCTCTGGCCCGGTTCCGTCCTTTTCAGCAAGTCGGCCGGATGGATCGTCTCGACCGAGGTCGTCCGGACATCGCGCCTCTTCGCCCGTACCGCCGCCCGAATCGACCCGGCCTGGCTCGAGGCCCTCGGCGGGCCGCTCTGCAAACGCTCCTACTCGGACGCCGCCTGGGACCGGGCCCGGGGCGAGGTCGTCGCCAAAGAGCGCGTCACCCTCTTTGGCCTCGAGGTCGTCCGCGGGCGCCGCATCTCGTACGGCCGCGTCAACCCGGCCGAGGCCCACGACATCTTCGTCATGAACGGCCTCGTCGAAGGCGAGGTCGACGACCCGCCGCCTTTCCTCGTCCACAACCTCGACCTCCAGCGCAAGGTCGAAGCCATGGAGGAGAAGCTCCGCCGCCGCGATATCCTCGTCGCCGAAGCCAAGATCGCCAAGTTCTACGCGGAAAGGCTCCCGGGCATCCACGACATCCGCACCCTTCGTAAACTCCTCAAAGACCGCGGCGGAGACGATGCCTTCCTGCGCCTCGACGAGGACACGCTCATCAACTTCCGCCCCGAGGACTCAGCGGTCGCCGCGTTCCCCGACAGCGTCGAGGTGGCCGGCCGCCCCTTCCGCGCCGTCTACAAGTTCGCCCCGGGGGAAGAGGACGACGGGGTCACGCTCACCGTCCCGCACGAGCTTCTGAGCGCCATCCCGGCGGAGCGCCTCGAATGGGGAGTCCCCGGCCAATACCAGGACAAGATCGCCGCGCTCATCAAGGGCCTGCCCAAGCGCTACCGGAAGCTTCTCGTCCCGGTGGGCGAGAAGGCCGAGACGATCACCCGCGAGATGCCCCAAGCGCCCGAGGAAGTGCCGCTCTTCAAGGCGGTGGCCGAGTTCGTCAAGCGCCGCTTCGGGGCCGATATCCCGCCGCGCGAATGGGCCCTGGCCGACGTCCCGAGATACCTGCGGATGCGCGTGGCCGTGACCGACTCGGCCACGGGCCGCGTCATCGACGCCGGCCGTGACGTCGAGCTTTTGCGCAAGAAGATCGGCGCCGCCGACCAGGCCCCGTCCAAGGTCGAATCGCCGGCCTGGCGCGAGGCGGTGCGCGCCTGGGAAAAGACCGGCCTCACCGCCTGGACTTTCGGCGACCTGCCCGAGCGCGTCCCCGTCGGAACGTCGCTCACGGCCTACCCGGCCCTCGTCAAGATGGATACGGAGGCGCTGAGCATCCGCCTCTTCCCGACGCGCGCCGAGGCCGCCGCCGCGCACCCGGCCGGCGTTCGCTGGCTCCTGCTGCGGAAGTTCGGAAAAGAGCTGGCTTTCGTCCGGCGCTATCACAAGATCCCGGCTGAGTTCGATCGCGCCGCGCTCTATTTCGGCGGGCGTGAGGCCGTGGAGAAGGCCATCGAGGAAGCCCTGGCCCGCGACGTCTTCGAACGCGACATCCGCACCCAGGCCGACTACACGGCCTACGAAGCCGAGGTCGGACGCACCCTTTTCGAAAAGGGGCATGCCCTGACCCAGACGGCCGTCAAGGTCATCGAGCTGAACGCGGCCCTCCGCGCCGAGCTCGGCAAGGGGAGCGGGGGAGGGGGGAGCGTCGGAGGCCCGGGCGGCGGCAAGAGCGCGAAAACGCTCAGTCTCTACGAACTTAGCCGGCTCAAGGAGCGCGTCGTCCCCGAATACCTCGAAGCGATCGGCGCCGATCTCGATCGCCTCGTCGCCAAGAACTTCCTCCAGATCTATTCCGTGGCCCGGCTCGTGCGCATCCCGCGTTATATCGAAGGGCTCAAGATCCGGCTCGATCGGGCCAGGATCGCACCGGACAAGGACAAGGCCAAGGCGGGTCAAGTCGAGCCGTATGTTTTCGAGCTCGTGCGCCTAGATGCGGCGCTTAAATCGGGAACACAATACTCAATTCCGAATTCCCGGCCGGGTCCGGCGGCCGCGTCTCTAAAACAGGGACATGGTATTGTGTCCCCGAATTCGGAGAAGCGCCTCGCCGTCGAGGAGCTCCGCTGGATGATCGAGGAGTTCAAGCTGGCCCTCTTCGCCCCGGAGATCAAGACGGCCTTCCCCATCTCCGCCGTCCGCCTGGCCAGGAAGATCCGCGAAATCGATGCCATTATCTAATCCGGCATAAAATCGAGCTTTCTAAATGCCCTAAGATAGTCCGGACGAAATCCAGGTACTCAACCGCCTCTTTTTCCGTGATCTCCGCCCCGCCGCCATATAAATCCAGGTTTCGCCTCGTTCTCATGACATTTCCGATATCCAAGATAGACTGATCTCCCAGAAGTTGGGCGGTTTTTTCGATGACCTTGACATGATGGCCGGCCGTGCTTCTTACCTTGAGCCCGTGAGAACTCAGGAGAGCGATCCCGCCCTTGATAAGGGCGCTGTAGGAATAAGAGAAGCGGACTTCCGGGATCGAAATCCGGCCGGCGATGGTCAGGTCTTTGCGCGCGTTTTCAAGGAATTTGGTGATCTGCTCAAGCGTGAACGCGTGCCTGGCGAAGTGTTTTCCGTCGTATCGCATGGGGCCAACTCGATCGTCGGATGAGCGAAAACGTCCCGGAGAAAGGGGTCTTCGGTTTCTTCCCTCCTCCGGAATTCGTCCTCATTCATATGGACGCAGTTGACCTCCCTTTCAATCTCACTTTGGATCTTAATGAGCTCTTTCTGTAGGGACACAACCGAATGATCCCCAACCACCAGGATATCGATATCACTGTGGGTCTGCATCGCGTCGCTCGCATAAGAACCAAAAATAAGCGCTCGCTTCACCCCCGGGGTTAGACGGACCAAGTCGCGGAGCCTTGCTTCGACTCCTACCGTCTTTTGGAATATCCGTTTGTACTCCCGGTACAATGGATAAGACGGATTCACGGAATAGAGCCTCAGGTTCCCGCGCGCCTCGACGCTCATCAACCCCATGGACTCCAGCTCCCTGAGTTTCTTGACAAGGTTTCTTTTGTCGACTTCGAGCGAGGCGACCATCTCGTTGACATAGAGGTCCTGATGAGGGTTCGTGAAAAAGTAGGTCAGTACTTTCCTCGTGACCTTGGACCTTAACGATATCATGGCCTCGTTCCTCTTGTGCTTGCGGTGTAATGAATAACATCTATAAGTGTAATTAAAGACACCTTTTTTGTCAATAAATATGCCTTTTCCTAAATCGCTCAATTAGCCTGACCGGGGACAGGGTATTGCGTCCCCGCGCTCGTCTGAGAAAATCGCGGGCTCCATGGCGTCTTCCCCAATGACGTTATTACAAACATCCCGTCGCTTGACTCGCGGAGGCGTAGAATGTACAATAATGTACATAAAAGTGAGCCCAACATGAAACAAGTGACATTCACGGAGTTCCGTCGCAACGCCGCCGCGCTCTTCGATTCGGTCGAGCGGGGAGAAACCGTCCGTATTCTGCGCCACGGCAAGCCGATCGCCGAGATCGTGCCTCTCCCGGCGCCTCGCGCAACGCTTTCCTGGAAGCGGCCGGGCACGGCGCTCGTGCCCGGATCCCGTCGGGGCTCCCTGAGCAGGGAGATCCTCCGGGAGAGAAGAACTTCGCGCTCATGAGAACGTTTTTCGATTCTTCCGGCCTCGCCAAGAGGTACATTAAAGAGCAGGGGAGCGACAAGGTCGAGACCCTCCTCGCCGAAGCAACCGAGGCCGCCGTCAGCCTCATCTGTCCGCCGGAAATTACCTCAGCCCTTTCGCGCCTCCGCAGGCAGAGCTCGATCTCGGCCGCCCAATACGACACTGCCAAAAAGGCCCTCTTCGAAGACATCGAGGACATGTCGGTTTGCGCCATCACGATCCCCGTCGTCCATGGGGCCATCGACCTCATCGAGCGCCACCCTCTTCGCACGATGGACGCCCTGCACGTGGCTTGTGCCCTCGAGTGGAGGGCCGACCTTTTCGTTTCCTCCGACAGGCGCCAACTCGCCGCCGCCTCGAAATCGGGACTTCGCGTCGTTCAGGTCTAAGATTCAAAGATCGCAGCAGCCGTCTATGCCGCCCGGGCGAAGGCCAAAGGCTGGAAATTCCCAGTCGCTAAGGCTACGCTAGATAGGTGAGAATTCCCGCATCCCTGCGGTGTCCTCTCTTATGAGGGCCGGGATTGACAAGCCCCTCAATACACCTTATAATACACATAGTGAGGTGTATATAATGAGGACGAACATCGTAATTGACGATGGTCTCGTGGAGGAAGCTATGGCGCTCTCAAAACTGAAAACGAAAAGGGACGTCGTCCACCGGGCCCTCGAGGAGTACGTCCGCGTTCTCAAGAAAAAAGACCTTCGTGAACTCAGGGGCAAGATCCGGCTTGCGGACGGCTACGACTACAAGAAGCTGAGGGCGCGGTGATCCTCGTCGATTCCTCCGTCCTGATCGATTACCTGGAAGGTCGAGAGAACTCTCCCGTGAGCCGCTTTGTCGAGGTCTTAGACCGCGGCATTCCCTTTGGTATCAGCTCCGTCACGATCCTCGAGGTCCTTCAAGGCGCTGCGACGGAGAAGGATTTCTCGACACTACATGATTATCTCGGGAGCCAGACGGTATACGGCCTTAAAGGGGGCCTTGAATCTTACGCCGGGGCCGCGAAGATATTCTTCGATCTGCGCAGAAAAGGGATGTCCGTCCGGAGCTCAATGGATTGCATGATCGCCCAGACGGCCATCGAACATGGCCTGCTCCTGCTTCACAACGATTCCGATTTCAATCGGATCGCCCAGGTCTCATCCCTCAAGATCTATGGTAGAATCTAGGCGTGAAACAAGAAACCACCCCCTCCTCCTGGGTCGCGGCGCGCGACGCCGCCATCGCCGATTTCCTCGAGCGCTTCGCCCCCGATTGCGCCGACCGCGATGTCCTGGCCGACCTGATGGTCGCCATCACCCGCCTCGCCCGTGACCGCACCGGCCGCGGCGATCTCAAGCTCCTGACCACGTCCTTCAAGGAGCTGCGCTACGCTTTCAAGGTCTTCGCCCCCTATCACGACCACCGCAAGGTCAGCATCTTCGGCTCGAGCCGCACCCCGGTCGACCATCCCGACTATATCCAGGCCGCCGCCTTCGCCCGCCGCATGCGCGAGCGCCGCTGGATGGTCATCACCGGGGCGGGCGACGGCATCATGGGCGCCGGTCAGCGGGGCGCCGGGCGCGCCGCCAGCTTCGGCGTCGCCATCCGCCTGCCGCACGAGCAAACGACGAACGTCACCATCGCCGACGACCCCAAGCTCATCACCTTCAAATATTTCTTCACCCGCAAGATCCTCTTCCTCAAGGAGGCCTCGGCCATCGCCCTCTTTCCCGGCGGCTTCGGCACTCAGGACGAGGGCTTCGAGTCCATGACGATGATCCAGACGGGAAAGACCCACCTCATGCCTCTCGTCATGGTCGACGCCCCCGGCGGCACCTACTGGCAGCACTGGCGGACCTACGTCAAGGCCGAGCTCCTCCACAACGGGATGATCAACGAAGAGGACATGAACCTGTTCAAGCTGACCGACGACGTCGACGAAGCCGTCGCCGAGATCACCGGCTTCTACCGGCGTTACCACTCGATGCGCTACGTCGGCCCGCTCCTTGTCCTGCGGCTCTCCTCGCCCCTTCCCCCCGGCGCGCTCGAGAAGCTCAACGACACATACGCCTCGATCCTCACGGAAGGCCGCATCGAACAGCACCCCGGCCCGGTCGAGGGCGAGGGCGAGGACGCCGAATACCCCGACCTGCCCCGCCTCTCGCTCGCCTTCAACCGCAAGAGCGTCGGCACCCTGCGCCTGCTCGTCAACGACATTAATGGTAGCTTGGCTTCAGTATCTCACTCATAATAAATCAAATGTAATTTCCTTAAGCTGGACCCGATTGCTTAGAAGCTCCTTTTTCCCTCGAAAAATGCCCGCATAAGAATTTTGGCTCTCTCGAAGGATATAGCTCTCTTCATCCTCCGCCTGGGTAACCTCTTTCGATATTGCCCGAGCACCCAATCTCTCCTTGACCTCGGTAACAAACCGCTCTCCGCCCACGGCGATGCTTTCCGTCCATTTGGCTTCCCGTTCAATCGCTCCGCGAGACAATTTCTCCCGTATCCAGCTGTCGACAGCGGATTTCAGGAGCTCGTGATCGCTGATTCCTAAAAGCTCAAGCAACTTGGGCGTGTCGATGAGCCGATATCGTTGCCTTGAACTCATCATCTCGGCATAGCTTCCGAACGGCCATTCTCGAGGGTGGTCGACGACCCCTGCCCGGACCATGTTGAGATGGATATAGACCAACCCTTGCCGTAAGTGTGTTTCCGTCTCTACGGCGGTCGCATGATAATGGTCCTCCCAGAAGGCTCCGGACCGTGTCTTGCGAATGTTGTATTCGCGGCCTGTCCGACTTGCCGCCAGCAGTATCGAGCGTGGAATGACTTGTCCGAGTCCGCTGTCATAGACGAGAAGGTGGATATGATTCGACGTTACCGTGTAGCCGAGGATCACCAGCCCGTACCGCTTTTTGGCCTCGAAAAGCCAATGCAACCAGCGGTCCTTGTCGCGGGCAAACTTCAATAAAAAATCCCGGTCGTGGCAGCGGTGTGTGAGATGCCAGGCATAACCGGGGACATGATGCAGTTTTGCCCTGCCCATGGGTCACCTCCTCTTCGTGTGTTCCTGCTCCAGTCGTACAGCGCACCGGCAGGGCGAAACCGCGGCCCAAACGCGAGTTATGTGCACTGCCGGACGCGATTGGAAACGCATATTCATGCTCCTTTTCATGCTTATGTTCTATGCTTAAAGGACGCTTTTTTATGGCAAAAATGCTCACTTAAGAGAAAAGATCAGGGAGGCGGTCTTGATAAACTCTGAAATATCAATATGATCCCAAAGCCAAGCAACGAAAGCCAACGAAAGCACAACGAAAGCAACTGGTGACCGACCTCAGCGTCTGAAAGTGCTTGACAAACCTATATTTGCGGGCTACACTCCGGATTAAATCAGGATGTTGTCAGTATTCCTGTAGAACATTGCTCTCTAAGCGTTCTCTTTTTTCGCCGCGTTCAAGCGCTCGCCCGCCGGCCAGGGCAAGGCAGTGTTCTTGGAAGGTTGGAAGGGAAGGGAACATGGCGCCCAAGCCGCCCGCTTCGAAGATCCGACTCCCGTCGTTCTATCTCTTCCTTGTTTTCTTCGCGCTGACGGTCGGGATCATCGCCGCCGCTTTCCTCTACTACCGGAGCTACGAAAGAAATTATCGTACGGAAGTCGAGCGCCAGCTTTTGGCTATCGCGGAGCTGAAAGTGAGCGAGCTCGCGGATTGGAGAGCTGAACGTCTGGCCGACGCCCTCCTCGCCGCCTCGGACGAGGCCCTCTATCAGGCGAAAGCCGGAGGCCGGAACCGCGTCGCCTATGCCGTCCAAGCCGGTCGCGGACCGCGAACGGTAGGAGGCAAGTAAAGATGGAGAATCGGGAACCCAGACAGTACTCTTTGGCCCTATTCTTTCTTATCTTCATCGTCCTAGCAGCCGGGATCGTCGGGGCCGGATATGTCTATTATCGGAATTTCCGGGCACAGTTTCGGACCGAAGTCAAAAGCAACCTCTCCGCCATTGCGGACATGAAAATAGATGAGCTTGCGCGATGGAGGGCCGAGAGGCTGAGCGACGCCGGAGTCCTATTCAAGAACCCCGCCTTCTCGGTCCTGGTGCAAAGGGCCCTCGAGCAGCCGGACCCTACCGGGGCGCTAAACCGGCTCAAGGTATGGCTGGCCGCGATCAAGAACGCTTATCATTACGACCGCGTTTTTCTTTTGGATGCCCAGGGCCTGGAGCGAGCGGCGGCCCCGGATACGCCGGAGACCGTGGCCCCCCATCTCAAGGAAACTCTCCCCGATGTCCTGCGTTCGGATCAGGTGACGTTTCAGGATTTTCACAGTGACACTCCCGATGGTCCTGTCCACCTGTCCATCCTTGTTCCCGTCCTTGCCGACGACAACCCGCCTCGAAGCTTGGGGGTCCTCGTCTTAAGGATCGACCCCGCGCAATATCTCTATCCTTACCTCGCCCGCTGGCCGGTTCCCAGCCGGACGGCCGAGACGCTCATCGTCCGCCGCGAGGGCGACGAGGTTGTTTACCTGAACGAGCTGCGGTTTAATCGCGGTCCCGTCCTGAGCGTGCGATTCCCGCTCTCCGTCATATCGCTGCCTGCGGTCCAAGTGGTACTGGGTCATGAAGGCATCATGGACGGCATCGACTATCGGGGCATCCCTACGGTCGCGGCTACCCGCGCCGTTCCCGGCTCTCCCTGGTTCCTGGTCGCGCGCGTGGACGCCGACGAAGCGTACGCGCCTCTGCGGGAGCGGCTCTTCGGAGTGGCCCTTTTCCTCGGCGTCCTTCTCCTCGGCATTGCCGCCGCGGTGGGCCTGCTCTGGCGGCACCAGCGCGCCCGTTTCTACCGCGAGAAATTAAAGGAGGCGGACGAGAAGCGTGCCGTCCTCCGCCGCAATGAGGCCATTCTCGCCGCCGTACCGGATATCATCATGGAAGTCGACGACAACAAGGTGTACACCTGGGCGAACCGCGCCGGCCTCCTGTTCTTCGGCGAGGACGTCGTCGGCAAGGAAGCCGCTTTTTACTTCGAAGGCGAACAGGATACTTACAAGACGGTCAAGCCTCTCTTCAACGGTTATGAAGGCGCGATCTACATCGAGAGCTGGCAGAGGCGCAAGGATGGAGAGAAAAGGCTGTTCGCCTGGTGGTGCCGGGGGCTCAAAGACGAGAACGGCCGAGTGACCGGCGCGCTCTCCTCGGCCCGCGATATCACCGAAGAAAAGCGCGCGGAGGAGGCGTTGGCCCTCCAAAAAAGAATAAGTGAAATCTTCCTGACGATACCCGGCGAGGAGATGTACCACGAGGTCTTGAAGATCATCCTGGAGGTCATGGAGAGCCCGTTCGGGGTTTTCGGATACATCGATAAGGACGGATCCTTTATGGTGCCTTCCATGACGCGCCACATCTGGGACGAATGCCAAGTTCCCCAAAAATCCATTATCTTCCGCCGGGAGACCTGGGGAGACAGCAGTTGGCCCCGGGCCATCCGGGAGAAAAAGCCCAATTATTCCAATGAGCTCTCCGCCAAAATCCCCGAGGGCCACGTCCCTATTCAGAGGCATATCTCCTTGCCCATTTTGTATCGGGGGGAGGTCATCGGCCTCTTCCAGGTCGCCAATAAGGAAACCGACTATGCCGAAGCGGATGTGCGCTCGCTGGGGACGATCGCCGCGTACGTCGCCCCGATCCTCTCCGCCCGGCTTGAACGCCTGCGGCATGAACAGGAACTGCAGGCGAAAAACGACGAGCTTGTCCGCTTCACCTACACGGTCTCTCACGACCTGAAAAGCCCGCTGGTGACCATTCGGACCTTTTCGGGCTATTTGGAGCAGGACCTACGGAAGCCGGACGCGGTGGAGGTGGACAAGGACCTGGCCTATATCCGCAACGCGGCCGACAAGGCCTCCCGGCTGTTGGACGAGCTGTTGGAGCTATCGCGTATCGGACGCAAGATCAATCCGCCCGTCGAGGCCCCTTTGCAGGAGCTCGTCCAGGAGGCCCTGGACCTCGTGGCCGGCCGGATCGTCGAGCGGGGCGTAACGGTCGAAGTGACGAAAGATCCGGTCCTGCTCTTCGGCGACCGCACGCGCCTGGTGGAGGTTTTCCAGAACCTGGTCGATAACGCCGTCAAGTTCATGGGCCGGGAGAAGGCGCCGCGCGTGGAGATCGGGGCCGATCGGGTCGGCGGGGAGACGGTGTTCTTCGTGCGCGACAACGGCATCGGGATCGACCCGCGGTACCAGCCGAAGCTCTTCGGGCTGTTCGAAAAGCTCGATCCCGGCTCCGACGGCACGGGCATCGGCCTCGCGCTCGTGAAGCGGATCGTGGAGGTCCACGGCGGCCGGATCTGGGTGGAATCGGAAGGCCCGGGCAAGGGAACCACATTCCGTTTTACCTTGGCTAACATCCAGCGAAAACCCGGTTAAGGAGGACATTCGATGCTCAAGGGACATCCGGTCATCATCCTGCTCGTCGAGGACGACCTGGCCCACGCCGAGATCGTCAAGCGCAACCTTAAGGACTTCCGGGTGGCGAACCGGATCATTCACGTCGAGGACGGGCAGGCGGCCATGGATTATCTCGGCCACAAGGGCGCCTACGCCGACCCCGAAGCTCATCCCCGGCCTCATCTGATCCTCCTGGACCTCCGTCTGCCCAAGGTGGACGGTCTGGAGGTGCTGTGTAGGATCAAGGAGGACGAGGACCTCAGAAGCATCCCCACGGTCGTCTTGACGACGTCGAACACGGAATCGGATATGGCCCGGGCGTACGAGAACGGCGCCGGAAGCTATCTGGTGAAACCGGTGGATTTCGAAAAATTCGCCAAGTTGATGGACACCTTCGGTTTTTACTGGCTGGCCTGGAACAAGTATCCTGAATAAACGATGGGTGGGGAGGAGCCCTTATGCCTGACGCCGCCGTGAACATTCTGCTCCTGGAGGACGAGTCGGCGCACGCCGAGGCTATCCGGCGCGCGTTCGCAGCCTCCGATCTGAAGGCCGAAGTCCGGATCGTGGGCACTTTGCGGGAATTTCACGAGGCCGTGGCCGCCCGGTCGCCGAGCATCGTCCTGATGGACATGGTCCTGCCGGATGGGCGGGCGCTCGACGCGCTGCCCTCTTCGCCGGAGGACGGCTCGTTCCCCATCCTGGTCATGACCAGCTTCGGCAACGAGCAGACGGCCGTGGAGGCGCTGAGGTCCGGCGCGCTGGACTATATCGTCAAGTCCCCGGAGGCTTTTGCCACGATGCCTCATGCCGTGGGGCGGGCCCTGCGCGAATGGAACGTGCTCCAGGAACATAAGCGGGCGGCTGCGGCGCTGCGGGAGAGCGAAGAACGGTTCCGCACCCTCTACGAAAATTCCACGCTCGGCCTCTACCGCACGGATCCGGCCGGCCGGATCGTCCTGGCCAACCTCGCTCTGGTCAAGATGCTCGGCTATTCCTCGTTCAAAGAGCTCTCCGGCAGGAGCCTCGAAAAGGACGGATTCGCGCCGTCCTATCCTCGCGCGCAGTTCATCGAGTTGATCGAGAAGGAGGGCGCTGTCAAGGGCTTGGAGTCTGCCTGGAAGCGGCGGGATGGGACGACCATCTTCGTCAGGGAGAGCGCCCGGGCCATCCGCGGCCCTGAGGGACTGATCTTGTATTTTGACGGGACCGTCGAAGATATTACGGACCGAACGGAAGCGGAAGAGGAGTTGGCCTATGAACAGAGCCTCCTGAGGGCCCTCATGGATAATGCCACGGACCAGGTGTACTTCAAGGACATGCACAGCCGCTTTCTCAGGATCAGCAAGGCCCAGGCCGAGAGATTCGGCCTGAGTGATCCCGCGCAGGCAGAGAGCAAGACAGATTTCGATTTTTTCGGTGATGAACATGCCCGGCAGGCATTCCTGGATGAACAAGAAATCATAAAGACCGGCCGGCCTTTGGTGGATCAGGAAGAAAAGGAAACGTTGCCCAATGGCCGAGTGGCGTGGGTCTCGACAACCAAGGTGCCTCTCCGCGACCAGCGCGGGCAAATCATCGGCACCTTTGGCATCTCCCGCGACATCACCAAGCGCAAGAAGGCGGAGGAAGCCGTGCGTGCGAGCGAAGCCCAGCTCTCCAACGCCCTGCAGATGGCCCATGCCGGCCACTGGGTGTACGACGTGGGCGAAGATACGTTCACGTTCAACGACAACTTCTACCGGATCTTCCGGACCACGGCGGCCGAGATGGGCGGCTATAAGATGTCCTCGGCGGACTACGCGCGGAGGTTCTGTCATCCCGACGACCACGATCTCGTGGGCCGCGAGGTCCGGGCGGCCATCGAATCCGCCGATCCTAACTACGACCGCCAGATCGAACACCGCATTCTCTATGCCGGCGGACAGGTCGGCACCATCACGGTGCGCTTCTTCATCGTCAAGGACGCCCAGGGACGCACCGTGAAGACCCACGGCGTCAACCAGGACATCACCGAGCGCAAACGGATGGAGGAGTCGTTGCGCCAGGCCGAAGAGAACTTTCGCCGTTCTCTCGACGAATCCCCGCTCGGAGCGCGCATCGTCACGGAGCAGGGAGAGACCCTCTATGCGAACAAGGCCATCCTGGACCTCTATGGCTACGAACGCCTCGAGGAAATGAACACAACGTCCCTGAAGGACCGTTATACTCCGCAGACCTATGCGGAGCATCAGGAACGAAAGGGCCAGAGACTCCAGGGGGCGTCTCCCACCGGATACGAGATCAGCATTGTCAGGAAGAACGGCGAGATCCGTACTCTCCAGGTCTTTCGCAAGGAAGTGCCCTGGAACGGCGGCAAGCATTTTCAGGCCTTATACCTCGATATCACCGCCCGCAAAGAAGCGGAGAGGCAGGCGCAAGAGACCCTCCAGCGGCTGAACACGGCGATGTCATCGACGATCCGAGTCCTGGGCCTGACGGTCGAGGCCAGGGACCCCTACACGGCGGGGCATCAGCAGAGAACGACATTGCTGGCCGAAGCGATCGCCCGGGAGATGGGGTTGCCCCCCTTTAGGGTCGAGGGCCTCCACATGGCCGGACTCGTCCACGATGTCGGCAAGATCTCCATTCCCGCGGAGATACTGAGCAAGCCTACCAAGCTGACCCTCGGCGAATACGCGTTGGTGAAAACACACGCCCAAAGAGGGTACGAGATCCTGAAAGACGTGGCGTTCCCCTGGCCCCTGGCAGAGATCGTCCGCCAGCATCATGAGCGGATGGACGGCTCCGGCTATCCGCGCGGGCTCAAGGGGGACGAGATCCTCATGGAGGCCCGGATCCTCTGCGTGGCGGACACGATGGAGGCCATGGTTTCCCATCGTCCCTATCGGCCGGCGCTCGGGCCCAAGCTGGCCCTGGCGGAGATCGAGAAGGGCCGGGGCATCCTCTACGACGCGGACGTCGCGGCGGCGTGCTTGAAACTGTTCCGGGAGAAGCGCTTCAGCTTCCCAGCGTAAACTTTTTTTTATCGAAAAGGGCGATGCAGGCCGCGACCGCCGGGGCGTCATAAAGGCGCCCTTTTTGCCGGGCGATCTCTTTCAGGGCTTCCCTGAGGGGCAAGGCCTGGCGGTAGGGACGATGAGAAAGCATGGCTTCCACGACTTCGGCGACGCTCAGGACCCTCGTTTCGGGGAGGATCTCCTCGCCGCGCAGGCCCCGAGGATAGCCGGAGCCGTCCATCCGCTCATGGTGCTGGTAGATGATCTCCGCGACCTTCCCCATCATGTCGATGGACTTGAGGAGATTGTAGCCGATGGCCGGATGTTCCCGGATCAGGCTGATCTCCGCCTCGTCCAGACGGCCCGGCTTGCAAAGGATCTCGGCGGGAACGGAGATCTTCCCCAAGTCGTGGATGAGGCTGGCGACCCGGATCGTTTCGACCTGGTCCGGCGCGAGCTCCATTTCGACGGCCATGGCCTGGGCCAAGGCGGCGACCCTCCTTTGATGGCCCGACGTGGAGGAGTCGCGCATTTCGATGATGGCGGTGATGGCCTGGATGATGGCTTCCCTCGATTTGACGAGCTTTTCAATATTCTCTTCGAGCAGCAACCGGGACTTCTTGCGCTCCGTGATGTCCCGGGCGATCCCCAGGACGACAGTTTTCCCCTTGATGCTGACGGGACGGGTCCTTATTTCGGCGACGACGAGGCTTCCGTCCTTTCTTCGCAACGTGAGTTCGTCCGGGCCTGTCGGCCTTTTCATGACGTTCAAGGCGAGGAGCTTCAAGGCTTTGGCGATCTGGCCCCCGGGAAGCAGATCCAACTCCATAAAGCTCTTTCCGATGAGCTCATCTCTCCGATAGCCGATAAGGGTTTCCGCGGCCTTGTTGCCGTTGAGCAACTTCCCCCTGGTGTCGCACATATAATAAGCGTCGGGGGCGTCCTCGAAAAGAATTTTGAGGAGGTCGTCCGATCCGGATCGTCCCCCGGCCTCCATTTCGGCCCGGACCATTTGGACGGTTTCTTCCTGGGTCATCGGCAGCTCTTGTCCATGATCGTTCCTACGCATCCATCATGGGGGAGAGGACAGGAGACGCCAATAGCCGCTATGAGCGATTTGAGGGGGGGGATTCGGTCCGATCGTATCCTCACTCAGGGGGAGGGAGAAGTCATCTTCCCGGTGAATTCACCCCGGAAGCCCGGCAATACCACCCCCCGTTCCCTCTCGAGAGGCGATGGACCTGATTAGCCGCCGGCTTCACGATGATAACCTGAAAGGCAATCCTATAGGGCTGACAACATCATTATGCGCAACGAAACGGTCGATCTGAAGGCCCACCTCGAGCCATCGGGGCAAAGCCAGGAGCGGTTCCTCTCGATCGCCGGGAACTCTCTCCTGGCCGTCATGATCCTGGACTCCGAACTCCGGATCACCTACGCGAACGAAGCGGCCGCCCTGCTCTCGGGCCATCCTCGGGACCAGGTCGTCGGCCTCGGTTTCCTTCAATTTGTCGCCGTCAAAAGCCTCCCCTTGGTGAAGTATTATCATAAGTGCCGGCTGGTCGGAGGTTATGCCCCCTCGAACTATGAGTTCACCTTCGTCCGGAAAGGCGGGGAGGGGAGACTCGTCGAATGCACGGCGGAGCTCGTCCGGGACCCGAACGGGAACCCGGAAA
>CAZZCH010000060.1:0-21021 GCA_964652895.1 uncultured Eubacteriales bacterium
CACGTCCGGGGCGACCATCATCTTCGATCCCCGACGGGTCGACGCCGGGCGACTCGTCCGGGCCGTCCGCGATGTCGGCTACGGAGTCTCTGATCCTGCCGCCGGTCTGGAGAGGAGAGACGGAGAGGCGTCCCAGGCCGATGAGGAATACCGGAAGCTCAAGACCTCCGTGATCTGGGGCGGGGCGCTGGCCCTGGTCGTATTCCTGGGCAGCATGCGGCACTGGTTCCCCTGGGTGCCGGGCGTTCTCCAGAACGCCTTCGTTCTGTGGGCGTTGGCCACGCCGGTCCAGTTCGTCCTCGGCGGCCGCTTCTATAAGGGTGCCTGGGGCGCGCTCAAGCACCGCTCGGCCGATATGAACACGCTCGTCGCCGTGGGCACGACGGCGGCCTACGCTTTCAGCGCCGCTGTCACGGCCTTTCCGGGCCTCCTGCGCTCGTCCGCGGTCGAACCCCAGTCCTATTTCGATACCTCGGCCGTCATCATCGTCCTCATCCTGTTCGGCCGGATGCTCGAGGCCCGGGCCAAGGGCCGGACCTCGGAGGCCATCAGAAAGCTCATGGGCCTGCGCCCCAGGACGGCGCGCATCATCGATGATGCGGCCGGCGAGCGGGAAGTTCCCATCGAGGAAGTCCGCGTCGGCGATGTCCTCATCGTCCGCCCCGGTGAGCAGATCCCCGTCGACGGGAGGGTCCTCGAGGGGCGGTCCTCGATCGACGAGTCCATGATCACGGGAGAGAGCCTGCCGGCCGAAAAGGGGCCGGGCGATAGCGTCGTCGGCGCAACGCTCAATAAATGGGGGAGCTTCCGCTTTCGGGCCGCCGGCGTCGGGGAGGATACGGCCCTGGCCAAGATCATCCGGCTGGTCCAGGAGGCCCAGGGCACGAAGGCCCCCATCCAGCGGCTGGCGGACGTCATCGCAGGCTATTTCGTCCCCGTGGTCATCGCCATCGCCGTCCTGACGTTCGTCGTCTGGTCGATATTCGGCCCGCCGGGGAAACCCGTTCTGGCCCTGCTCAATTTTGTGGCCGTCCTGATCATCGCCTGTCCGTGCGCCCTGGGACTGGCCACACCCACGGCCATCATGGTCGGGACGGGCAAAGGGGCGGAGCGGGGCATCCTGATCAAGAGCGGGGAGAGCCTGGAAACGGTCCACCGCGTGGACACCGTTGTTTTCGATAAGACCGGCACGCTCACCACCGGCCGGCCCGAGACGACCGACATCATCCCATCGGCCGCTGAGGCGGCCGCCGTGATGGCTGGCGACCGGCTGCTTTTCTTCGCTGCCTCGGCCGAGATGGGCTCGGAGCACCCTCTCGGTCAGGCCGTCGTCCGCGGGGCCCGTGCCCGCGGCATCGGCGTGGAGCATCCGGATGATTTTCGGGCCCTCGAGGGGCTGGGGGTCGAGGCCGCGGTGGACGGGGTACGGGTGATCGTCGGGAGCCGCAAGCTCGTCGAACGAACGGGGATCGACACGACGCCGCTTGTCGCGCGCGCCGAGAGCCTGGCCGGGGAAGGCAAAACTGCGGCCTTCGTCGGCGTCGACGGCCGGCTCGCCGGACTCATCGCCCTGGCGGACACGATCAAACCGAGCGCCCGCCCGGCCGTCGAGAAGCTCCGGCGGATGGGTTTGACCGTAATCATGCTGACGGGCGACAACCGGAGGGCGGCCGGGGCGGTGGCCGCGGCCGCCGGGATCGACGACGTCATCCCCGAGGTCCTGCCCGGAGACAAGGCCGAAGTCGTCCGGAAACTACAGGCCGAAGGGAAGCGTGTGGCCATGGTCGGCGACGGGATCAACGACGCTCCGGCCCTGGCCCAGGCCGACGTCGGCATGGCCCTTGGCACGGGGACCGACGTGGCCATGGCTTCGGCCGACATCACGCTGATGTCGGGCGACCTTGCGGCCGTGGTCTCCGCCTTCGAGCTCAGCCGGAGGACCATCCGGACGATCAAGCAGAACCTTTTTTGGGCCTTCGTCTACAACGTCATCGGCATCCCCGTGGCCGCGGGGGTCCTCTATCCCGTCTTTGGTCTTCTGCTCAATCCCATGATCGCGTCGGCGGCCATGGCCATGAGCTCTGTGTCGGTGGTGAGCAACTCCCTGAGGCTCCGGCGGGCGAAGATCTAGGAACGAGCCGGGCCCGCGGGCTCAGAAGACGAAGCGGATGGCCAGGCCGGCCCGGAAATAGGACGGGTTGACGCGCAGGGTCCCCAGCCCGATCCCCGTCTCGATTTCGTCGATGGGTTTGGTGATGACGTCGTCTTCGACGATGTGCAACTGAAGGTCGCTCGCCGGGGCGCCATACCAGCGGACGTCGAAGGCCAGGATGACATGACGGAAGGCCTCATAGGCCGCTTCGACCCCGGCGTTCAATCCGTATTTCGTCTGCGGGCCGAAACTGGCGATCATCTCAAACGTCCCTCCGGTGAGCACGTACTGGTCGTCGACGAAAGCGAGGTCGAAGTACGTGTAGCCGATGTAGCCGGCCTTGCCTTCGAAGTGAAAGGCGCTCGGGCCGGCCGAGACGCTGAGGGAGAGGTTGTCGGCGACACGGAAACGGGCCAGGGCGTTGAGGCTGAAGGTCGTCTCGGTGAGATTTCCGGCCGAGGCCGGCCAATCGACCTCCCGGGAGTACGTTTCAGGCTCGAAGGCCAGGAACTGCATTTCGATGTTGTAGGGGGTATTCGCGCCGCCCAGGCCGGGGCGGTGGTAGTCGGCCAGAATCTGAAGGCCGATGTTCTCCGTGAACAGGACGTTGAAGAACCCGTTCATCCCGTAGGTGGTCTTGCCTTTGAACCTGACGGTCTGCCCGGCCGAGCTGGCGATGTAACGGTCCGGGGGGGTGAGCGTCGGCGTGTACTGGTTGATGTAGCTGGCGTTCATGGCCGGTCCGACCAGGGTCCAGCCGAAGCCGAGCTCGAATCGGATGTCCGCCGCGCCCAGAGGAGCGACCGCTCCGAGGACGAATAGAAAAACGAAGGGTCTGAGCTTCCGGTTCATGACCTTGGCGCCTCCTAAGCGCAAATAAGGTTAACACGCCCGGGACGGGATGTCAATCCCCAAACGACGGCCAACTCTTTTAAGATCAACCCGTTTCGCGGCGGGGCCCTTAGCCGGAAAAGACCTTGGCGATGTCGTAAAGCTCGGCGTCGACGGTTTTGGGTTCAGCCAGCGCCTCCCGGAGCGGGACCGGAACGATTTTGTTTCCACGGAGGCCGACCATGTAGCCGAATTTCTCGGCTTTGACCAGGTCGATCGCGGCGACGCCGAAGCGGGTGGCCAGGATGCGGTCGAAGGCGGTCGGTGATCCGCCGCGCTGGACATAGCCGAGGACCGTGACCCTGGTCTCGATCTCGGTGAGTTTTTCGATTTCTTGGGCGATGATGTTGCCGATCCCCCCCAACCGGACATGGCCGAAGGCGTCCTCCGCGGTCGACTGGATGATCAGGGTTGCGTCCATGGGTTTGGCCCCTTCGGCCACGACGACGATGCTGAAGAGCTTTCCCCGCTCCCGACGTTTTCGGATCTGGGCGCAGATCTCGCCCATGTCGAAGGGGAATTCGGGGATGAGGATGATGTCGGCGCCGCCGGCGAGGCCTCCCTCGATGGCGATCCAGCCGGCGTGACGGCCCATGACCTCGACGACCATAACGCGGTGATGGGCTTCGGCCGTCGTGTGGAGCCGGTCGAGCGCCTCCGTGACGATCGAAACGGCCGTGTCGAAACCGAACGTGTAGTCGGTCCCGGCGAGATCGTTGTCGATCGTCTTGGGGATGCCCACGCACCGGAGGCCCTTCTCACACAGTTTGTTGGCGACGCCCAGCGTGTCCTCGCCGCCGACGGCGACGACGGCGTCGAGCTCGAACTTCTCGATCTGTGAAAAGATCTTGCCCACGCCGTCTTCGACCTTGAAGGGATTGGTCCGGCTCGTGCCGAGGATCGTCCCGCCCCGCGGCAGGATGCCCGAGATGAAGCTCAGATCGAGGGGGAATATCTTGCCCTCGATGAGGCCCAGCCAGCCGTTCTTGATGCCCAGGATATCGAAGCCGTAATGGACGATGCCCTTCCGGGTCACGGCCCGGATGACCGCATTGAGACCCGGGCAATCGCCCCCGCCCGTAAGAATTCCGACTCTCATGTACACAGCCCTCCGCAGAATGCTTCCCTTAGCCCCGGAATCCCTGGAATTATACCCTCGGGCCTCCGTCAATTCAAGCGCCGGCCCTTCGGGGGGCTACCGGGAACATCTCACTTGACCCCGCCAGCGCTTTTCTTTATGGTAGGGAAGGCGGTAATCACAGTCAGGAGGAGGAGCAGATGCCGGCGAAGATCATAAGCGGCAAGGAGGTGTCAAGCCAGATCCGCGAAGAGCTCAAGGCCCGCGCCGCCATACTCAAGGAAAGGGGCGTCGTGCCGGGTCTCGCCGTCGTCCTGGTGGGAGAGGACCCGGCCTCGGTTTCGTACGTCACGGCCAAAGCCAAGGCGGCCGGGGAGATCGGTATTTTCGAAACGACGATCCGGATGCCGGCGACTTCCTCCGAAGAGGAGACCCTCCGGACGGTCGACGAGCTGAACCGGGATGGCCGGTATCACGGTTTCCTCGTGCAGGTTCCGCTGCCGAAGCATGTCCGCTCTGAAAAAGTCATCAATTTCATCCTTCCGGAAAAGGATGTGGACGGATTCCATCCTATCAACGTTGGTAAGATGCTGCGTGGCGAGCCGTGCCCGCTGCCCTGCACTCCTTATGGGATCATCCAACTTCTCGTCCGTACGGGCTACAGCCCCGAGAAAAGGCACGTCGTCATCTGTGGCCGGAGCAACATCGTCGGCAAGCCCCTGGCCGCCCTTCTCCTCCAGAAGAAAAAGGACGCCAACGCGACCGTCACGGTATGCCACACGGGGACACCGGACATGTCCAGGTACACGCTCCAGGCCGACATCCTCGTCGCGGCCATGGGCGTGCCGAACGTCATCAAGGCGGAGATGGTCCCGGCGGGCTGCGTCGTCATTGATGTGGGAAATACGAGGATCGAGGATCCGACGGCGGCCAAAGGGTTCCGCTTTGTCGGGGACTGCGATTTCGAATCCATCAAAGAGAAAGCCGAAGCCATCACTCCCGTGCCGGGCGGTGTCGGCCCCATGACCGTCACCATGCTCATGATGAATACCATCGAAGCCGCGGAGCGCAAGGCCGGACTGGCCCCTTAAGTTCGAATCGGGTCTGAGGCAAAAAAACTCAGCGGGCCTTGGTTTTTCCCTGTTTGGACTTTTTCGCGGCCATCCCGATGATGTCCTTCAGGGTGAGGCTGTCGAAGTAGCTTTTCAGGATTTCGGTCGCGTTCTTCCAGATGTCGAAGGTCGGGCATGTGTCGGTAAATTCGCAGAAGGACTCGTCCTCGACGCACTCGACGAGACAACAGTTCCCCTCGAGGGCGTGGAGGATCTCGCTCAGCCTGATGTCCTCGGGTTTGCGGGCGAGAATGTACCCCCCGCCGGCGCCGCGGATGCTTTTGACCAGACGGTTGATCTTCAAGGGGATGATGATCTGTTCGAGGTAGCGGATCGAGATCCCCTCGTTATCGGAGATGTCTTTGAGGATGACGGCCTTATGCCCGTTGCCGCTTCCGTGGTGGCGGGCCAGGTTGAGCATCAGCCGCGTGCCGTAGCGCCCCTTCGTCGAAAGTCTGATCATGACATGCTCCTTAGCCGGTATTTTATACGGCTTTTTCCCTTATAGCAACATGAACTTATAGGAATTATCAATTTACTCAGGCCCGGGGCGCCCGGACCTTCGGCTTGACACCCTTCGTCGGCTGTGAGTATCCTACCCCCTCGACCGACGGGTCGCGCATCTTTTCGCCGTTTATTAAGGGCGTCGGTCCGTTGAAATGCCGTCGAAAGAAGGATGCCCATGTCCCATCAAATCCTGCTCGGTGACGAAGCGATCGCCCTGGGGGCCGTCCACGCGGGCCTCTCGGCCGGATACTCCTATCCCGGAACGCCCGCTTCCGAGATCATGGAGTACCTCGTCCGCCTGGCCGGCGAGACCAAGGCGTTCACCGCGGTCTGGTCGGTGAACGAGAAGGTCGCCTACGAGGAGGCCCTGGGCGCTTCGTTCGCCGGGAAACGCGCCCTGGTCTCGTTCAAGCACGTCGGGCTCAACGTCGCCGCCGACCCCTTCATGAACTCCGCCGTGACCGGAGCCAACGGCGGCCTCCTCGTCGTCAGCGCCGACGACCCCGGCATGCATAGCTCGCAGAACGAGCAGGACAGCCGGTACTTCGTCCAGTTCGCCCAGATCTTCGCCTACGAGCCCTCCGACCAACAGGAGGCCTACGATATGGCCCGGGAGGCGTTCGACGTTTCCGAGCGCTTCGGCCTGCCCGTCCTCATGCGCATGGTCACGCGCCTGGCCCACAGCCGGTCGCCCGTCGAGACCCGCGAGCCCCGGGGACCGAACGATCTGAGAATGGGGGCGGCGAAAGACTGGACGCTCCTTCCCGTGAACGCCCGGCGCAGGTTCGCCCTGCTTCTGGATCATCAGCCGGAGATGGTCCGCTTCTCCGATGAGTCGCCGTTCAACGTCCTGAAGCTCGACGAGAGCGGCGGATCCCTCGGCGTCATCGCCTCCGGCGTCGGCTACAACTATTTCCGCGAGGCCATGAAAGGGGAAGCGGCGCTCCCGTCTTTTCTCAAGGTTTCGACCTATCCGCTTCCGGAGGGGCTCATCCGCAAGCTCGTCGGCCACGTCGACGCCGTCCTCGTCATCGAAGACGGCTATCCTTTCATCGAACGGCAGCTGAAAGGGCTCTTCGGGATCGCCGGCAAGACCGTCCTGGGAAAGCTCAGCGGCGCTTTCCCGGTGACCGGTGAGCTCTCTCCGGACATCGTCCGCCGGGCGCTCGGCCGGAACCCTGTCCCGGCCGTCGCGGCGAGCGGGCTCTCTCTCGCCGGCCGTCCGCCCCAGCTCTGCGTCGGGTGTCCCCACGCCGATACTTTCAAGGCCCTCAACAAGGCCCTCGAGACCTACCCCGGCTCGAACGTGTTCAGCGACATCGGCTGCTACACCCTGGGTGCCCTGCCTCCGTACAACGCCGTCCAGACATGCGTCTGCATGGGGGCGAGCATCGGCATGGCCCGGGGCGCGTCCGACGTCGGCCTCCACCCGGCCGTCTCGGTCATCGGCGACTCCACGTTCGCCCATTCGGGCATCACTCCGCTCCTCGGCGCGGCCCATGCCGATACGAACATAACCGTCATCGTCCTCGACAACGGGACGACGGCCATGACCGGGGGGCAGCCGAGCTACGGGACGGGCGAACGCCTTCTCCGTATCATCGAGGGCGTGGGCGTGCCCACGGAGCATATCCGGACGATCGAACCGCTGCCGAAGAACCTCGAAAAGAACATCCAGGTCATCAGGGAAGAGCTCGACCACCGCGGGCTGTCGGTCATCGTCGCCGTTCGGGAGTGCGTCCAGGAGCAGCGGAAGAAAAGGAGTTAGGCCATGAAGCAGGACATCATTCTTGCAGGGGTCGGCGGCCAGGGCATCCTGTCCATCGCCTACGTCATCGACAACGCGGCCCTCGCCGACGGGCTCTTTTTCAAGCAGGCCGAGGTTCACGGCATGGCCCAGCGGGGAGGGGCCGTCCAGTCGCACATGCGTCTCTCGAACGACGCGATCTGGAGCGATATCATCCCCAAGGGCGAGGCCGACATGATCCTGAGCGTCGAGCCGCTCGAAGCCCTGCGCTACTTCGAGTACCTCCGGCCGGGCGGGATCGTCGTGACGAGCTCGACGCCGTACCGGAACATCCCCGACTATCCGGACGTCGACCGGGTCCTGGAGGCGGTCCGCAAGGCGCCTCGAAGCGTCGTCGTCGACTCGGAAAAGCTGGCCCGGGAAGCCGGGACGGTCAAGGCCCAGAACATCGTCCTCCTCGGGGCCGCCGCGGGCTTCCTGATCCTGAAGGAGGCAAGCCTGCTCCTGACCATCGATGCCCTTTTCCGGGGCCGCGGGACCCCCGTCCTCGAGGCCAACCTGAAAGCCTTCGAGTTGGGGAAAAAGGCGGCCATCGGCTCATGAGCACGGACTGGAAAAAGGTCGACCGGACGCTCGCTGCGGCGGAGCGGGACGGCCGGAATTTTCTGCTCGAACCCGAGGTCTACGATGTCCTCAAGGAGGCCGGGATCCCCACGCCCCGCCATGTTTTTGTCCCGGCCGGACGGGCCGTGGGTCGGAAAGACTTGACCGGTCTCGGGGCCGCCGACGTCGTCCTCAAAGTCGTTTCTCCCCTCATCATCCACAAATCGGACGTCGGGGGGGTCGCCTTCGTCAAGCCCGACGCCGCGTCGGTGAACAAGGCCTGCGCATCGATGCTCCGGACCGTGCCCATCCGCTATCTCGAATGGGAGAAAAGAGGCCGAAGCCGCGGCGCCGCCGGAGAGCTTTCGTCCCTGAAGGCCGTCCGGGAGTCCATCCGGGGGTTCCTCGTCGCCGAGAGAGTCGCCTTCGACGACGTCGGCTTCGGTTCGGAGATCCTCCTCGGCCTGCGGAACTCCCGTGACTTCGGGCCCGTGTTGACGATGGGGAGCGGTGGACTCGACGTCGAGTACATGAACGAACGTCTCCGCGAGGGGCGGGCCGTGGCCATCGCTTCCGCCCACCTCCTCGCCGCCGGGAAGGCCCGGGGCCTGCTCGAACCGCTGACGTTTTACGGCAAGCTGGCCTCCGAATTCCGGGGACGTAAGGCGCTCGTCTCCCCCGAGGTCCTGACCGAGACGCTCCTCCGCTTCCGCGACCTGGCCGCCGCATTTTCGGCGTTCTCCACGGACTCCCCTTATGTTCTCGAAGAAGCCGAAGTCAACCCGTTCGTCGTCCGTCGCGGCCGGCTCGTCGCCTTGGACGGGGTTTGCCGTTTCTCGCGCGACAAAGCGAACCTATCCGCCCGGCCTGTCGCCGCCATCGGGCCTCTCCTCCGGCCGGCGTCGATCGGCATCATCGGCGTTTCGGAGAAGATGAACATCGGCCACATCATCCTCAACAACACCCTGCGGAACGGTTTTCCTGCGGAGGACGTCATCGTGGTCAAGCCGGGCATCGCGTCGATCGAAGGCTGCCTCTGCGTCCCTTCGGTCGAGGCCATGCCCCGGACGGTCGACCTTTTCGTCCTGACCCTCGCCGCCGACCGGTGCTTCGAAGTGATGAAAGACCTCGTCGATCACGGGAAGGCGCGCTCCGTCATCCTCATCGCCGGCGGCATGGGAGAGAAGACGGGGGGAGCGTCGATCGAGGAAAGTATCCAAGAGCTTCTCCGGGAAGGCCGCCGGAGGGAGAAGACGACACCCGTGGTCAACGGCGGCAACTGCCTGGGTATCGTCTCCAAACCGGGCCGTTATGACACGACCTTCATCCCGGAACACAAGCTGCCCCGGCCGAAGAGCCCCCGCTCGGACATGGCCTTTATCAGCCAGAGCGGTGCCTTCATGATCTGCCGGATGAATAAGCTGCCGGAGGTCGAGCCGCTCTACGCGGTCTCTCTCGGCAACCAGCTCGACCTCACCGCCTCGGATTATCTGTCGTTCCTCAAGGGCGACCCCGACGTCAAGCTGTTCGCGGTTTACATGGAAGGGTTCAAGCCGGGTGACGGATTGGCATTCGCACGGGCCGTCGGCGAACTTACGGCCTCGGGCCGGGCCGTCCTCGTCTACAAGGCGGGCCGGAGTCCCGAAGGCCGGGCGGCGACCTCGAGCCATACGGCCTCCGTCGCCGGCGATTACGGTGTTTTCCGGGCCGTCCTGGAACAGGCCGGAGCGATCGTCGCCGGGGACATCTTCGAGTTCGAGAGCTTCATGAAAGGACTATCATTCCTCGAAGGCCGGAAAGTCCGCGGCCGCCGTGTCGGGATCATCAGCAACGCCGGGTTCGAGTGCGTCGTCCTGGCCGACAACATCGGGAACGGAGCCCGCCTGGACCTCGTCCCGTTCAGGCCGGAGACGCAGAAGCGCATCGGGAGGATCCTCCAACCGCTCGGCATCGACCGCCTTCAGGACGTCCACAATCCCCTCGACGTGACCCCGGTCGCCGATGACGCCGTCTTCGTGGAGTGCGCGCGGGCCATCCTGGAGGACCCGGATATCGATTGCGCGGTCGTCTCGAACGTTCCCATGACCCCGGCCCAGAACACCCTTCCGGAGGGGGAGGGGCATGGGGAGGATCTCATCAGGCCGGGGAGCTTCGCCGTGCGGCTGATCGAGCTATACAGATCGACGGACAAGCCGGTCGTCGTCAACATCGACGCCGGGGAGCTCTATACGCCCTTGGCCGGATATCTCGAGGCCGCCGGGATCCCTGTCTTCAGGCGGGCGGACGAGGCCGTCCGCTTCCTGCGGACATACGTCGGGCACATGTCCCCGGCCGCGGAAAAATAGAGCGGCTTCAGCGGGATCTTTGCTGGAACCTGTGGGGAAATCCCAGCGGATTGTTCGTCGTGATAGGTCCCGTGTGACAGACCATGCACGACGTCGGCTGGGTGCCGCCGTGGGCGTCGACGATTCCCATCAGCCCGCCGCCCTTCGAGCTGCTGTGACAGACCCGGCAGCTGCCGAGGGCCAGGGCCTTGTTCTGGTACTGGAGGGCTTGGTAATTGTCCGCGGCCTTGTCCGAAGGGACCTCGGCGTGGGGGCTGCCGTGGCAGGCCGGGCAGGAAATGCCGTTATGGGCGGTGGCGTTGCGATAGAGCGTCGAGCCCGTGGCGACCTCGGCGACAAAGGTATGACAACTCACACAGTTCGGCTCCTGCGCCCAGGGAACCCGGCCCGCGGTGATCGTGGACTTAATACTGGTCATGGTGCCGTGGCAGGTCGTGCAGTTGCCATCCGCGGTCGTGTGGGCCGTGCTCCGGTTGCATTTCGTCGTCGCCCCGGGATGGCAGTCGTAACAGGTCACGCTCATGGTGCTGTGGAAGCCGTGGATGGCCTGGGAAAGATACAATTCCGACGAACCCGAACCGGTCTGCCCGAGGGCGGGACTGCCGTGGCAGTCGGCGCAGAGGACGGGGACGCCGTCTTCGGCGAACGTCGTTTCTTCGGCCGCGTCATGTGCTGCCAGGACGGACTTGACGTCCCCCTGGCCATGGCACTTGGCGCAGTTGATCTCGTCGGACGTCGGGACGGTCGCGCGGGTCCGGGCCAGCTCAACGCCGGTCGCGGCGTCGCGGACGACGATCTCCGTGATCTGATAGGGGTCCCAGGTCCCGGCGTCGTTGATGGGGACGACGGGGATGCCGTCGACCTCGAAGTGGTTGTCTTTGAGGAGCATCGCTCCCGAGAGACCGTTGTGGACGTCCGGGTCGACCAGGTTGAGGCCCGTGTCGGGGTCGAGGGAGACGCCGAAGAGATCGAAGGAATTGTCCCAGAACTGCCCGTAGCTGCGTAGCGGCGACGCCGTCGCCTTGCCGTAGGAATACGTGTTGTCGACGATCCGGTATTCCAAAGAAACGCCCGTTGTCACGATCTCGGGCGGGTCGCCGCGTTTGATAACCTGGGCCCAGAGAGTATTATAGGGCGGCAGGATGACTTCCTGGTCGTAGGTCGGGCTGAGGCAGTGCATGCCCAGATCGTTCCAGGCGAGCACGATATAAGACATGGAGGCCGCGGGGATCTCGACGGGAGTGACGCCGCTGTTTTCGGCCGTCGTGGAACAGGCGGCGAGGAAGCCGGCGAGGACCAGGACGAGGAGGGCGGGGAACTTCAAGCGGCTCTCGCTCATGCGGACTCTCCTTTGGTAGTGCGTTTGAACATCATCGGATCACGCGAACCGCGTCTATTATTCCCCGAAACACCGAAATTTGCAAACGCCTCCGCCCGTCCGCCCCGTTCCCTTGTCTCGTCCGGGGCGGCGTGATACAATCGGCGGGAATGAAGAGGGTTGTCGTTATCGCCGCCGGTCTTGCCCTTCTAGGAGGATTCGTCCTGATGACCCAGCCGATCCCCCGCGACGTCCAGCGGGCCGCGGCGTTCATCCCGCCGATCGTCGGCCCGTATGTCTCAGAGGCCGACCAGACCTTCGACGCCGAGACGATATTCGACTATATCGACGGCGCGGGCGAGGTCTACCGGTCCTACAACATGAAATTCCTCGTGTCCCGCCGTTTCCACAAGGACGGCAAACCCGACATCGTCGTCGATCTTTTCGACATGGGGTCGCCGGAGGACGCCTACGGTGTGTTCACCCACGACCTCGACGGTGAGGACGCCGGAGTCGGCCAGGGATCGAATTACAAAGCGGGGCTCCTGTCGTTCTGGAAAGACCGGTATTTCCTCTCCGTTTACGCCGAGGAGGAGACGGCCGAGACAAAGGGGCTCGTTTTCGAGCTAGGTCGGCGGATAGACAATGCTATCCCCGGCCGAGGAAAGACGCCGGACCTCTTGCGGCTGCTGCCCGCCGACGGCCTGGATGCCGGACGGGTCCGCTTCTTCCACAATCATTCCGTTCTCAACTATCATTTTTTCGTGGCCGATCGAGATATCCTTCTCCTCGAGCAAACGGCCTTGGCCGTCCTGGCGCCCTATTCAACGGCCGGCGGCCATAGCTATATCCTCGTCGTCGGCTATCCGGACGGCGCTAAGGCCGCCCGGGCCTATGGGTCCTTCGCCAAAAACTACATGCCGGACGCCGAGAAATCGGGGATCGTCCGGACCGAGGACAAGAGATGGACCGCTTCCGCCAAAGCGGGGGACATCGTCATCGTCGTATTTAGCGCGGATTCGGAACAGTTCGCCATAGATCAGTTGGCGTCCGTCCGGGAACTGATCGAAACCGCGAAAAAGAAATAGCGAGGCTGCAAAACCATGAGCCGCAAGATGATCACCCGCAGAGATTTCCTGAAGGTTGCGTCGGTCGCCCCGCTGGCCGGAGCGTTCCTGCCGGCCCTCAAGGGCGCGGCGGCGGGCCCCGCCGAGAAGGTCCGTGTCGTCCTCGTGCGCGATCCGAGCCCGCTCGGGCCGGGCGGCGCTCCTCAGGCCGAGGTCGTTCAGCGGATGCTCGACAACGCCGTCGGCGCCCTGCTCGCCGAGCGTGACGCCGTCAAGGCGTGGAAGACGCTCATCCGCGCCGAGGACGTCGTCGGCATCAAGACCAACGCCTGGCGCTACATCCCGACGACGGCCGAAGTCGAGCAGGCCATCAAGAGACGGGTCATGGACGCGGGCGTCACCGAGGACAGGATCGCCATCGACGACCAGGGCGTCCTGCGGAACCCGGTCTTCCGGAACGCCACGGCACTCGTCAACGCCCGCCCTATGCGAAGCCATCACTGGTCGGGCGTCGGGAGCCTGATCAAGAATTACATCATGTTCGCCCCCCGGCCGTCGGACTATCACGGCGACACCTGCGCCGACCTGGCCACGCTCTGGGACCTCCCGGCCGTCAAGGGCAAAACCCGGCTCAACGTCCTGGTCATGTTCACGCCGCTTTTCCACGGTGTCGGGCCGCACCATTACGCCAAGGAATACACTTGGGAATACAAAGGGCTCATTGTCAGCCGCGACCCCGTCGCCGCAGACGCCACCGGTCTGCGCATCATCCAGGCGAAGAGGCGCGAATTTTTCGGCGACGACAGGCCGCTCCAGATGACTCCGCACCACATCTCTCTGGCCGACACGCGCCATCACCTGGGCGTAAGCGACCCGAACCGGATCGAGCTCATCAAGCTCGGTTTCAGCGACGGGATCCTGATCTAGACATGCCCATCTACGAATATCGCTGCGCCGACTGCCGCCGGAAGACGACGATCGTGACGCTGTCGGTCAACGCGGCGATCGACCCGGTGTGCCAGCACTGCGGCGGGAGGAACCTGGCCAAACTCGTCTCCCGCGTTGCCGTCCGGCGGTCCGAGGAAAGCCGTCTCGAAAGCCTGGCCGATCCCTCGTCCCTGGCCGGGCTCGACGAGAAGGACCCGAAGAGCGTCGCCCGCTGGATGAAGAAAATGGGTCGGGAGATGGGCGAGGAGGCGGGCGAGGACTTCGACGAGGAAGTCGACCGGGCCATGGACGAGGCGGAGGGCGGGGAAGGGCCGGGCGGCGAAGAAGGAGTCGACACATGACGGGTGTTTATCTGTTCATCGGCGGGGGCGTCTTCGGCGCAGCGATCGTCCTCATCATCCAGCTTTTAAAGAGGAAAGAGGCGCGGGAGATCGCCCGCGAGCTCGTCAGCGAGACGGAGAGCGAGAAGATCAAGGATATCGAGGTTATCCTCGGCCGGGTCAAGGATTCCATGGGCTCGCTGTCCCTCGCGGCCCTGAAGACGAACTCGGAGGAGTTCATGAAGCTGGCCGGGTCCATGCTCGGCCAGCAGACCCAGTCCGGCGAGAAGGACCTCGAGGGGAAAAAGAAGCTGATCGACCAGACCCTCGAAGCCATGCGGGGCGACCTCCAGAAAATGCAGGACGTCGTCGCCGGGTTCGAAAGGGAACGCGTCCAGAAATACGGTGAGCTGTCGGCCCACCTGAAAACGGCCGCGGAACAAACGGCCAAGCTCCAAGACACGGCCAACCACCTGCGCCAGGCGCTGGTCAGCACCAAGGCCCGGGGCATGTGGGGCGAGCGGATGGCGGAGGACGTCCTCCAGCTGGCCGGATTCATCGAGGGCGTCAATTACCTCAGGCAGAAGGCCCTCGAAGGGGCGGGGTCGCGTCCCGACTACACCTTCCATCTGCCTCATGGCCGAAAGGTCAATATGGACGTCAAGTTCCCCCTGAACAGCTATCTTCGCTATCTCGAGACGGAGAACGACATGGAGCGCGAGGTCCAAAAGGGCCAGTTCCTGAGGGACGTCCGGAACCGGATCAAAGAAGTCACGACCCGCGATTACATCAACCCCGACGATGAGACCCTGGACTACGTCCTCGTCTTCATCCCCAACGAACAGGTCTATGCCTTCATCAACCAGAACGACCCCGCCATCATCGACGAGGCTTTGAGGAGCAAGGTCATCCTCTGCTCCCCGTTCACGCTCTTCGCCATCCTGGCCGTCATCCGCCAGGCCATGGACAACTTCAGCACGGCCAAGGCGGCCAACGACATGCTCCGGCTCATCGGCGGCTTCAACAAGGAGTGGGAGAAGTTCCGGGAGTCCATGGACAAAATGGGCAAGAAGCTCGAGGATGCTCGGGACGAATTCCAGAAACTGTCCACGACCCGCCGCAACAAGCTCGAAAGGCCCCTCCAGAAGATCGAGGACTTGAGGCGGCTGAAGGGGATCGAGCCCGAAATCGCCCTGGGCGAAGCCGAAGTGCAAGCCCTCGACGAGGCCGAGGAAAAAGAAGGGACGAAGTAGGGCGCTTTCCGAGGCTTCAGATCCGCGGCCCGAAGATGCCGGTGCCGATGCGCACCATGGTGGCGCCTTCCTCGACGGCCACTCTCCAGGAATTCGACATGCCCATGGACAGGTGCCGCATCTCGACGCCGGGGATGCTCAGGGTTTTGAGCGCGTCCCAAACGCGGCGCGTCTCCTGGAAATAGCGGCGCGAATCCTCGGGGTCGCCTTCGAACGGGCCCATCGTCATGAGCCCCAGGACGCGCAGATGGGGGAGGGCCGCGAGCGAACAGACGAGGGGCTCGGACTCCTCGGGCAGGACGCCCGATTTTTGAGGCTCGCGTCCGCTGTTGACCTCGACGAGGACGTCCATCGTCTTACCGGCCGCGGCCGAACGCTTGTCGATCTCGCGCCCGAGGGCGGTCGAATCCACGGTCTCGACGAGATCGAAGAACTCGACGGCCTTTTTGACCTTGTTCGTCTGCAGATGGCCGATGAAGTGCCAGCGAGCCCGCCCGCCGATCGCCGGGAAGACGTCCGCCGCCTCCCGGACGTAGTTCTCGCCGATGATCTTAACGCCGGCCTCGAGGGCCTGGAGGATCTCGGAAGCGGTCCGGGTCTTGGCCGCGGCGACGAGCTCGACGCCCGGCGGAAGTTCGGCCAGGAGGGCCTTGACGTTGGCGCGAATCTGTGTGCTCATCGGCCACATTCTAGCACAGGCGGGGATAAAAGGGGGTCAAACCTACCTTTTACCCGTTTTCGGGTAAAAGGTAGGTTTGACCCCCTCTTGGCGCTGGCGGCAGCCGGCTGTTTTTTGATATAATCGGCGCGGGCGAGAGAGAGAACCCGTGACCATTCGCGAAGAGCTGGAAAAAACTGAATTAGAGTTCCTGTCGCCCAAGGCCTGCTTCAGCGCGCGGTCCAAGGGCCGGGTCAGGGCCGAGGCTCCGCACGTCCTGCGCACGGATTTCCAGCGCGACCGGGACCGGATCATCCATTGCAAGTCCTTCCGCCGGCTCAAGCACAAGACCCAGGTCTTCCTTTCCCCTTTCGGGGACCACTACCGGACGCGGCTGACCCACTGCCTCGAGGTCTCCCAGATCGCCCGGACGATCGCCCGGGCCCTTCGCCTCAACGAGGAGCTGACCGAGGCCATTGCCCTGGGACACGACCTCGGCCACACGCCCTTCGGCCACTCCGGCGAGGAGACGCTCAGCAAGCTTCTCCCCCTCGGCTTCCACCACGCCGAACAAAGCCTGCGCGTCGTCGAGAAACTCGAATACGAAGGCAAGGGGATGAACCTGACCTTCGAAGTGCGTGACGGTATCCAACGGCATTCCAAGGGCCGGGGTGAGATCTTCGACGCGGATCCGGAGGACATGCCCTCGACGCTCGAAGGCCAGATTGTCCGGGTCTCGGACGTCATCGCTTACGTCAACCACGACATCGACGACGCCCTTCGGGCCGGGATCATCAGGGAGGAGGACATTCCGGCGGGGCTCGTTCGGGTCTTGGGCAAGTGGCACGCGACGCGCATTGACCGGATGGTCATGGACGTCGTCGAGGCCAGCCTGGGCGCCGAACTCGAACGCATCGCCATGAGCGACCGGATCATGAAGGCCGTCCTCGAACTGCGGGAGTTCCTTTACCAGAACGTTTACTTCAACTCCTCGGCCCGCGACGAACTGCGCAAGACGGAGAAGATCATCGGGGACCTCTTCGCCTACATCATGGAGAAGCCCGAGGAGTACATCAAGGACTACCCGGCGGGCGACCCGGTCATCGTCCGGGCCGGGGATTTCATCGCCGGGATGACCGACCGCTATGCGATGGCCCTCTACGAGCAACTCTTCCTGCCGAGATTCTGGCCGATCCTGTAACGGTTCATTGCCGCGCGGCCAAAGGTACGGTATCGGCACGGTGAGGAGGAAAGGCTCAGCGCCGAGAGGGGGAATTCAATATGCCAGGGATGAAGGAAATCATTACTCTTCGATTGACACCGTGGGGTTTTCTCCCTACTATTCAAATAGGGGAGAAGATCTCATGAAAAAAAGTGGAGTCTTTCTAGTTTGGCTCGCGGTTTGGGCCCTTGCTCATGCCGTTCCCGCCCAAGACAAGAATTTCGTTCTGCTCAACGAATACTCGATACTCTCCGGCCATATCGAGAAAGCCAAAATAGCTTTCCAGAAGGGTGATCTGACAAAATGCGAAAAAGATGTTCTCTTCTGCCTGAAGAGGCTGCCGGAGCATCAAGAGGCCCATTTCATCCTCTCGCAGATTCTTTACAAGAAGGGGGAGTTCGAGAAAGCGCTCGAGCACGTTCAGGCGGCCGAAGAGGGGTATCTCAAAATGACTGAAGCGGCCTCCGTGTTGGAGCAAAAGAAGATGAAGGAGCAACTGGACAGCGTGAGCAGCCTGATCGACAATGCCCGCGAAGCGGCGGCGGCCTATGATGCGGCCGACAGGAGGGGATCCTGTCAGGTCGAAAGATATGGCAAGGCTGCCCAGGACGCCAAGGAAAAACTGAGTAAGGAAGAGAGGTTGGACGAAATGGGCCGGGGCAAGAAGATCTCTCCGATTCCGGCCAATTACTTCTATTTTCACGGGAACTGCCTGTTCCGGCAGAAGCGGTTGCCGGAAGCGGAAGCCCAATACCTTAAGGCTATAAGCGCCGATCCTCGCGATGGCGAGGCCTACAACAACCTTATCAACCTCCTGTTCATGGAGAAGCGGCTGGACGAGGCCCGCAATTTCCTGTCCCAGGCCGAGGCCCATGAGGCCGTAATTGCTCCCGGCCTGAAAAAAGCCGTATTGGAGAAAGCCGGGAAATAAGAAGGGTTAGGGATCGGCCTTCTGGGCGAGGAGCCGATCCTGAAAAATCCCCCCCCCGTCTTTGCCCTCAGGATGTTTCGTGCTATCATCCCCCCCCTGAGGGACATGTCCCAGGATCTTTGAGGAGAAACACCCCATGGCCAGAATCGACGACCTCGGCAAAATAGCGACGCGGCTGCGCATCCACTCCTTGCGCATGACGACCGTTGCCGGGTCGGGACACCCGACGTCCTGCCTGTCCGCGGCCGACATCGCGGCCTGTCTATTCTTCGGAGAAATGCGCTGGAACACCAAGGACCCGTTCGACCCGGCCAATGACGAGTTCGTCCTGACCAAGGGCCATGCGGCGCCGCTCCTTTGGGCCGTCTATGCCGAGGCCGGCATCATTCCGCTCGAACACCTGCTCGACCTGAGGAAGATCTCGAGCGACCTCGAAGGCCACCCCACGCCGCGGATGAAATGGGTCAAGGCGGCGACAGGTTCCCTGGGCCAGGGGTTGTCGGTCGGGGTGGGCCTGGCCCTGGCCCAGCGGCTCGACAAGTCGCCGGCCCGGACCTTCGTCCTCCTGGGCGACGGCGAATGCGCCGAGGGCCAAGTCTGGGAGGCGGCCAACGCCGCGGCCTACGGGAAGCTCCGCAATCTCGTCGCCGTCGTCGACGTCAACCGGCTCGGCCAATCCGATCCGACCATGCACCAACACGACCTGGCCGCCCTGGCCCGCAAGTTCCGCGCCTTCGGCTGGGAAGCCGTCGTCATCAACGGCCACAAGATCGACCGGATTCTCGCCGCCCTGAAGGAGGCGGGGAAGGCGGGCAAACCAACGGCCGTCCTGGCCCGGACCCTCAAGGGCAAGGGTGTGAGTTTCATCGAAGACAAGAACGGCTGGCACGGCAGGCCGCTCAAGACCGACGAGCTGGCCCGGGCGCTCGAGGAGACCGGCTGCCTCCCCGACGTCGACGCGCGGAAATTCATCCACAAACCGAAGCCCTTCCAAAAAAAGAAACCGGCCGCGTCCTCCGACTTCCCCCGGACGGACTATAAGGAAAAAACGGCGACGCGTCTGGCCTACGGGAACGCCCTCCTCAGCCTGGGCCGGGTCAATCCGTCCGTAGTGGCCGTCGACGGCGACGTCAAAAACTCGACCTACGCCGACAAGTTCTTCGACGCTTTTCCCGGACGCTCCTTCGAGATGTTCATCGCCGAGCAGAACATGGTCGGCGTGGGCATGGGCCTCGCGGCCAAAGGGTATATCCCGTTCATAGCCACCTTCGCCGCCTTCCTGACCCGGGCCCACGACCAGCTCCGCATGGCCGCCTATTCCTTTTCCAATATCAAGGTCTGCGGCTCCCACGTCGGCGTGAGCATCGGCGAGGACGGCCCCTCCCAGATGGGTCTCGAGGACCTGGCCATGTTCCGGCCCATCCCCGGATGTGTCATTCTTTACCCGGGCGACGCGGTTTCGTCGGAGGCATGTGTGGCGGCCGCGGCCTTGCACCGGGGCATGGTCTACCTGCGGACATCGCGACCGGCGATGCCCATCCTCTATCCGGCCGGAGAGACGTTCCCCATCGGCGGCTCCAAGGTCCTGCGAAAAGGGGAGGGGGACGCCGTAACGGTCATCGCCGCCGGGATCACGCTCCACGAAGCGATCAAGGCCTCGGACGAGCTTAAAAAAGAGGGCCTCGGTCTCCGCGTCATCGATGCCTATTCCGTCAAGCCGCTGGACGAGTCGACGATACGGCGGGAAGTCGCGGAAACCGGCCACCGGGCGATCATCGTCGAGGACCACTACGCCGGCGGCGGGTTGGGCGAGGCGGTCACCGGGACCCTGGCCGGAAAAGCCGCGTGGAAACATCTCTGCGTCCGCGAAATGCCCAGGTCCGGAAGACCGGACGAGCTCCTCGAACGGTACGGCATCAGCGCCTCGCATATCGTCCAGGCCGCGCGGGAGCTCGTTCGCGGATGAGGGATATCCGTCCCGTTCGGTCCGCCCTTTCGGCCCTCGTCATCGCCGCCGCGATCCTCATCCCGGTTTCGTCGTTGTCCGCCCCGGCCGAGGAACCGCTCAGAGGGACGGTCACCGTCGTCTATGATGGAGACACGGTCCGGGTCCGGCTGGCCGGCCAAAAGGACGAGCGCGTCCGTCTCATCGGCGTCGACTCTCCCGAGCTCGACGATGCCCGGGAACAGGTCCGGCTCATGGCCTTCCTGGCCAAGCGTTTCACCTTCACCCGGCTTTTCCAGTCCACCGTGGATCTCCTCCCGGGTCCGGAAGAGCGTGACGTCTATGGCCGGCTCCTGGCCTATATCCGGACGGCGGACGGGGAGATGTTCAACGAAACTCTGGTCCGGGAGGGCTACGCTCACGCCTATCTCAAGTTCCCGTTCGATGAAACCTGGAAAAGAGACCTCAAGGCGGCCGAGGCCGTGGCCCGCCAGACCGGCCGGGGCCTCTGGAAAAAGGATCCGTACCCTGTGATCGACGCTCCGGAAGCCGGCCGCCATCCCGGTGAGATCCTGACCGTCCGCTTCCGCTGCCGGCGTTCGTTCAAGCGCGGCAGCTTCCACATCCTCGAAGCCGATGGGGCGGAGTTCGACGCGGTCATCCCGTTCGAAGTCTTCAAGTCTCTCCCCGGTTCGCTCGATTTCTCCGGACGGACGGTCGAGGCGACCGGCCTCGTCGAGCTCTACAAGGGACGTCCCCAGGTCATGATCGGCGTCCCTGTCCAGCTCAAACGTGTCGATTGACAGGTTCGATCGTCGCTTTGACAGAAGAATATCCAGGATTGACACCTCGACCGGGCCGGTCTAGAATCCCGTATATCATCCGTTTCCGAAGAAAGGGCATCCTACATGATTTACACCCATG
>CAZZCH010000061.1:0-20992 GCA_964652895.1 uncultured Eubacteriales bacterium
AATACCCCGGGCCGGGGTCGTTCGGGCGGCCATAGGTCGAGCTGCGGATGCCCGCACCCTGGAGTTTGTCCGTCCGCGCCACCAATACGTACCCGCAGATCGCTACGGCCAGAAGGACCGTCAGCCCCGCCGCCGTGCCAAGCGGCGCACCACGCCTGTTCTCCCGTACCATGGTCATGTCGGTTTCCCTCCCAAATCCGGCTCGATGACGTCCGGCCGAGGCGACTATAGCATGGGAACGGGGCGGGTTCAATCTTCCGCGCGGGGGGGGCGGATCATGAACCGGCCCTTGGCAGAGCTCGGATATTTTGTTAAAATCATTATAAGGTCGTCAATATGTCCTCAAGGGCGATGGGCCCCGAGTTCATCCCCCGGGAAAGGAGATCCGATGAAAAAGCTATGGGAAACCCTGGCGATCGGCGCGTTCGCGGCGATGCTCGTCTTTCCGCAAACGGCCGCCGCCGACGTGAGATTCGGCGTCAAGGGCGGGGCTAACATCGCCAACGTCAACGGCGACTTCACCGACGGCCTCTCCGATTGGAAGAGCACGGTCGGCTTCTGCGGCGGGATCTTTCTGGAGCTCAACTTCGGCCGGGTCCTGACCATCCAGCCAGAAGTCCTCTACACGATGAAAGGCGCGGATGCGGGGACGGGAAAGCTCAAATTCGATTACATCGAGATCCCGATCCTCCTCAAGCTCCGGATCCCCACCGGCAGTCTCCATCCTTTCGTTTTCGCCGGTCCGGCCTTCGGCTTCAATCTGAAAGCCGTGCTGGATGGAGTTGAGGTCAATGATATGCCGGCGGCCGATTACAGCGCCGTCCTCGGCGGAGGCCTCCAGCTGGGCGGCTCGATCCACATCGACGTCCGGTACACGATGGGGCTCCAGAAGCTCGCGATCCCCGACCTGGAAACGATCGATCTGAAGAACGGCGTGCTCTCAGCGACGATCGGCTTGGCCTTCTGAGCGCCGCCGCCCTGATTTTCCGAGGGAAGCCTCCTTGGATGGGGATCGTTGATCCCCTATGAGCCCTCAAGGACGACCGCACCAGGATGGGCGCCCGGAGGGGAAGTCTCGCGGGCGATTGAGGAGTTGAACCCCTGAATTCACCCGTGTGTGGGAAGCATCTTACGTATTTTGGGCACAATTCGGGCATAGTTCTTCTCGTTGCGGCATGTCTGAGGACGTCTTAGAAGAATTCCTTCTTTGATGTAAATCGAAGTTTGCTAAAACAGCATGCCGTTGTAGAGTGAGCAACCGATTACGTGGGGCTGTTGTTTGTGGCGGAAAGGCTCGATCCCGCCGCTCACTTCGCCGTGACCATGAACGTGATGGCCGACGGATATCGGGCCGTATGATAAACGCGATGCGTTGCTTTCCGGAAATCCGTCTCACCGGCGGTGCGGATGTCGCAGAACGTCTGGGGATTCCGGTCAAACAAAGGAAACCAGGAACTCTGGACCTGGACCATGATCCGGTGTCCCTTGAGGAAGGCGTGCTGGATATCGGGCAGCTCGAAGGCGACCTTGGTCACACGGCCCGGGACGAACGGCTCGGGCCTCTCGAAGCTGTTCCGAAATTTGCCGCGAATGATGTCCCCGCGGACAAGTCGCTGGTACCCCCCCATGCGGATGTTCGCCGGATTTTTCTTGGGATCTGGCGAGTCGTCGGGATAGACGTCGATCAGCTTGACGACCCAATCTGCGTCCGTCCCGGTAGTCGAGACGTAAAGCTCGGCCTTGATGGGTCCGGAGACCGTCAGGTCTTCCGCCAGCGGCTCACCGGTGTAAACAAGGACATCGGGTCGGGAGGCGGCGAACCGCTGGTCTTCGACGAAATAGTCCCGGTAATACTGGGCGGCGGTCTGCATCGTATATGGCACGGGCCTGGAGGGATTGCTGACATATTCGTCGAAGCCGGGCTTCGAAGCGTCCGGCGCCGGCTCGAAGGACAGCCGGCCCTTGTCCGCGAAGAACAGCGTCTTCTCGGTCGCGTCCGCCGGCGGCCAGGTCCCGTAGGTCCTCCATTGGTCGGTGCCGGTCTCGAAGACGACCGCTTCTGGCAGGTTCAAAGGCCCTTTCCCCTTGAGATAATAATTGAAGAACGGCAACTCGATCTTTTCCTGAAAATAGGCCCTTGTCCCGCTGAACGGGAAAACACCCCTATCCTCGCTGCTGCCGGACAGCAAATTCCATCTGCCATGAGCCCAAGGGCCCATGACGATCGTATTGGGAAGGTCCGGATTCAGCCTTTCGATGGTTCTGTACATCCCGAGCGTGCCGCCGAGGTCCTCCGCGTCATACCAGCCGCCGACCGTCAGGATCGCCGGCTTGATGTCGCGGAGGTGGGGATAGATCGACAGCTCCTTCCAGTACGCGTCATAGGTCTCGTGCGCCATCGTCGCGTTCCAGACCGAGTTTGCGTTGGCGAAGACCTGGGCCGTGAGATTCTTCAAAGGACCCAGCCGCAGAAAGAACGCATACCCGTCCGGCGTGGGATAGCGAAGCCTGGGAAGCGGGTCCGTCGTGGGCACCTTCCGGGCCTGACCCATCGAGTACGCATAATTCGCGTAATGGGCGAGGTACAACGCTCCGTTGTGGAGGCCGTCATCCCCCATGTAGAGATCGGCCATGGGCGCCTGGGGCGAAACCGCCAAAACGGCCGGATGGGCGGAGATAGCGGCCATGGCCGCGGTGAACCCCGGATAAGAAATGCCCCAAACCCCGACTTTCCCGTTGTGGTTGGGGACGTTTCCGAGCAGCCATTCGACGGTGTCGTATGCGTCGCTGCTCTCATCGACGTCGGCGGGGCCTGTCTTGTCCGGGCGGTAGGGACGGAAGTATTCGTATTTTCCCTCGGACATGAACATGCCGCGGACGTCCTGAAGAACGAGGATATAATTCTCTTTCAGGAAGAGAAGGGACGGCATGGTCGTATTGGGGAACGCCTCGCCGTAGGGGGGGATCCCGTAGGGCGTCCGGAAGATAATGATGGGATGGCGTTCGGATTCGTCGATCGGGCTGAAGACCTGGGTGAAAAGACGGACGCCATCCCGCATGGGAACCTGGTGCTCGGCTTTCCGGAAATGCCTCTCGAAATAGCCCTGGCGGTCGCTGGGAGAAGCGGGGTCGGCCTTGGCGTCATCGAATTCCGCCTTTTTGACCCCCGCCACGTCTAGCTTGAGCTTCTCGTTGACGACCCGGAACCGCGTATAGCGGCCGTGCTCGTCCTTGAGAAGCTCGAGTTGGAATGTCCCCTTTTCGGGGGACACCTTGACGAACTGAAGCTCCCGGCCTTCGACGGGATCGAATTGCGTGGATTCCGACTCGCCGGCTTCCACGGTGCGGAGCGTTCCATCCTTGAAGTAGACTTGAACGGCGACCACCCCTTGGCCGGGGACGGTCATCTCGTAAATGCCCGCGACTTCGGGATATTTCTTAGCTAGGTCATCCGCTCTGATCCCCTGAACGGGGCTGGCTTGGAGAAGGGAAAGAACGAACAGGACAGCGACGAAACGGATGAGAAAATGGCGGCTTTTGGCGGGCATGGACTTTTTCTTTCTCCATTGATGACGAAAAACGATGACGGAACGTTCCCTCGCCAGGCGCTTTTTGAGCCCGGGCATGATTGGCAGGCGTTCAAGCCCGATCTCACCGCTCGAATTCGACCGGCAAGCCGGGGCGGACCCAGCTATGATTGACCTTCCTCTCCGGAGATGATAATATCCGGGCAACGGGAAGGATAAGGGTTCCATGGAATGCCCGAGTTGTCATGCCGAAAACAAGGAAGATTCACACTTCTGCAGCTACTGCGCGACGCCCCTTGGAACGGCTGGGCCTGAACGGGCTTCCCTGACAAAAACCCTGGCCACGCCCCTTCCTATCATCTCGAAAGATAGCCTTGTCACAGGGAAGTACCGGATCATCGAGGAGATCGGTCGCGGCGGGATGGGAATCGTCTACAGGGCGGAGGATATCAGGCTCAAGCGCGATGTGGCCCTGAAGTTCCTTCCTCCGCAACTGGCCGATTCCGTCGAGCTCCGGAAACGGTTCCTCCTCGAGGCCCAGGCGGCCGCGGCCCTGTCCCATCCGAACATCTGCGTCATCCATGAGGTCGGGGAGAGTGAAGAGCGTCCCTACATCGCCATGGAGTACGTAGATGGAGAGACCCTCAGGGACAAGATCAACAAGGGGCCGCTCACCGCCGGCGCGGCCCTGGAGATCGCCATCCAGGTCGTCGATGGTCTCGCTCTGGCCCACGACAAGGGGATCATCCACCGCGACATCAAGAGCGCCAATATCATGATCACCGGCAAGGGCCAGGCCAAGATCATGGACTTCGGGCTGGCCAAGGTCAAAGAGGGCCCTCTCCTGACAAGAGAAGGAACGACCTTGGGAACGGTGGCCTATATGTCCCCGGAGCAGGCTCAGGGAGAAGAAGTCGATCATCGGTCCGACATCTGGTCTTCGGGCGTGGTCATGTATGAGATGTTTTCCGGAGTTCTCCCGTTCAAGGGGAAACGCGAGGCTTCGGTCCTCTACTCTGTCGTGCATGAGGACCCTAAGCCTCTGAGGGCCCTTAAACCGGATGTTCCCCTGGAGCTTCAACGAATCATCGACCAGAGTCTCAAGAAAAAGCCTGAAGACCGTTATGGGTCCGCGGGTGATCTGTTGAATGACCTGAGGAGTTACCGGGAAAGCTTGGCGGCGGCCGGAACGGGAGCTTTCAGTTTCCGTTCATTCCTCCGGCTCATCCGGAAACCCGCCGTGGCCGTCCCGGCGGCGTTGACGATTGCCGCCATGGCTCTCGGGCTTATCTGGCTTATCCATCGCCAGGCCAGAATCCGATGGGCCAGAGATGTGGCTGTCCCCGAGATCAGGAAGCTCGTGGACGGCCAGCAACTCGCCGCGGCCTTTCGCCTAGCTGAACAGGCCAAAAAAGTCATCCCCCGGGACCCGCCTTTATTGGAGCTGCTGCCGCAGGTTGAACGGGATTTTTCCTTCCATACAGTCCCTCCGGGGGCCGATGTCTATCTTTATGATGAGATCGACAGTGCCTGGGAGCACATCGGTCGATCGCCGATCGACAAAGTGAGGACTTCTCCCGGATATCGTCGCTGGAGGATCGAAAAAGACGGGTATGAACCCGTCGATGGGGCCGCGCTATCGGTGGCCGGCTCCGTATCCGTGATCGAGAGGACGCTGGACGAAAAGGGGAGCCTGCCTCCGGGAATGGTCAGAGTCCCGGGTGGGAAACATGTGCTAGGATTGGCAGGCCTTGATCACTTGAGCGGACAGGATCTCGATGACTACCTCATCGACAAGTATGAAGTCACGAATAGGGAATTCAAAAAGTTCGTTGATCAGGGAGGCTATCTAAAAAGGGAGTACTGGAGACAGCCCTTCGAAAAGGATGGAAGGCCGCTCGCCTTTGAACAGGCCATGGCCGAATTCAGGGATCGGACGGGGAGACCCGGTCCGGCGATCTGGGAAATGAGCGATTTCCCCGAAGGCCGGGGCGATTATCCGGTCGGCGGGATCAGCTGGCATGAAGCCGCGGCCTACGCCGAATTCGCCGGGAAGAGCCTGCCGACCATCTATCATTGGGACAGGGCGGCGGATACTCCGCAGAGCAATTACATCATTCCTCTTAGCAATTTCGGCGAGCGCGACACTTCTCCAGCCGGCGGCTCTCAGGGCGTGAGTTCCTATGGCGTCTATGATATGGCGGGCAATGTCCGCGAATGGTGTTGGAACCTCCGCGGCAACTGGAGATTTCTCCTGGGCGGCGCCTGGAACGATCAGGTTTACGTGTTCAACTACGCATTTGCGCAACCGTCCTGGGATCGGTCCCCGGGCAACGGTTTCAGGTGCATGAAGTATCTCGGAACGGATGATAACCGGGAAGCCCAGCGAGCGAAGATCGACGATCCCTATATCGATTTCATGACCAAGAACCCGGTCTCGGATGAGGTCTACAGTATTTATCTGAACATGTATTCGTACGATAAAAAAGAACTGCGCGGCCGGACGGAATCCGTTGACGAAAGCGACAAGGACTGGATCAAGGAAAAGGTCTCCTTTGACGCCGCTTACGGCGGAGAGCGCGTTACGGCCAATCTTTTTCTGCCGAAGTCCGGCAAGCCGCCGTATCAGACCGTTGTATATTTTCCGGGGTCTTCGGCGATCAACAGGCCTTCAAGCGGTAAAAATGAATTCCTCGGCATCGGCAACTTCGATTTCATCATGAAAAGCGGGCGGGCGTTCTTGTTTCCAGTCTATAAGAGCACATATGAACGCGGGGACGGCCTGGGTTCCAGCGTACCCGATGAAACGAATTCCTATAGAGAACATGTCATCCAATGGGCCAAGGACCTCGGGAGGTCTCTGGACTATCTGGAAAGCCGGAGCGATATCAACTCTGACAAGCTCGCTTACTACGGTTTCAGCTGGGGAGGGCGACTGGGTGGCATCATGATCGCGGTAGGGGGGCGTTTTAAAACGGCCATTCTCTACGTCGCAGGGTTCAGATTTCAAAAACAGAAACCGGAGGTCGATCCTTTTCATTTCGTCTCGCGGGTCCGCATCCCTGTTCTCATGCTGAACGGCCGCTACGACAGTTTTTTCCCTTATCAAACCGCGCAGCTTCCGATGTTCAAACTCCTGGGAACACCCGAGGAGAACAAACGCCAGATCCTCTATGATACGGGGCATAACATACCCCGGAACCAGCTCATCAGGGAATGCCTGGAGTGGCTGGATAAATATCTGGGGCCGGTGAAGAGGGAGTAGCGCCCTGATCCCCCAAGGAACGCGTTTCGGGCAGATACTCGCCGAAACGCCCTTCAAGACTTCCGTCGAACTTATCCCCCTTGCGCAATCAAGGGGGAGACGCACGGACGGCGTTTCGGATAGATGTTTGGTGGGCGATAGAGGACATGAACCTCTGACTTCACCAGCGGCCGGGGCCCCGGGCTTGCCCGGGGGTCCATTTCCGCAGTACTCTCCTGTGGATATAGGGCACGGGCGCGTGGCGAGCCGAAGGCTCGTCCCTTGACCGTGTGTAGGAAGCGGCAGAAAAAGCTAACGCGCAGAAAATAATGGATATACGATGTAAAATGTGCGTTTTTAAGGGCTCCAGGATTTCGATGGATTTCGATATTGTTAGATACGTTTTAATATTCCTGACATATTTTGGGCACAATTTGGGCACGGATCTTCAGCCTTTGGGCTATCGGCCTCCAGCTCCGGAGGCTTATATGGCCGGAAAATTCACTCAAAGGATTGGCCCATCGGGGAGATCAGGATCTCGGCAACGGTGACGACGAATTATGTGCCGATGAGCCACGCTGGGGACATTATGTTCAGGTCCCTGTTCCCGCCCGCAAGCGAGGCGGCGACCATGGTGCCCATCGCAGCTCCCGTGAGGAGCATCCCGATGAAGATTTTGACGGGGGTCGACGGTTCTCTCCCCTCCCGGCTCAGGCGAGCGAAGAGGGCGAGCAGGGGCGGAGTTAGGACAAGGATGAAAAAGGGCCCGGTGAATTGCTGCGGGAATCGTGTTACCATAGCCCTCCGCTCGGAAAGGAGACGACATGTTCGATCAGAGTCTTTACGTGACCAGAAGGAACAGTCTGAGAACGCAGGTCGGGTCCGGACTCATCCTCTTCCTGGGGAACGAGGAGAGCTCTATGAACTACGCGGACAACACCTACCGTTTCCGCCAGGACAGCACGTTCCTCTATTTTTTCGGCCTCGACGCGGCCGGCCTCGCGGCCGTCGTGGATCTCGATGAGAGCACGGATACGATCTACGGCAACGATCTGACCGTCGAGGATTTCGTCTGGACCGGGCCTCAGCCGTCCCTTCGGAAGATGGCCGCGAAGGTCGGCGTGAAGCGCACGGAGACCTTGCCCCGGCTTGCCGAGCTCCTGGCCCGGGCCCGGGCGCAAGGCCGGAGGATCCACTTCCTCCCCCCGTATCGCCCGGAGAACAAGCTGAAGCTTCAGGAGTGGCTTGGGGTACGGTCGGATCGGGCGGGTTCCGAAGCTTCCGTCGAGCTCATCAAGGCCGTCGTGGCCCAGCGGTCCGTCAAGTCCCCCGAGGAGATCGCCGAGATCGAGAAAGCCGTGGATGTCACAGTCGACATGCACCTCACGGGCATGCGCATGTCCCGGCCGGGCGTTACGGAGGCCGAGATCGCCGCGGCCGTCCACCGGGTCGCACTGGCCTCGGGCGGAAACCTCGCGTTCCCCATCATCGCCACGGTCCACGGTGAGGTCCTGCACCAGCATGCCCATACGGGTGTCCTGAGGAGTGGCGGCATGTTCCTCCTCGACGCCGGCGCGGAGACGGCTAGGCATTATGCGGCGGACCTCTCTTCCACCGTGCCCGTCGATCCGAAGTTCACGGAACGGCAAAAAGAGATCTATCGGATCACCCTGGCCGCCCACGAGGCCGCGAAAAGATGCCTCAAGCCCGGTGTGAAGCATCTGGAATCCCACCTCGCGGCCTGCCGGAAGATCGCCGAGGGGCTCAAGGACCTCGGCTTGATGAAAGGGGAGACCGAGGAAGCCGTGCGGCGCGGCGCCCATGCCCTCTTCTTCCCCTGCGGGGAAGGCCACATGATGGGCCTCGACGTCCACGATATGGAGGATCTCGGCGAGGTCTACGTAGGCTACGAGGGACAGCCCAAGAGCACGCAGTTCGGTTTGAAGTCGCTCCGTCTGGCGCGCCCTCTTCAACCCGGCTTCGTGGTCACGATCGAGCCGGGCATTTATTTCAACCCCCATTTGATTGACCAGTGGCGGGCCGAGAAGAAGTTCCCGGAATTCCTCGACTACGACCGCATCGAGGCCTACAAGGAATTCGGCGGTATCCGGAACGAGGAGGACGCCGTCATCACCGAGGACGGCCACCGCATCCTGGGCAAGAAGAAACCCCTGACCATCGAGGAGGTCGAATCGGTCGCCAGGGATCTGGAGGCGTAAAAACCGGCTGACGTTCGCGGTCGAAATGCAGCCGTCCGTCCGCTCCTAGGAGGAGCCCGGACTGAAGGGCTTTTCTCTGACAGAGTGTTGATAGAGGGAATCACCAGCCTGTTCGGATGTGGACATCCGTTGTTCGAACGCGGGCACTTCCCGAACTGCAGAAGGGAATAGCAGGCATGAACCGGGTCCCCGGCCTTGGCATGAAAATTGCAAGCATAGAGAGCGAAAGTATATTCGCGAATGAGGTATCAATGATCTCAAGAACGCTGATGGCCGCTTCGACCCGGCCGATCATCCTGGCCATCCTTTCGCGCGGTGAAGATTACGGGTATAGCCTCATCCAGAAGGTGAAAGGCTTTTCCGGGGGAAATATCGACTGGACGGAGGGAATGATCTACCCGGTTCTGCAGAGAATGGAAGTCGATGGACTGATCTCCTCCAAATGGGAGATGTCCGCGGATCAGCGGCCGCGGCGATATTTTCGGATCTCCGAGCGCGGCCGCGAAGATCTGGCTTCCGAACTGGCGGGATGGGGCAACGTCTGGAAAGCGTTGAATCACTTCGCCGCGCCGCTTCGGGTCGAGAAGTGACCGGCGGGAGGGTAACCATGTTCGATCTTGAGAAATCCATACGCGTTTGGAAAAGAAATTTACAAAGGCAGGAAACGCTCGAGGATGGAATTATCGCCGATCTCGAGATCCACCTCCGGGATACGGTCGACGCGTTGAAGAGCGAAGGGATGCCGGAGGAGGAGGCTTTCCGCGAGGCCGCGGCACGCGTGGGAGGGGCCGAGAACCTCGCCACCGAATGCGGCAAGGTCCGGGACTACAGACTCGACCTCCGATCGCCGTGGCGGCCATCCCGTTTCATGCCGGCCCTGCTGGGGAATTACCTCAGAGTCGCCCTGCGCAAGTTCAGGCGCCAGAAGGGCTATTCCTTCATCAATATCGCCGGTTTGACCGTCGGCATGACCTGCGTGGTCTTGCTGTTTTTATGGATCCAGGACGAGTTGAGCTTTGATAAATTCCATGAGAAGATCAACGACATCTACTTCGTCTCGGCCCAATGTAAGAACGAAGGAGATCAATTGCAGGTGCCCTCGGTTCCCGGAGTGGGCCCGCTATTCAAAGAGCTTTTTCCGGAAGTGGAAGAATCGGCCCGGTTCCTCGCAGGGAACCAGACTTTTAGCTTCAGCTACAAGGATAGAACGTTCTCGGAGCAAAGAGTTTTCCCCGGAGATCCAGAAGTCCTGGAGATGTTCACGTTCCCGTTGACGGACGGGGACCCCAAGACCGCGCTCAAAGATCCCGCCTCTCTTGTCCTATCAGAGCGGGTAGCGAAAAAATATTTCGGAAACGAAGATCCCCTGGGCAAGGTCATTACTGTTGACAATCTGTTCCCCATGAAGGTGACGGGGGTCATGAAGGACGTGCCCAGGAATTCCACGTTCCGCTTTGACATCCTGATGCCACTGGAATTTTACGCCAGGAATATTCACAAAGAAGTTGACCTGAAGGGATTTACCAATCAAAATTTCTTCGTTTTCGTCCAGCTCCGGAAGGGGAGTTCGTTTATCGACCTCAACCGTAAAATCAAAGAATTCGTCGTGGCCACATACGGTAACGACGAATATGTGCCGGTCCTGCGACCTTTTGCCGGATTCCATCTTTACAGACTAGGCGATGGAGGAGGAAGCATTGAACAACTCCGCTTGATCGGCTTCCTGGGGGCCTTTATCCTTCTCGTTGCCTGCATCAACTTCATGAACCTGACCACGGCCCGGTCCGGGAACCGCTCCAAGGAAATCGGGATGCGCAAGGTCCTGGGAGCCTTTCGGAAGGATATCATCAAACAGTTCTATTTCGAGACCTCCCTGTTTGTCCTGATCTCGATGGGGCTGACCGTTTTCCTGGCCAAGCTTTGCCTGCCCGTCTTCAACATCCTTTTCCAGAAGGAACTGACGCTGGAACTCCTTCGGAATCCGTCTCTCTTGGGATTCCTGACCGGGGTCTCGCTGATAACCGTTTTGATAGCAGGGAGCTACCCGGCTTTGTTCCTGTCCTCTTTCAAACCGATTCGAATGATCAGGAAGTACGCGGGATCATCATTTGAACGAAGCGGTTTTCACAAAGTGTCGGTCGTGATCCAATTTAGCGTGGCCATCGGGCTTATCGCGGGAGCTGCGGGTGTCTATAGACAGCTCCACTATGTTCAGACCATGGACCTGGGCTACAACATGGAGAATCTCGTGTTCTTCTCGAGCAGAGGGGAACTGCTCGAGGGTTACGAAACGGCAAAGAATGAGTTCCTGCGAATCCCGGGAGTCACAAAGGTTTCAGCCAGTTCCACTTATCCCACGGGCGGACGGTCGAATAGTACAAGCTGGCAGTGGGAAGGGAAAGATCCGGAGCTCAAATCTCTCATTACAGACATGAGCGTCGACTCCGATTTTCTGGAGGCTTTTGAAATTCCCCTTGCCCAGGGCCGATTCTTCCGCAAATACGACGATCATTCCGGCAATACCGGAGAGATCCTGATCAATGAAAAAATGGCAGGACTACTTGGCCGGCAAGATCCGATCGGTACGCGGATGTCTTGGCCTTATAGCGGCCGAAATTACACGGTGATCGGCGTTATCAAAGACTACCTCCCCAACCCAAGCTGGCGGGGGGATGAGCCGCTCATCCTGCTCCAAACTCCGGAATCCTTCAGGTTCATCTTCTTGAAGATCGATCCGGAGAATATCCCCCAAACCTTAGTTCAAGTCAAAAGCGTCTTCGAGCGGTTGAATCCCGGCTTTCCTTTTGAGTATCAATTCCTGGATGCCGCTTACGAAATGCAATTCGACTCTGTCCGTAGAACACGCTCTCTCTTCACTTACCTTGCCGGGTTTGCGATCTTCATCTCCTGCCTGGGACTCTTTGGGCTGGCCTCGTTCAACGCTGAACAGAAGACCAAAGAGATCGGTATCCGCCAGGTGCTCGGATCTTCTGTCTCAGGGATTGTGATACACCTGTCAAAGGATCTGACCCGGCTTGTTCTTTTGGCGAACATTATTGCCTGGCCCGTGGCCTGGTATCTCTTACAGGGGTGGCTTCAGAGCTTTCTGTATCGCACCCGAATTCGCTTGGGCGTTTTCGTCATAGCCGGAGCCCTGACCGTTTTCATTGCTGTGATGACCGTTAGCTACCAATCCATTAAAGCCGCCACCGCCAAGCCCGTAGATTCACTCCGGTATGAATGAGGGACCTGAGACCCTATTTTCCTTCCGGCGTTCTCAGCCTTTGCCCCGCATTCGTGGTCCGGGAGGATCCGACATACCTACAAAAACGACAGATCTTGAGAGGAGGGGCTAGCCTCGTTTGGGCGCTTTTTCGCCCGTCCGGTCCGACGATCCGCCGGCGATATCGGGCCGGGCGAAAAAAGGAATTTCCTATATTTTCCCTTGATCAGAAAACCGAAGCCCTCGGTCCCCAGCGCTCTGGATGCTTTAAGGAAAGGGCCCGGCCGAGGTCATTTGATGTGCACGGATAGCTCCGCCTGATTGTTGGATTCATCCCGTTCGTCGATTTTATTCCTAAAGTCGATTCGGGCCGTGCATTTCTTTGTGCCCAGAGTGTACCATTTGTGCTGGAATTCGTGACGGAAGGACTCTCCGGGCTTCAGCCCAGGCACGAGCTGCACCTTATTCTCTTTCTCTTTGCATTGGAGGAGGAGCTCCGTCATCGGCGATGCCACCCCCCCTTTGTTGGTGACCACGGCCAGAAGTCTGACCGTCCGGGTAAGACGGCGCGAAGCGTCCGGCGAGGTCAGCTTAATCTCCAGATCGGGGCGTAAATATTCGGAGACGACTTTGCTATTCCAAACGACGATCGGGCCGAAGTTCCCGCCGTTATCGCTTGCGTTCCGATCCTCTTTTTCCATAGCGAAGATCCCGGCGTAGCATCCGATGAAGCCGTCACGTGATTCGATTTTGATATCCTGGGATAGACGGTCTCTTTGCCCCGGGTTCAGATCGGCAAAACTTTTCTTGAAAACCCTGTGCCTTACGGTCGTGCCAACCATGTTGTCGGACAGATCGACGCTCAACGTGAAGGGCCCCGACGCCGCCTGGCCGTTGTTGGACACTTCGACCGAGATGGTCACGACGTCACCCGGCGCCAGCCTGAAAACGTTGCCCTGGTTCTCCACATGGGGGGGGTATCTCGTGCTCTTGAATGAAACCGGCAGCGGTTTGACCTTGAGGTCGGGCAGAGCCGTCTGGGCGAGAACGAATCGGGCCAACCCGATGATAAGGATCGTCAATGTCAGCTTTTTCATTTGTCTCCTTTATCCGAGCGATTCCACGATATTTAGTCGGAAGCGTTAGACTATTTACAATGCGCTAAGAGATCCGAAATACGGGAGCCTTCTGTGCTCCCCGGTAGGCGCCCGGCGGAGATCGATGTTCGGCGAGTGAGGTCGCGGGTCACTTCAGGTCGCCGGGCTTGGAACCGTCCGAGCACTTGATACCTTCGCCGGACGAATCGGAGGGCGAGCCCGCCGGCCTGACCCTGTAGGCGCCGTTGACGGACCACAGCCCGGTTTGCCCGGAAACACGGACGTTGGCGCTCAAGGACTTGGTCCCGGCCGTCGCCCAGCTGTGGTTCCGGGTGATCTTCTTTGTCGTTTTCCCTCCCAAGGAAGGGATGTCATGGGTCGTGATGGGCTTGCCTTCCACATAGAAAACGAGGCTGATCCCTTCGACCGCGTTGTCGCCGTTGTTCTTGACCCAGACGTGGATGTCCCTCTTGCCGCCGATCGGGGCCGTCTTGCCGTCGCTGATGCAGACCGTCAGGTCGACCGTGGCCTTATCGACGGGGGTCATGATCTTGACGTCGGAGCACTTATCGCCCTCCCCGGACGAATCGGATGGCGTGCCTGCCAGCCTGACCCGGTACGCGCCCTCGACTAAGGCCCGCTCTTTATAGCCGGGCATGTAAACCATCGCGGTGATCTTCTTGGTGCCGACCGTCGACCAACTGTGGTTCCTGGTCTTCAGGTATGTTCGTTTCCCGCCGATCTCGTCGATATCATAATTCTCTATGCCCTTGCCTTCCACGAAGAACGCCAGCTTGAGCCCGCGGACCGGATTGTCGCTGTTGTTCGTCACCCGGACGTGGATGTCCCTTTTACCGCCGATCGGAGGCGTTCTGCCGTTGCTGACGCACACCGTCAGGTCGGCGACCGGGATGGCGCGGGTCATGGGCACCGGCTTCATGCGCGGGACTTGGATCTCCGCGCCCCCCGGCCCGGGCATCGAACCATCATACGCCTGTCGCTCCCCGGGCAGGGCCGGGACAAGAAAGAGGAAGAGCGTCGCCACCAAGAGGGCTTTTTTCATGGATATCATCCTCCTTTCCCTTTGTTGACGGGATTCTAAAACCCGGGGAAGAGGATGTCAACCTTCATTTTCGGCCGCCGGCGCGAGGGCATGTTTGGAGCCTCGTTGTTCCCGTTGACCCATCTAACCGTCTAACGTAACTATAAATCCGGGCTCAGAACATGTCACGGGGTAGCCGGAGAACGCGGGAGGGCGAGGGGGAAGCCGCCGCTCAAATGTTCTTGAGGCTTACGGACGGGCTTTCGCGGGCGGCCCGGATCGTGATCCGGGCGATGCACAGCAGGGCGATGACGAGCACGACCGCCACGGCCGCGGCGAACACGCCGGCGCCCAGACCGGTCCGATAGTAATAACCCTGCAGCCAGCGGCGGCCGAAGGCGTACGACACGGGCAGGGCCAGCAGACCGGCGACGCCGATCAGGACGAACAGGTCACGGGCGAGCAGGCCCATAATGCCGGAGACCCGCGCGCCCAGGACCTTGCGGATCCCAATCTCCTTTCTCTTCCGCTCGACGACGAAGGAGATCAGGCCGAACAGCCCGACCGAGGCGACCAGGATCGCCACCACGGCGAAGCCGGTCAGTAGCCCGCCAAGCCTGTCCTCGCTCTCGTACAGCCGGTCGTAGATGTCCTCCATGGCCGCGTAGTCGTAGGTGAAGTCCGGGACCTGCCGCCGGATCGTCGACTCGATGAAGGCGATCGTCTCTCGTACGCGGCGGCCCGACGTCTTCACGAACAGCCAGCTGACCCTCTCGGGCCGGTGGAGGAACATGAGCGGCCCCACCTTCGACCGGAACGAGGTGTAGAGGATGTCCTTGACCACGCCGATGATCCGCATCGGCTCCCCGCTTTCCCGGCCGATCCTCTTGCCGACCGGGTCGGTCAGCCCGGCCATCCGGGCGGCGGTCTCGTTGATGACGGCCTGGTTCTGGACGTCGCCGACGGCGTCCGGCGAGAAGCCCCGGCCCGCGACGAAGGTCAGGCCGAACAGGTCGAAGTAGCCGGGGTCCACGAAATAGTTGGTGACCTGGGGGACTTCGACCATCTCCCCGGAATCGCTCTCGACCATGAAATTGTTCATCTCCACGGCCCGGACAGGGGCCACGTTGCAGACGGCGGCGGCCCGGACGTCGGGATTCCGGAGAAGCTCGGTCTCGATTTCCCGGTAGCGGGTCCGGCTGTCCGTCTCCCAGAGCCGCAGGGCCAGGACGTTCTTGCGGTCGTAGCCCACGTCCGCTGTCCGGATGTAGTCCAGCTGCTTCCGGATGATCAGCGTCCCGGCCACCAGCGTGAGAGTGGCGAAGAACTGGAAGGCGACCAGGGCGTTGCGGAGGACAAGCCGCCTTCCGCCCTCGCGGGCGCCGAACGCGCTCCGGAAGATGTTCGCCGGCTTCATTGACGACAGGACGAGCGCGGGGTAGGCGCCGGAGAGGAGGCCTACGGCGAGGCCCAACCCCAGGATCCAGAGCCAGGCCGACGGTTTGGCGAGGGTGTCCGCGGGCAGACGGATGCCGGTCAGGCCGTTGAAGACCGGCAGCAGCGCCTGGACGAGGACGAGGGAGAGCAGGAGGCTTGCCGCGGCCAGGATGCCGGCCTCGCCCATGAACTGGGCGACCAGCTGGCGCCGGTCGGCCCCGAAGGTCTTCCGGACGCCGACCTCGCGGCCCCGGGCCGTCGCCCGGGCCGTCGCCAGGTTGACGTAGTTGATGCAGGCCACGGCCAGGATGAGCCCGGCGACGGCCATGAGGAGACGGACGAACGCCCGGTCCACCGTCCGCCAGTAGGGGATGTGGACGTCCGTCTCGTAGTGCAGGTTCCGGAGCGGCACGAGGAAATACACCCGCTTCTGGTCGCGCGCCGGGTGGTGGGTGCGGATGACGGACTGCAGCCCGGCCTCGAAGGCGGCCGGATCGACCCCTTTCCGAAGCTGAACGTAGTTCAGATAGTTCAGGATGCTCCAGGACGTGTCGAGGTCGTTGCGGAGTGACCCAACTGTCACGAAGGACAGGAGATAGTCGAACGCCAGATGGGAGTTCGGCGGCGGGTCCTTCATGATCCCGGTGACCTTGTATTCGCGCCCGCCGCCGTGGATGACGGCCCGACCGATCGGATCCTCCGGCCCGAAGAGCCGCTTCGCCGTGCTCTCGGTCAGAACGACGGAGAAGGGATCGGCCAGGGCGGAGACGGGATTTCCGAGGACCATGGGGAAGGAGAACATCTCGAAGAACGCCCGGTCCGCGAACAGCCCCCGGGCCAGGACGCTCTTCCGGTCATACCCCAGGGGGGCCTCGGTGGGCCAGGTGCGGACGGCGTGCTCCACCCCGGAAAACTCCCGCTCCAGGGCTGGCCCCAGGGGACCGGAGGTGGAGCTCATGCGGTTGGTCCCCATGACGTTCCACTCGGGCACGACCTGGCCGACGAGGTAGATGCGGTCCGCGTTCCGGTGGAAGGAGTCGTAGCCCAGCTCGTACCGGGTGAAGAGCATCAGCAGGATGAAGCAGGTCATCCCCACGACCAGGCTGAAGATGCTGATGGCGGCGTAGCTCTTTTGCTTTCTTAGGATCCGGAGCGCGGATCGCAGGTAATTTCCGAACATGCTCGGCCTCCGTTCTCAGTCTCCCGGCCCCCACCTGGGGCCGGCGGCGGCTTTCGCAATCTAAGATGCGTGGCCGGGGAGAAAGGTTGCCGAAATCTCGAGGCGGTCAACAATGGACTTGCATATTCAAAAAGCTGCCGACAGAATGAGCGAGAAACGGGGTGCGGGTCACAAACGGCCTGGCTAAGGCCATTCATGGTTTGGCCCACGGGGGGATCTGGCCGTCCCGATGAAGCCGGAAGGTCAACTGGTGGGCGAGACAGGATTTGAACCTCTGCCTTCACCCGTGTGCAGGAAGCGGCGGAAAAATCTAACGTGCAGAAAATAATAGAGTACCGTTGAATAGAGGCCGCATTTGGGGCATTCTGGATTTCGATAGAGTTCGATATCTTTAGATACGTTTTGATATTCCTGGCAAATTATGGGCACAATTTGGGCACAGTTCAGCCTCTGGTCTGCCTCAGGCCATTTCCATTTCTCGGATCGAACGTTAACGCGGGTGGACGTTTTCCCGGCCCGGATAGCCTGTTCGAGCCGGTCATCCTTATGTTTTGAATGAGGGCCGGCTTCATCGGAGGTGTTGTCCGCCGGCCTATGTCTTCAACAGGTCGCTCTGACAGCGGCCGTGGAGCGGGGGTTCCTATTCGTGCCGGATCGCTGCGGCCGGATTGGCGGCGGCCGCCTTGACGGCCTGAAAGCTCGTGGTCAACAGAGCCACCGCTAGGGCCGAGGCGGAGGCCAGAAGGAACGGCCCGGCGCCGAGACGGATCCTGTAGGCGAATCCCTGCAGCCACTTTTCGGTTATGAAATAAGCCGCCGGCCAAGCGAAGAGGTTCGCCAGGAGGACCCACCGGGAAAAATCCTTCGAGAGAAGGACGACGATTTCCGAAGCCTTCGCCCCCAGGACCTTGCGGATGCCGATCTCCTTCGTCTTTTGCGCGGCGATGTAGGCGGACAGGCCGAAAAGGCCGAGGCAGGAGAGAAAGACGGCCAGGCCGACGAAGACTTTGAGGATTCGCCCCAACCGGGCTTCCGCCGCGTAGAGCCGCCCGACGGTCTCGTCCATGAACGCATAGCTGAACGGCGCATTCGGGTTGACTTCCCCCCAGACGTTCCGGATGTGGGCGATCGCCCCGGCGATATCCGTCCCCGTAACCTTGATCACGGCCGTGTCCGTCCAGCTGTCGAACCAGACGATGGCCATGGGCCCGATCTTCCGATGGAGCGACTGAAAATGAAAATTCTTGACCACTCCGACGACCTGGCTTCGTCCGAAGTTGGCCTGGAATGTCTCCCCGAACAGCGGGTTCAGTCCGAGAAAAGGAACGGCCTCTTCGTTGACGAGATAGCTCAGGCCCAGGTCGGACTCCCGGTCCCAGGAAAGGTCCCGTCCTTCGACGAGCTGGAGGCCCATGACGTCGAGGAAGTCCGGGTCGGTCTGCATGATCTTCATCGGCCTTTCCTCTCCCCGAACGTCCCAGGTGTTGGTGTTGGTCAGCTCCCCTGGGGATTGAGAGATGAACGTGACGCCCCGGATATCCGGGTTTTGGAGGAGGCGCTGCTTGAAGACGCCCTTGGTTTCGCCGAAGGTCTTCCCTTCCTTGAGCCTGGCGCGCAGGACCTGGGGGGATTCCTTGAGCTCGCCCTTCAAGGGAACGAGAAGGACCTGCTCCTGGTTGAATCCGAGGCCCTGGGAGACGAGATAGTCGAATTGCCCAAGGACGACGAGCGCGCCGATCGTCAGGAACGTTGCCACGGCGAACTGGAAAACGGTCAGAACCGTCCGGAACGAAGCTCCGCGTCCCGGCCGGCCGAGTCTCCCCCTCATAAGAGCGACAGGCTCGAGAGAGGACAGATAGAGGGCCGGACCGAGCCCCGATGCCAGGGCCGTGAACAGGAAAACGGCAAGGATACCGCCGAGCCATAGGCCGGCCGTCCAATCGATCTCCAGGGGCTCTCCCGTCAGTCTGGCGAAGGATGGGAGCAGCGCGGCGACGAGGACGAGGGCCAGGGCCAGGGAAGCCAAGACCGTGAGCGACGTTTCGCCCAGGAATTGGACGACGAGGTTTTTCCGGACGGCGCCCGCCGCTTTCCGGACGCTGATTTCTTTGGCCCTTGATGACGATCGAGCCGTGACCAGGTTGATGAAATTAACACAGGCGATGAGGAGGATCAGAACGGCCACGGCCGAGAAAAGGATGACGAGGGGCATGTTTCCGTGCTTGACCCCCTTCTCCCTTACGGCCGCATCCCGGGTGAAATAGATGTCCCGAAACGGACGGAGGCTGAATTTGCGGGGTCCGTCGCCTCCCCGGATGGCGTTGATGGCCGCAGCGAGTTTCTCTGTGAGCGCGGCCGCGTTCGTTTGAGGCCGGAGGAGAAGGTAGGTCGGAAAGTTGTCGTTATGCTCGCTGAGGAAAGTCGGCCGCCGCTTGAGAGCGGGCAGGCTTTTAAAGGGGCCCATCGCCCGCCATTCGAGATGAAAGTCATCGGGGTCTTCGACGATCCCGGTGACAGTGAAGGGGAAGGTGTTGTCGAGAACAACGGTCTGGCCCATCGGATCCTCGGGTCCGAACAGTCTCTCGGCCTCGCTTCGGGAAAGGACGAGCGAATACGGGTCCGCGAAGGCCGAATCAGGACTTCCGCGGAGAAACGTGAATGCGAAGACATCGAAAACCGCGTCGTCGGCGAAAACGAGTTCCCTCGAATCGAAGAGTTTGTCCCCGACCCGAAAGACCGGTTTTTCCCAGGAGCTGAATTGGACGAATTTTTCGACCTCCGGGAAGGTTCCGAGGACTTTCCGATACGACGTCTGAAGGTCGGCCCAGTCGCCCTCCTCCAGCCGAAAGATCCGATCCGCCTTCGGCTGGGATCTGTCCGCCTTCATCTCGCCGTCGACCCAGACAAAGATCAGCAGGGAGCAGGCCATTCCCAGGGCCAGGCCGGCGACATTGATGAGGGAAATCCCCTTGTATTTCACGATGTTCCGCCAGGCGATCGTCAGATAATTTTTCAGCATGGCCGCCTCCCACAAAATGAAATTCGTGATGAGCCCGGGGAGCGAAAGGACGAACTGGATACGGCAAGACCGGCGGGCGGACTTGGACCCCTGTCCTGCCGCCGCCTCCCCGAAGAGCTCGTCGAATTCAAAGCCGCGTCCCTCCGCGTCCTCGTGGCGGAGGAGAAACCGGATGAGCCGCCGGGTGAGATTCATGTCTCCTCCTCGAAGGCGTGTCCGGGGATGCCTTTCCACAGGGCTTTCTGGATCTCCCGGACCTCGCGGAGCGCCTCGCGCCCGTTGGGGGTCAAGTGATAGAGGACCTTGCTCCGGCCGCCCCGCCGGGCCGTGGGCCGGCTGAAGGACTTGGCGATAAAGCCCTTGCGGGTGAGCTTATCCAGAGGGACATAGATCGCGCCCAGGGTCCACTCGTACCCCGTGGCGTCAGAGACCTGGTCGCGGATGGAAATGCCGAAAGCGTTGCCCTCGAGCCTCCAGACGGCCAGGAGGATGATCTCCTCGCCCCGGGATAAGAGCTTCATTGAGCCTCCATCTACTGATATCTCTTAAATAATAATACTTATCTCCTGCCAAAAAGGTTCACGCCCGGCCAAAAAAATATCGGCTTTTCGACCGGTCATCCCCTTAAGGCTCCGGATCGACGATCGTAAACCAGCTGCCAATCGCGGAGTGGGGCACAATTTGGGCACAAAGGATAGGTAGACTATCGCGGTTGACCTGCCGTTCGACCGGTGATAACATCCGGCCATAGGAGATGGGGGACGGTGCCATGGAATGCCCGAGCTGTCAGACCGAGAACGCGGCCGATTCGCAGTTCTGCAGCAAGTGCGGGACATCGTTTGGGCCGGCGGGACTTGAGCCGGTTTCACTGACCAAGACCTTGGGGACGCCCATCCATGTCTTGAAGGCGGGGAGCCTCATCGCCGGGAAGTACCGGATCCTCGAGGAAATCGGCCGGGGCGGGATGGGGATCGTCTACAAGGCCGAGGACCTCAAGCTCAAAC
>CAZZCH010000062.1:0-20746 GCA_964652895.1 uncultured Eubacteriales bacterium
GGTCGGAGGTCCCTGGGCGAAGGCGACCCCGGCCATGAAAAGCACGAGGATCGCGATGACAATTCTTTTAGTCATAAAGAAAATCCCTCCTAAATGTTAATAATATCAACCCCTGGACGGCCCGGGTTCCGTCGGCCTGTCGCCGGCGGGAGAGCCGACCGCCCGCGAACAAAAGCGTAACGCTCTTGCCCCTTCCCAATCCCTCATCCCTCATGCATGCTCGTCTTCTAGTTCTCGCCTCCTTGTATGAAAACATATAAATATCCCTCATGTCACTGACATTTGGAATAGCAAGTATCATGCCAATACAAGATTGCTCATAAATAATTTGTTATTAATTGTTTAGATATAAGGCCCTGGGCGGATTTCTACGGTTTTTTGGACTAATTCAATATTTTGGATTAAGTATAATTATGTGGACTTATTGAGAGTTGAAAAGCGGTCCATCGGGAGGAACTCTTTCGGGTCTGCCGGGGGCCTCCAACCCGGCCCATTTCGGTCCGGCCGGGCCGCCGGCGCCCGTGTCTCAGTCCTCGAAAATGACCAGAGCGGTCTGGGCGTGGGCCCGGGTCTTGGATACCCGGTCCTCGGCGTTGATGTAGAGGATGTAGGCTCCGGGGGCCAGTCCGGAGAGGGGGAATTCCAGGCTGATGGTTTCCGCGGCGCTGTGCCAGCTTCTTCCGACGAGAGTGAAGGCGACCGGGAGGGCTTCGCCGCCGGTCGCGTTGATGAGGCTCGCCGACAGGACGATTTCGGGTTCAGCGGTGCCCGGGACAACGTAGGGGACGACCGCCGTAAGCCGGGGGGTAAGCCTGGACACTCGTCCGGCCACCGGGGCGAGAACGGTCCGGTCAAAGGCGTAGATCTCTCCCCACGGGACGAAGGTCCGGGCTTTCGGTATCCCGGCGTCGAGGTAGGCGCCGCCGGTCTCTTCCTGGAGCAGGAGAGGGGTGCCGAGTCTCAGGCCCTTCTCCTGCGCCGCGCGGACGGCCGCGCGGGCCGAGCCTACCGCGCTCAGGCCCGTCTCCATGTCCCTGATGACCAGCCGGCAAGTGTAATCGCCGGGCTTGAGGGAAGTCGCAGAAGTGAAAACGACGGCCTGGCCGCTGCGCGGCCGCGGGTTGGTCTCGAGGCGGCGGACGTCGACGATGTCGTTCTTTCCGTCGAACACGAGGGCGACATACTCGACGCGCCGGCCGGAGAATTTTCGAGTGACCTCGCCCGGGACCTTGGCCAGGATCTGGAGGCCCGCGCCGTCCCCGCCCTCGAACGCCAGGATCGTCAGGGCGAACGTCACGGGCAGCCGGGCGAGCGAGCGCTCGTTCAAGGCCAGGTCAAAGAGGTGAAGCTGTTTTTCGAGCCGCGTGAACTCACGATATGGCTTGGGGTTGAAATAACCGGACTGGGTCCGGACCTCGCAGCCCGGCCTCTTGACCGTGACCTTGACTTCGTTGAAGCGGCCGTCTTCCCGTTCTCCGATGGAGTAGCCCAGGACGTAGTATGTTCCGGTGAGGGCCTGGACCTGGTCGAGGTTCCTCTCGTACATATTGATGTTCGAGTAGTACTTGCCGCCCGTCGTGTCGGTGAGCCTTTTCAGGCTGTTGAGCCCGGTCGTCTTGTCGTCCCGGAAAACGTCCGTCGAATCCTGAAAAACACCCTGCGTCCCGAACAGGCCCCGGCGGCCCGTTTCGAAAGTATAGGCGTCGTAGTCGAACAGGCCGGCCTCCTTGGCCGATTCCCGGGTGTCGAAGGCGTAGAAGACACATGACGCGGCGCCGAACTCCTTGTACATCTCCTCATTGAGCGTCCGCAGGGTGCGGTCGCCGGCGTCGAACTTCGCCCGTCCGCCCGGGCCTGAAGGATTTCCGGCCTGGCTTCCGTAAATGATGGAGCTCGGAATGCCCGACGAGAATAAGACGAAGTGCTTCTGGCCGGGGATATTGCGAAGGGCCTTGGCCAGGGCCGTCAGCCTTTCGATGAACGTCTGGGCGACCCGCTTGGATTCGACGCGCTGGGCCGCGGCGATCTTTTGGGGCAGTTCGGACTGGGCGGAGCTCATCCCGTCGCGTACGCCGGCCAGAGGCTCCTGGGCCTGGATCCAGTACTGCTGTTCGAGGTCCTGGGCCCGGCCGGCGATGTCCTTCTGGCCGATGGCGGCCACGATATCGCGGATCCTTTCGTGGTCCCTCGTCAGGTACTCGTGCACGCGGACGCCCTTGAACATCGAGTAGGTCAGGATGCCGACCTCGTCCTCCGGCCTGACCTGGGCGGCGAGGAAGTGCAGCGCGGCCTTCCTGGCCTTCATGATGCCACGGGCGTTATTGTAGGCGAAGTCGAAGAAGAGGAAGAACTTCCTTGTTGCCGGAGAGAGAACTGCGGCGGCCTCCCGGGCCGGGGCGGGACCGGCCGGGGCGGCTGCGGCCGGGGCAGGCTGGAGGAGATGCTTCTCGAATTCCGTCAGGACGACCGACCGGCCGTTATCGGTGACGCTGAAATCGTCGAGGGTCAGGCCCTTGACGGGCTTGCCCTTCTTGTCCGTGACATTGACCTGGATGAGCTTCAGCACGACCGAGACTTCGTGCTGGAGCGACTTGGCCGGGTCCTGGCGCTCCCGGGGAGCGGGGCCGGGAAACGGTGCCGGAGGTTCGAGGATTAGAAAAAACGCGAGGCCGGTCGCCAGGATGAGCCAACCGCCACGGCGGACTTTTCCTCGCGGGAATGAGGAGGGACTTGTCATGTTCCGTCTCGATGATCATTATACTTCCGCCGGAGGGCCCTCGGCAAACCGGACTCCGGGGCCTGCGGTGATTCGGCCCGCGGCGGATCCCGGGTCGGGCGCCGGGACCTTGTTGACGGGTTTCTGCTCCGGGCCTATACTTGTCCCGGAACGCCTTTTCGACGGGGAGGTCCTTCATGAAGAAATGTATCGGGGCAGCCGTTCTGTCGCTCCTGGCCCTGTCCGCCTGCGGCGTCAACACCATGCCGACCAAGGACGCCTGGTTCACCCAGCATTACATCATCATGCAGGATTTCGAACGGACGGCCTACCGGGCGCTGTCCACGGAGAGCAGGAAGGCTTTCCAGGAACTCTTCTGGGCGGCCCGGACCCAGGACGCGCAGGCCATGTACCGGGCCCGGTTGGATTACGTCATCAAGAATTTCTGGAAAGAGAATTCCCAGCAGCCGTGGAACACCGACCGGTCACGGGTGTACCTCCTCAACGGAAGTCCTGTTTCGATCGATGTCGACCAGAACACCGACTGGGGTTCGATCGCCCTTCCCGGCCAGATGGCCCAGGCAACCCAGAGAAGCAACGAGGACGTCGGAGCCAACAGGGCCGAAGTCTGGACCTATCCCTACAACCGGTACTTCGTCAAGTATAGCTTCGTCTTTGTCCAGCCCACCCAGTGGAAGGTCACAAACACCGGGGACAGGTATCGGGGCGAGCTCGAGGACTACAACAAGAACGTGGTATTCGGCATCACCGACCTCCAGAAATACCAGCAGGCCCTGGCCACCCTCGAGAAAAAATAGCCGTCCCGCGGAATTCCGGAGAGACTAGCCACGCGCGAGCTTCTCGTCCTTACCGTCTGTCTGGGCGTCCTCCTTTTCTATCTTATCCGTGAACGCGTCCGTCTCGAGGGGGCGCTTGCGCGGGTCCCTCGGCGGGTGGCCATTGCCGGAACCCGGGGCAAGTCCGGAGTCACCCGGCTCATCGCGGCCGGACTCAGAGAGTCGGGTGTCCGGGTCTTGGCTAAAACCACCGGCTCGAAGCCCGTTTTGATCTTCCCGGACGGTTCGGAACGGGAGATCCCCAGGGCCGGACCGGCATCCATCAGGGAACAGGTCAGGCTCATCCGGCTGGCCGCGGCGACGGGCACCGACACACTTGTCTCCGAAATGATGAGCATCGGCACGGAGTGCCTGGCCGTGGAGTCCCGGCGGATCCTCCGGCCCGGCACCCTGGCCCTGACCAACGTCCGGCTCGACCATCTGGACGAACTGGGCAGGCGTAAGGACGATATCGCCCGCTCCCTCGCTTCGGCGTTCCCCGAACGGGCGGATATTTTCATCCCGAAGGAAGAGATTTATCCGGTCTTCGAGGAAGCGGCCGCGCGGACCGCGTCGAGGCTCCATCCGGTGCCCCTTTTGGCCGCGGTCGCCGGACCGGGGGCGGCCCCGCGTTTATCGTTCGGAGAGTTCGAGCCGAATATCCGGCTCTCTCTTGCCGTCCTCGCATCGCTCGGCGTCGCAAGAGAGACGGCCGAGCGGGGGATCGCCGGCGCTTCGCCCGATTTCGGCGGCCTCAGGGTCTGGCGCGGCCGGTTCGGCGACCCGCCCCGGCCGGCGGTCTGCGCCAGCGCCTTCGCCGCCAACGAACCGGAATCTTCGGCGGCGGCGCTCTTGAAGATCAGCCGGGAATTCCCACCCGTATCGCGACGGTGGATCGGGCTCCTGAGCCTGCGCGAGGATCGCGGCGACCGGAGTCTGCAGTGGATCCGCGCGGCCAGAGAGGGCTTCTTCCGGGACTTCGCCCGCGTCGTTCTTCTCGGCCGGCCGGCCCGGGCGGCCCTGCGGAAGATCCGGAAGTCGCCGCCGCCGGGAGGCACGGTTTTTTCCGTTGACGACGGGTCGTCTCCCAAAACGTTCATGGGCGGTGTCGTTTCGGCCGCTCCGGACGAACCCGTCGTCGTCGGCCTCGGCAACATCGTCGGGCCGGGCGAGCGGCTCGTCCATTATTGGGATGAGAAGGGGATCCCTCATGATCGTTGAAACGCTCCTCATCGGACTTGTCCTGGCCCTCCTCTGGGCCGAGATCACGGACCTCTCACCCGGCGGCCTCATCGTCCCCGGCTACTTCGCCCTCTATCTCGACCGGCCGCTCCGGGCCGCGGCGACACTGGCCGTCGCCCTGCTGACACTGGCAATCTATCGGTTTTTCTCCCGTCACCTCATCCTTTTCGGTCGTCGCCGCTTCGTCCTGATGGTCCTCGTAGGGGCGGTCCTCTCGCAGGCCTGGCTCCTCGTTCTGCCGCGGCTTTTCGCGGCGCCCGTCGAGCTTCGCGTTATCGGCTGGGTCATCCCCGGCATCCTGGCCTCGTGCCTCTCCCGGCAGAAGGCATTGCCGACCCTAGCCTCCCTCGCCACCGTGGCCATCCTGACCTTCGCCGTCGTCCGGTTGGTGTCGGTCTTGTGAAACGGCCCCTCGGGAGAAGCTTGTTCGGGCCCGTCTACGCGGCCGCGGCCTTAAGCCTCGCCTACTTTCTCCTTGCCCGGTTCATCCCTGTCCCCGAACCTGCTCTCAATGCGGAGATGACCGCGGCTTCGCGGTTGATGGCCTCGGCGAGCGTGGCGATCAAGGACTGCCGCGAGGGCCGGGGCGTCAAGGTCGACCGGGAGACCGACCCGAACGGGACCGGCCTCATCGGATGGGAGACGTCGGCGATCACGACTTCGGCCGGCCGGCTCGAAGCGAAAAGGACGACGACGAACCCGAATTTCGCGGCCCTCGTCGTGTCGCTCCTCCATGAAGCCGGGGCGAGGCGGGGAGACGCCGTCGCCATTGGCGCCTCGAGCTCGTTTCCGGCCCTCATCGTCGCCACTCTTTCTGCGGCCAAAGTCATGGGCGTCGAACCGCTCATCATCTCATCCCTCGGCGCGTCGCAGTGGGGGGGGAACGTCCCCGAATTCACCTGGCTGGATATGGAGGAATGTTTGGTGGCCGCGGGCCTCATCGATTTCGTTCCGATCGCCCGCGCCGTCGGCGGGGATGAGGATGTCGGACGGGACATGAGTCCGGAAGGCCGCGCCCTCCTAGAAACGCGCATTCGCGCAGGCGGGGTGCTGTTCCTTGAGGAATCCGATCTCGAACGGAACGTCGCGTCGCGGATGAAGATCTATCGCCAAGGGGCAGGGACGAGGCCTATCAAGGCGTTCGTCAACATCGGCGGCAGTTGGGCCAACATGGGGACAAACGCCGAAGTGCTGAAATTGCGGCCGGGCCTCGCCGACGCGGTTTTCATCCCTCCGCCCGGCGAGCGGGGCGTCCTTCAGGCCATGGCTGCGGAAAAGATCCCGGTCATCCACTTGCTCAACATCAAGGGTCTCTGCGAGCGCTACGGCTTTCCCTGGGACCCGCGGCCGCTTCCCGGTCCGGGGGAAGGACCGCTCTTTCGTCGTGCCGTTGCCGGCTCATGGCCGTCCGTCGCGCTGACCGTGGTTTATGTTCTGACAATGATCGCCGTGATGGCCACGACCCGGCGGCGTTTGACCTAAATAAAAAGTGGACGGTTCTGTTTTTTTATGAAGTTTATCTGATGCGGTGATGCGGGATGAAGACTGCCATGAAATCCCCCGCCGCGAGAAAGAACGGGGACACGTACCCGAAGTACATATCCCCGCTACGGCCCCGCTACAGCCAATAACGGGCAGCGTCCCCGTCATGCCCCCTTGATTATCCGACGAAGACGCTGGCCGATAGAAACCGGCTGCGTCAGAGTCGGATTGCAGTTTTCTTATTCGAAAACGAGCTTGGCGGGGTCGACCGTCTTCGGATCCTTGAGGTAGGCTCCGATTCCATTCTGGACGACGTCGGTGTAGCGGGGGACCCCGGACAGGAGCACGGCTTTGGCCGGGTTGTCACCCGACCAGATCTCGAGGATCTGGAGGACGGTCGATGTGTGGCGCCCGACGCGGATATCGATCGGCCAGCCCTTCTCGTCGATCTTCTCGAAAAGGAGCCCGCGCTTTCCGGCCCGGACGATAAACTCGTCTTTCCCCGTCATGAGAAGCTCACGGTTGGTCCGGCCGCGCGTCGCGTCGAGGAAGGGCTCAGGGGCCTCGAGGAGGAGGGAAATCGCGTCGGTCGCGTCCCCGATCTCGCGGTGGGACAGGCCGCGGAGGGCCTTGGGCGAGTTCTCGACCCCGATGGCGAACCCCTCCAGGCTGCTGATGAACATCGACGCCGCGGCGGCCAGATCCGCGCCCTTCGGATGGGCGACGATCGTGCTGATCACGGGATATTGGAGTTCGGCCTCGTGGAAGTCGATGGCGATGTCGACCTTCTCGCGGCGGATGAGCTCGGTGATGGCATAGCAGGTCTTCTCGGTCAGCGTCCCGTTCGGCCGCCCGGGGAAGGTCCGGTTGAGGTTGCGGATGTCGACGTAGGCCAACTCCTGGCGGGTCGGATAGTGCAGGTAGACCTCGGGGTCGGGCCACTGGTCGAGCGGGTTGGACCAGCGGTCGCCCATGCGGAACTTCTGGCCGCCCCAAGCCGTGGGAATGGTGAAGTCGGGCGGATAGGCCCCGCCGAGGCGGGTCACGGTCGAAGCGCTGCGGTTGGCCGACAGGATGACAAAGATCCGGCCCTTGGCCACTTCGGCGTTCTCGGCGAAGATCCAGGTCGCCAGCCGGCCCGCCGGCTCCTCCGGGTGGGTGCCGCCGAGGAGGAGGATCGTGCCGCCGGGCTCTTTCCCTTCGAGGATGTAGACATTGACGTCGTTGACCGAGCCCTTGAGAGGTCCGAAATAGTCACCGAGATGAGCCACCCGGGATACGCTCGGACCGGGCACGACCGGCTCCCGGAGATGCCGGCTCCGGTAGAAGCTCAGCCCGGCGAAGAGGGCCAGGGCCGCCCCAAGCACCGCGAGAACGATCTTCCTCGTCATTTCAGCCTCAGCAGTCTCAGGACGAACGGGATGAGGACGATGATGTAGAGGACCTCGTCCTGCCATTTCTTGTTTTTCAGGAAATCCGCGACGAGGAGGACGGCGATGTAGGCCGTCAGGAGATAATAGAGGATGGTCACGATCGTGTTCATGCTAAAACACCGTTAAGAAGGCCAGCTTCTTGCTGAAGACGACCATCAGCGTCCCGACGACGGCGATGAGGATCGCCGGCACGAGACAGTATTTCAGGAACCTCGAATAGGGCTCTTTCAGGCCCACCGTCGTCGTCGTCAGGCGTCCGATGATGGCCGTGGGCGGGATGGCGTCGCCGAGGGGCCAGATGACGCTCATTCCGGCCAGGGCCACGACCGGGTTGAGCCCGATCGTGTTGAAGAGAAGAACGAGCGGGACGCCGAGGACCGGAGCCGCCCCCCACATCAGGACCGCCTCGGAGACGGGCAGGGTCAGGGCGAGGGTCAGGAAAACGACCGTGATGGGGAGAGTCACCGTGGTGATGGCGATGAGACCCCGGACTCCGGTCAGGGCCATGATCTGGACCAGGATGCCCGCGCAGGTCAGCGTCCCGATGAGGGGCAGGAGCTGGCGGACCGTGTCCTTGGATATCGTGAAGAAGGCGAGTTTGACCGGGGAGAGGACGAACGCAGCCGCCGCGGCCGCGGCGAACATCAGCGGCAGACCAAGGATGGGGAACGAAAACGGAAAAACGCGCCCGGCGCCGACGAGGAGGAAAAAGACGAGGAAAGGGAAGGCGACTCGGCCCCAATTCATCTTCGGCGGCGCCTCGGGCAGCTCGGCCAGGGCTTTCGCGAGGTCGACGGGCTTGGCCTTCCAGCCGAGGATGAAGATCGTCAGCAGGGCCAGGACGACGCAGGGGACGAGGAGCGGCAGGAAGAAGCCGACGTAGGGCATGTTGGTGCCCGCTGCGGTCAGCATGGCCCAGAGGTTGACGGGCGGGGCGGCGGCGCTCAGGCCGGCGATGACGAAGATGATGGCCGCGATCTTCGACTTGGGGATGTCCATGGTGCCGAGGACCGTGGCCGCCATGCCGCCCATGATGAGGACGGTGACGCTCCCGGCCCCCGTCAGCGCGCCCGGGACGAGGAGGAGGAGCGTCAACAGAACGAACAGGGGGGCCTTGTGCCGATGGAACCGGCTGAGGATGGCCCGGACGACGAACACGGCCGCCCCCGATTCCTTGAGCAGGTTCATGAACAGGGTGGCGGTGACGAAGATGAGGACGATGTCGAAGTAGGTGAACGCGCCTTCGACGATATGCCGGACCGGAAGGCCGTTGCCCCCGGCCAGAGCCCCGGCCAGGGCGGCCGCGAAGAGCGAGAGCTCGGTCGAAACCTTGAGGATCTTGGCGACGACGTAGGCCGCGACCATGACGGCCAGAACGAGGGTGGCGGATGTCGTGGCGTTCATCGGGATGCTTTGCGCTTCCCTGCGGCTAGCGGCTGTAGATCGTGATCCGGGCGATGCAGGGGAAGGTCTGCGCCGCGGTCATGTCGCGGCAGAGCCCCCGCTCGATGAGCAGGACCCCCTTTTCGTAATCGTCCCAGCGGTATTTGTCGGAGTCGATGTCCACGTGGGTGATCGAGGCCAGTTCGCTGACGCCCTCCTTAACGGGCGGCAGGCCGAGGAACTCAAGCACGGAGTTGATCAACCGGACGTCCTTGATGGCCATGTACTTTCCTCCGTTCATCATGGCCAGGGGGAGCGGCGGGCCCGGGTCTTGGAAGATGTAGGTGGTCGTCGGTCTCCCCTCGATCTGTCCCTCCAGTTTTTGGAACGCGTAGTTCCGCATCTTCACCGGGAAGAGCTCGTTCTTGACGGCGGTATAGGACAGCTTCTCGAGCTTGGTTTGGCTGAGGAAAAAAAGCGCCAATCCCAGGACGGCGGTGACGAGCAGGGCGCGGATGATCGTCTGCATATCGTTCTTGACGACGATGATGATGATCCAGAGGACGGAAAGTCCGAAAAGGACGAGCACGACCGTTTTGACGGTTTCCGTGGCGATCATGGTCCAACCTCCCTTCGGCTCCCCCCCCGACCACCTCTTTCCCGGCGGTATTGTAGCACAGAAGCCCTTTGCTTTTCTTCCGCAAGGGCTCGGGGAGAATGTTATTTTGCGAACAGCTTTTCCAAAGTCGGGATCAGGTCCAGCGTCTTCTCGAATTCGATGAGCGGGATCTTCTTGGCCTCCGCGATGGCCGTGAATCGGCCGTCGGAATTTCCTTCTTTCAGAACGAGGAGGATGGCCGAGTTCGGGGCCACGGCGTCGATGCTCTGCTCGTCGGTCGTGTCGCCGGCGGCCGCCCCCTGGGAGCGGCGCTTCATGCCCTCGATGTGGGCGCCGATGATCTTGATCCCGAGCTTGCGGGCCTCGGCGATGAGGGCCGTGGCGCGGGCCAGCTCGTCCTCGATCTCGATACCCGCCGCTCCCATGCCCTTGAGGCTGGCCCCCATGGTGATGATGAGCGATTTGTAGGGCGTCCCCGTCTTGGCCTTGGCCTGGAGCGTCTCCGGCGTCGCCAGCGGGTCGATATCGAAGGCGTATTTCAAGCGCTGGAGGACGACCTTGATCGTCGTCGGTCCGATGCTCTGGCCGCAGGACGTGACGAGGACGGGAAGCTCGGCCTTGGCCTCCTGGTTCTGGCCGGGGAGTGAGGCCGGGCCCAGGGACAGGACGAGGACCGCGGCGAGGACGCCCGCGGCGTATTTATGGGATGTCATCATGGTGAGCTCCTTTCGTCGGCGCTTTCGGCCGCTGGGTCCCATGTTAAGCCAAAGCCGGTCTCCGGTCAAGAAATCCGGGCTTTAGCGTCCCCGGTGCGCTGTGGTATAGTCCCGTCCGCGATGGAAAACGTGGAGGGAAGAGCGATGAACATCCGAAGAGAATTTTCGGGGCTTCTTTGCGTCGGCCTGCTCGCCGGCCTCTGTTCCTGCCAGGGTTCATCGGACCGGATAGAACCTATCACGGTCAAGGAGATCGAGTCCCACATCCGTTATCTCTCCTCTGATCTCCTCGAGGGCCGGGCCGTCGGGACGAAGGGCATCGAAATGGCCGCCCGCTACCAGGAGGATTACTTCAAGACGATGGGCCTCGAGCCGGTCTTTGGAGCGAGTTACAGACAGAATTTCCCCTTGAAGGGCTCCAAGCCCGACCCCGTGGCGACACTCGAGTTCGTCGCGCCGGCCGTGGCCATCACCCCCGTTCCGTGGGATGAGTTCGTCATCCGCACGGAACGCGAGGACGCGCCGGCCGAAGCGGCCGGGGACCTCGTCTATTGCGGCTTTCTTGTCCAGGCCCCCGAGCGGAACTGGGACGACATCAAGGGTTTGGACCTCACCGGCAAGGTCCTCCTCGTCGAGATCAACGAGCCGGGCAACCGCCCCGGCGGCGCCTTCGACGGCGAAGACATGACCTATTACGGGCGGTGGCCCTATAAGTTCGAAAAGGCCGAGGAACTCGGCGCCGCCGGCGTCCTCATCATCCACGACACGAAGGGAGCGGCCTACGGCTGGGACGTCCTCCGGGCCTCCTGGGGCAACGAGAGCTTCTTCCTGCCCGACCGCGACCCCCGGCTCTTGTTCGAGGGCTGGGTCAACGGCGAGACGGCCGACAAACTTTTAAGCGCCGTCAAGCTCGACCGTCAGGCCCTCCGGGCCAAGGCCGAGACCGCGGATTTCGCGCCCGTCCCGCTCGGCCTCCGGGCCAAAGTGCGCCAACACCGGATCTTCCGCACCGTCGACGGCGTCAACGTCGCCGGCGTCGTCCGGGCCAAGAATCCCGCCGCCCGGAAACGGACGATCGTCCTCTCGGCCCACTACGACCACTTCGGCAGGGACGAGACGCTGCAGGGCGACCAGATCTACAACGGCGCCGTGGACAATTGCTCCGCCTCGGCCGTCCTGCTCGCCCTGGCCGGCTACTACGCCCAGAGGCCGGAGAAGCTCAAAGCCGACCTCTGCTTCGTCGCCGTGACCGCCGAGGAGCAGCTCCTCCTGGGGTCGGACTACTTCGCCCGGCACATGCCGTTCCTGAACGACACGGTCATCGCGGACATCAACCTCGAGCTGACCAACGTCTGGGGCGAGACCGAGGACGTCTTCGCCATCGGGGCCAAGCACTCGGACCTCGACGAGGTCTGCCGGCAGGCGGCCGAAAGGCTGGGTCTCCGCTATATCCCCGAACGGAACGGCGAGCTCGGCTTTTTCTACCGGGCCGACCAGCTCAGCTTCGCCCGGGTGGGGATCCCCGGCGTCTGGCTCAGCCAGGGGATCGTCGCCAAGGGGCCTGACAAGGGCCTCGTCCAGCGGAAATTCGTGGACTACCGGGAGACGAAATACCACAAGGTAACCGACGAGATCCAGCCCGACTGGGACCTCCGCGGGACGCTCCAGATCGCCGACTGGGCCCGGGGGATCATCGCCATCCTTCAGGAACGCGATGCCCTGCCCCAGTTCCTGCCGACGAGCTCGTTCAAACGGAAAAACTGAATGTTGGCTTTTCCGGCGGAGTGTGTTAGACTCCGTCAGCAATGGAGAATAGCACCCTTCCTCGTAGTTGCTATTTTTCGGATTATCTCAAACCCTCGCAACTCATTTACGACCTCAAGGGCAAAGACAAGGTCGAGGCCATCGAAGAGCTTCTCGACGTCCTGGCCAAGCAGAAGCTCATCGACAACAAGAAGCTCATCCTGACCCGGATCATCGACCGGGAGAACCTTGTCTCCACGGCTATCGGCTTCGGCGTCGCTCTGCCGCACGCCCGCGTCGATTCCGGCGGCGAGATCGCCGTCGCCGTCGGCCGTTCCGAGAAGGGCATCGACTTCGACGCCCACGACGGCCAGAAGGTCCACGTGATCATCCTTGTCGTCTGGAACCCGACGCTGCCGGGGCTCTTCAACCACCTCTTCGCCGGGCTGGCCCGCTTCCTCATCCGGATCGAGAACCGGGGCCGCATTCTGGCCGCCAAGGACAAGGCGGAGCTCTTCGGCATCCTCTCCGAGATCGAGTTCAGGTTCGTCCACGAGGAGAAGATCGTCAGCCGGGCCCGCCTCCTCAAGAAGCTCCAGGAGCTCGAGCTCAAGAAGAAGAAAGGCACGAAGGAACAGCAGAAGGAGATCCACAAACAGGCGGCCATGATCCGCGAGGAGCTCGATCGCGACCTCGTGTCGCGATTCGACCTATTGATGGAGCGCTACGGGTTCGCGGTCGCCGACGCGATCGACGGGGTCTGCCAGAGCTGCAACATCAACATCTCGACCCAGATGCATTCGGCCATGGAGGGCTCGAACGACATCTACGTGTGCGAGAACTGCGGCAAGTACCTGGTCTCGGCCAAGAAGAAGAAAAAGTAATCAGTCGACGCCGGCGGCGGCCAGGCTCTGGGGGGTCAAAAGCTTATAGACGGGATAGGTCTGCCCTCCCCGCCCCCACTGGCCGACGATATCCCTGTCGAAGAAATTCCAGACGAGAAGCCCGTCGTCGCTCTCCGGCTCGAGGAGGTAGGCCGCGAGCCGGCCCAGGGCCTGGGCTGTCCGGACAACGAGCGTCCCCTTTGGGAACTCCCGCTTTTCGACGGCGTACTCGCCCTTGACGGTGTTGGTCCGGTGGCCCTGGTAGAGCCGCTCGGCCCCCTTGATCTCCTTGAGCCGGAAGGCCTCCGTTTCGAGGGTCACGGCTTCCGTCAAACGCTCGACGGCGATCCCGTGCTGCCTCAGCTTGTCGAGGACGTCCGTGCCGAAGACGGGGATGAGGTAGGCGTAGGGGATTCGGACGGAACGCTTGGCGACGAAGTCGGCGAAATAGGGCATGACGTAGGTCTTCTTGCGGTCCGTCCGCTTGATCTGCGGATAGGGGCTGCCTTCGCGAGGCGTGACTTCCATTTCGTAGCCGCGGACCGAGATCTTCTCGGGCAGGGCCTGGACGTCGATGTCCAACCCGAAGGTGTCGGTGTCCTTCGGAGCGAGCCCCCGGAGGACCGTCCGCGCGTCGGCGTCGGCGACGAGCCGCTGGAGCTCCGGAGCGTTCGCCTCGCAGTAGTCGAGGATCGACTTGAGCAGGCTGTAATTTCCGTGGACCCGCGTCTTGAAGTCGGCGTAGTTGTAGTTCTCGTCGAGGATCGAAAGCCGGCCGCGGAGGCCGATGTAGTTGGTCACGTAGCGCGGCTGGTGGCTGAACGTGGCCCAGCCCTTTTCCATGTCCTTGAAGTCCCGCGGGTCGCCGTAGGGGATGGACAGCACGCCGTATTTTTTCTCGAGCGTGGCGTCGACAGCGGGTAGCATTTTCTCGCGCATGTACTTGATGATGGCCGGGTCGCCGTTCGGGCAGAGCGGCCAGGAGTAGGTGACCGGTTCCTCGTGGTAGGAGCCGTCGGTCGTGTGGCAGTCGACGAGGAGGAGCGGGTCCCAGCGGAGGAGGACGTTGCGGACGAGGCCGCGTATCTCGAGGCTCTCGAGCTTCATGGCGTCCCGGTTGAGGTCGAGGTTCTGGCCGTTTTGGCGGACGCCCGAGCCCTTCTCGGGGCCGACCTGGCCCTGGCGGTTCCGCGGGTCCATCTTGTCGTTCCCGTCGGCGTTGAAGATGGGAGCGATGAGGAGGACGATCTTGTCGAGATAGGGGAGCTTGGGGTCGAGGAGGATGTCCCGGGCGAGCATCTGGGTCGCTTCCTTGCCCTCGACCTCGCCGGCGTGGATATTGGCCTGGAAGTAGACGACGATCCGTTTGTCGTAACGCAGCGCCAGCGGGTCCTGGGGCAGGGGTTTGCCGATGACGAGGAGCGGAACGTCGCGGCCTTCGGCCGAGGTGCAGATCGTCTCGACCCGGACGAGGGGCGAGAGCTTCTGGAGCTCGTGTATGAAGGATAGAACGTCGGCATAGGTCGATGTCGCGGCGTATTCGGTCGTTTCGGCGGTCGTCCTGGGTCCGGCGGCCGGAGTCTGGGCGGCGGCGATGGCGGGGATCGATAGGGCCGCGGCCAATAGAATGATAAAAGCCGAGCGGCCTTTGGGAACTGATCTCATGCGGGCCTCCTTGTCCAAGACCTAAAAAGGGAGTTTATTCCAATTAATTCGGGGACACAATACCCATTTCCGAATTGGCTCTCCCCGAAACTCGGCTTCAATTGAGCGATAAATAGATCTCTTTCCGATGTCCGATCCGGACGACGATGATCACGAGCTCTTTCTTATCCTTCTTGAAGATGACCCGATAACTCCCTACTCTCAGGCGATAGAGGTCCTTGTCGGTCCCGCTCAATCTCTTGATGTTGTTTTTCAGGGCTTCGGGGTTCTCGGCCAGGATGAGCAGTTTCTCTTTGATGATCTTCTGCTGCGGACGGTCGATCCTTCCGAGATCGTCGACGGCCCGGCCCAGGAAACGGAGCTTGAACAACCTATAGTCCCAGTTTTTTCCAGACTTCCTCTGGATCGAGGAGCCGATCGCTTCCCTTGTCGAGATCGGCGAGCCGCTTCTTGGCCAGCTTCAGGTCCAGCAAGTCGAAATAGGTCTCGAGGGCTTTCTCGATAATGGCGCTCTTTTTCTCCCCAAGCTCCTCGGCCATGCTGTCGAGTTCCTTCGAGACGTCCTCGTCAAGTGTAATGTTATGTCTCACTTGCATTTCAATGCTCCTTATAATACACAAATAATACACAAAATATGTGTATTGTCAAGGAGTCGTCACCAATTTCCCAAGTAACTGCATCTCTACCTCTTTCAGGCATTTTGATAGACATTCGCGATCTGGCCGAATTCTCGAAGCGGGAAATTGATTCGTCCAGGCGTTGGATATATATTCTCCATAAGTTTTCTCGCTTCTGTTTCTTGGTTGTTCTACTCGCTTGTGGACTACAGGCCTCCGGTAACGGACTTCGCCCGGTATTTAAAGAGTGATACAAATAGGGTGCCCTCCACGTCATAATTCATAAAGGGATTCTGTTTTAGTGAAAGTCCTTTTGCCCACTAACCTAAGCTGCGCGGCTTCATTGTTATCTCTAGGCGCGCATTGACTACCATAAGGGGTGCCGATATACTTAATTTGTTTCAAAATACATCTTGGGAGCTTCATGGTCTCACCATATGGAACGCATAGCTAAAGCCCTTCTTTTGAAGAAGAATTTTGCCGAGTTTTTCGCTGGTATCGGTCTTGTGAGAATGGGCCTCGAGCAAGCTGGCTGGACCATATCATTTGCCAACGATATTGCGGCCGATAAGCACCAAATGTATTTTTTTCATTATGGTGATTCGCCGGCACATTTCCTTCTGGAAGATATTCACAAAATTAAGGGTGAATCAATCCCATCGGTTACCTTGGCGACAGCTTCTTTTCCTTGTAACGACTTATCACTGGCTGGAATGAGAGAAGGCCTTAAGGGGAAGCATTCATCGGCCTATTGGGAATTTGTCCGTATACTCGAAGAAATGGGAAACCGTAAACCTCCGTTGGTTCTTATTGAGAACGTAGCGGGATTTTTAACTTCGCATAGAGGAAAGGACTTTGAATCTGCATTACTCGCCTTAAATAAGTTGGGGTATTCTGTCGATCCATTCATCATCGATGCGGCTAATTTTGTTCCCCAGAGCAGATTGAGACTATTCGTGGTCGCATCGCTTCATTTAGGAAAAAAGGAAATAAAGGTCGCAGTGCCGCCGGTCTTTTATGAAAGCGATGCAAGGCCAAGATGTCTTGCTGATTTTATTTTTCATCATCCGGAGATAGAATGGAAAATACGGAAGGTGCCTAAGATACCTTCGAGGGGGAAGAACCTAGAATCCATCATTGAAAACTTGCCGGAAGATTCGCCATATTGGTGGAACAAAGAGAGGACGAAATATTTATTATCACAAATGTCCCCCAAACATATTGGTCAGCTCAATAAAATGAGGCAGCAAGAGGGCTGGAGCTATGGCACCGTATTCAGGAGAATACGAAATGGCCGTTCAATGGCTGAACTTAGAACAGACGGTGTAGCTGGCTGTCTGCGTACTCCTCGAGGAGGCAGCGGCCGCCAGATTCTTATAAAGGCGGGAAACGATAAAGTAATGGTCAGACTCGTGACTCCGAGAGAATGTGCGCGACTAATGGGCGCGGATGATTTCCGCATCGACAATTCATTGAACAGGGCTTTGTTTGGATTTGGGGATGCCGTATGCGTCCCAGTTATCAGATGGATTGCGATCAACTATCTTAATCCCCTAGTGGATGAAATGATTGGCAAGATAAATTCGTAGTTTTATGCCTATTTAACAACCTATACCTACGAAGGGAGGTAGATTATGCGAAAAAGAGATGAGGTCATTGCCGCGGAAATGAAGCGATTTTCTAAGGAATATGATGTCAAAGGAAAGGGCCCGTTGAGCGTAGTACTTGTTCTAACGAGGTCCGCAAAGTCTATAAAGCCACCATACTCTGAGAAGCATTTTTTGACTCACGAGGGCGGACAAGTCGCAGGCCTTGGGCAGTCTGCGGTTCAATCCATATTGAAAGAGCATGGCATACAGAAGGTATTAGCGAAAGAGGGAGGGAGAACCAGCCGGGGTAGCATTCGCAGAATGCAAGGATACCTGCAATTGCTTAATGAACTTCATAAGAAGGGCGCTCTAGATCTCAATCAATTAGAAGAATGGTGGATAGAAAGGATAAAAGAGCACTTTGCATCTCAGCCCTTGAAATTGCGAAATGATCAATCTAAATCGATCACGCAGCTGATTATCGAACTTATGGCTACAGCTTATAAAAGACAACAAGCGCAAAAAGGCACTATGGTTGCGGGGGCCGTAATGCAGCACTTGGTGGGCGCGAAACTCGAGATTGCATTACCGAATGCGAAGCTCGCGCATAAGGGTTTCTCGGTAGCTGATGAATCGAGAGCCGATCAGGGAGATTTTGCTCTCGGGGATTGTGTAATTCATGTGACCGCCGCCCCTTCTGAGGCGCTTATTCAGAAGTGCCAATCAAATCTTGATGCGAATCTCCGGCCCATAATTATCACTTCTGAAGAAGGGGTAGGAGGGGCAAAAGCATTAGCTAAAAGTCTTGGTGCCGAGGACCGAATTGAGGTTTTTGAAATCTCACAGTTCATTGCTCTCAATGTTTACGAATGGGGCGGCTTTAAAGAGTCGGAGCGCCCACCCAAGATGAACGAACTCGTTGAATCATATAATAAGATAGTGGAATTGGTAGAAACGGATCATAGTCTAAAAATCCAATTTGGGTAACGCCATTGGACACGTTTTCGAAGCATAAGCGAAGTATGATTATGAGGTGCGTTAAATCCAGGGATACAGCTCCAGAAAAGGAAGTGCGCAAAATAATTCATCAGCTTGGTTATCGATATAGGAGCAATAGTGTCGGAATTGCAGGAAATCCCGATATTCTTGTACCTGCGCTGAAAGCCGCGATTTATGTTCATGGCTGTTTTTGGCACAGGCACAAGGGATGTAAAGAGGCTGCCATGCCTTCGACGAATACCAGCTATTGGGCTGGAAAGTTCGCGAGGAATGTTATTCGTGACAAGGAAAATTCGTATAGAACAAAAAAACGAGGGTGGAAAGTTTTCATTATATGGGAATGTGAGACTCGGAAGCCTGATTTAATAAGAAATAGGATTAACAGGTTACTTAGCAAATTAGCACAGGATTCAAGCGGATAAGCTATAAGGAACTGGGGCTCGAGAGGAAATCGATATGGCCACTTTCGGAGTCAGCCCAGATAAAGAACAGGCCCTCGCGGAGCGGATGGAGAAGCTCGGCATCCGCGAGGCGGACATCGTCGAGAAGTTCATCCGCTCGGGGGGCCATGGCGGCCAAAACGTCAACAAGGTCGCGACCTGCGTCTACCTCAAGCATCTGCCGACCGGGTTCGAGGTCAAGTGCCAGCAGGAGCGGCTGCAATCCCTCAACCGGTTCCTGGCCCGCCGCATCCTGGTCGACAAGATCGAGACGGCGATGCTGGGGAAGCAAAGCGCGGAGGAGCAGAGGATCGCCAAGATCCGGCGCCAGAAGAGGAAGCGCTCGAAGCGGGCCAAGGATAAAATGCTCGCCGATAAGCGCCATGTTTCCGAGAAAAAGCAGGGTCGTTCGTTCAAGCCGGATCTTTCGGATAGCTAGAGGAGGCGCTCCCAGGTTCGCGGCGTGGACCGCCGGGGCGGGCTATCGGCCGATCTCTTGGACGAGCTTCTTGATGGTGTCCTGGCCGGGGTTCAACTTCAACGATGCGTTGAGGGCGTCGAGCGCCTCCGCTTTCCGGCCCAGCCGGTAGTAGCACCTTCCCAGGGAGTTCAAGACGTTGGTGTCGCTGTCGTACATCCTGTTTGCCTGGCGAAGGTCCGTCAGAGCGTCCTCGAATTTCTTCAGCCCCATGAGGGCCTGGCCGCGCATGGTGAGGAAAGCGAACTGGCGCCGGTCGTCCCCCTTGAGCTTCTCCGCGACCGTCAAGGCTTCATCGAAGGCCCCGATCTTGTTGAGGAAGTTGCCGTACATGACGACTCCGTCCTTGTATTCCGGATTGAGTCGGTAGGCCTCGTCGTATAGGGACTTCGCCGCGCCCATACGGTTCATTTTCTCGGACTGTTGGGCCAGCATGTCGATATAGAGGAACCGATTGGCCAGGGGGAAGCCCTTGGCGTTGGCGATGGGATGTCCGGTGGCGGGGCTCGGCAGGACGACGAAGGAATCCTTCTTCTCGTCGAGGATCTCGCCGCCGGCCCCGACGAGCCGGACGATGATCTCATAATAGTCCGGGTCGAGCTCCGCCGCGGAGATCGACTGGGGGATGCTCAGCGTCCGCTCAAAAGGATGGGCGCCGAGCTTGACCGTGAAGGACTTCAGGACCGGAGCGGCTTCCCGGAGCCCCCGGATCTCGATCTTCGCCTCCCCGTCCCTGAGGAGGTCTTCGGTCACGTTCAACACGCTGAAGAGGATGGCGATCTCGTCACCCCGGGCGAAGGTCTTCCGCGGGTCGGTGACGAGCTTCCGGTCATTAATCTTGAACGGGATGTGGACGTCGCGCGGATAGGTTTCGAACTTGTAGCCGAGGAAAGGTCCGTCGAGTGAGGCGGTCGTTCGCGCCGGCGGGACCTCCACGTCCTTTTCGAGGACGCTGAACTGCTTGCCGATGGTGTTCGTGAGCAGGACGGTCAGCCGGAACTTGCCCTCGATGACGGGGAAGGAATCCTCTATGGCCAGGCCGTTGGCCTTGACCCGGTCCCAGTCGCTTTCGGGGAAGTAAAGGGGAAATTCCCGGTTGTACTGGAAGATGATGTCCTTGCCGTCCCGCAGGCTGACGTCGATCCGGAAGTTGCAGTAGAACTGGTTTTTCGGCGCGTAAGCGTCCACGTTGACGTCGGAGGGGACGATGGAAAAATGGAGGAAACGCAGGCCCGTGACCGGGTCCTGGATCAGGGCCGTCGACGCATAGCTTTCCACGAAATTCGTCAGGTACTCGGTGGACACGACCCCTTTGTAGTTGAGAAAATGCGAGGCGTAGGACGGATTGACGTCCTTCTTGGGGGAGTTCAGGATGGTGGCCAGGAGGATGTTGTTGCGCGGCGACGGGGAGAGGTCGTAGTTGTACTCGCCCGGAATCCGCGTGATGGACGGCTCGGCCAGCGTCGGGGCGAGGTCGAGGATCATGTCGTGAAGGGCCTTGTAATCGAAGGGGTCGGAAATATCCCGCTGGTTCTGCAGGAGGCGGGCCGGACCGTCCGAGACCGGGTCGTACAGCTTGTACTCGCCGACGCCTCCCCTCTGATAGAACAGGAGGACGAACTGCGGCGGGAGGTCCTTCCGCGCGTCACCGTAGTAGCTCCAGGACTGGCAGGGGACGAGCCCGATCGTCGCCTCGAAGCGCTCGATGCTCGGGGGAGGGCCGAGGACCATGTAGATGCGCCCCATGTCGGTCCGCCAGCCCGCCCGTGTGGTCCCCCGTCCCAGGAATTCATTGACGTACCGGAACCGCTTGAGGAGCTCGTCCCTGTATTCGTTCTCGGGCGTCCCCGGCGTCGGGTCCCTCTGCTTCCAGAACGTTTCCATGAACAGGTCCCGGTCCCGGT
>CAZZCH010000063.1:0-20108 GCA_964652895.1 uncultured Eubacteriales bacterium
GGTTTGGACTGGGACACGGGTGACGTGGTCCAGTTCGAAGTTGCCAGCGGACAGAGGAGCCGAATCACAAATAAGGGGCCCTGGAGCGAGACTGAGAAGTCCTACGAGTACCAAGCGTTTTCACGAGACGGAAAACAAATCGTATACAACTCGTATACGAAGGACTGGGTCCCTCAACTGCGTATTAGAAACCTGGATGGTTCGGGCCTTCGCACACTTTACAGTGAGAAAGTCTCTTACGTCCAACCCTTGGACTGGTCGCCTGACGCAGGGTCCATCCTCGCACTTCGCGATCGTAACAAGGCGGTTGAACTAACACTGATCTCGACAGCGGACGGCTCGGTGCGCGTCCTGAGGAGTATTACTTCGGGCTGGGTCTCGTTTCAAAGGGCCAGTTTCTCGCCCGATGGGCGATCTGTCGCATTCAGTTTGGTGCGTGAGGGCAGCCCACCCCATGACGACGTCTCCCTGATGACCGCCGATGGCCGGAATGAGGTCGTTGTTGCCGGGCACCCCGCGGAGGATCAACTGCTTCGATGGACGCCGGACGGGAGAAGCCTTGTCTTCCTCAGCGACCGCTCGGGGACGTGGGACATCTGGACCATCCACATCGCCGGGGGGAAGCAGCAAGGAGAACCAGAACTGCTGAAAAAGGACTTCGGCTATGATGCAGAGGTTCTGGGCTTTGCACCCGACGGCTCCTGTTATTATAAGATTGACACCTCTTCAGGTCGTCTCTACAACGGTGCGGTCGACCTTGAATCCGGTAAGGTACTCGTGCCACCCGCGCCGGTTACGACGCGGTATACCGGCCCACCGTCACAGCCAACATGGTCACCCGACGGCAGGAACTTGGCCTACATTTCACGTCGGGGTTCCGCCGTTCCCGGAAACAACATCCTCACGATCCGGTCCGCCGCAACCGGGGAAGAGCGCTTTCTGTCGCCTCGTCTTCGTTTCGTTAACCTGATCTCCTGGGCGCCGGACGGCCGTTCCGTCATCGCGCTCGGGGCTGCGGACACGGGACCTGGAATCTTCCGAATTGACACTGAAACAAGCGAGATCACTAAGTTGGCAGATGAAGAAGGCGTGTTCCCCCATCTCTGCCCGGATGAGAAGACCCTGGTGTTCGTGAAGGGGGAGACGGGGGGGCCGGGGTCAATCATCAGGAAACGCAACCTCGACACCGGTGAAGAGTCGGAAGTTGTCAAAATAAGGGGAATGGACTACGACCTCTCGCCGGACGGCCGGGAAGTGGTGTTCCAGGGGGACGTGGACGGCGCCGTAAAGACCGTGTCCCTCAACGGAGGGGAGCCGCGGGAGCTATTTCGCGGTTTGGCGCAGTCTTACGGGCTGAGGTGGACGAGGGACGGCCGTTACATCATCGCCCAGGCACGCGGTACCGCGAGCAGTGAAATCTGGCGGGTTCCAGCGCAGGGCGGGACGCCGCTGAAGCTGGACCTCTCCGTTCCAAAAATGAACTCCTTCACGCTTAACCCGGACAACCGCCGCTTTGCGTTCAGCGTCACTGAGGAGTCCAAGAGCGAGCTGTGGGTGATGGAGAACTTCCTGCCGCCACTGAAAGTCGTCAAGTAGCCGGTAGAAACGGGGACAGAAAGCGAGGCAGGCGTCGATTCGCGGCGCCTGCCTTGCGCCTTGTCCTGATCCCGCCGCCGGTGACGATCGGTGACACTTTTTTACAGTCATGGATGTGCCGCGCAGCCCGGCCTATGGTAGATCAGCCACCATGCGACAAGTTCCTGACTGAGTATGAGGGTCGTTTCGATCGGGAGTCCATCGTCTTTTGCCGCATTTGACAGTGCCGGCCGGCCGACGAAACAGAATCGGTAAGGTTGGGAATCGGGATTCTGCGCGCACTTGAACACAAACAATGCGGAGGATACATATACTGGGGTCGGGACTTCGAATAGCCGGGGGTTGAGGATCTGGCCATGCGGGCCAGGACGGATCCGGAACAGGCCTTTGAAAACATCAACCGCTGGTGAACCGGTTCTTAAAAAGAATTAATTAAAGCCGGCGAGGCGCTTCTTCGCGTCGGCGGGCTCGGGCAGGTTCGCGTCGGCGTCTTTCCACAGGACGAGGAAGATGCGGTATTGTTCGGCGGCTTTCTCCCGCTCGCCCTTCTCCTCGTAGAGTCGCGCCAGCCGGTAGTGATAGATCGGGATGCGCATGCGCCGGTCCTGGCTCGCCGGATCGAACGTGAGGAGCTTCCGATAGACTTCGATGGCCTTGTCCGGGTTCCCGGCTTTCTGATAGGCGCGGGCCAGGACGTCCTGTTCGAACGGTATATTGCCCACCATGAGTTCGCGGGGATTCATGCCCGGGGCGGTCAACACGAATTCTTTTTCCATGACGGCGATGGCTTCCCCGACCTTCCCTTCGGCGAGGAAGATCTCAGCCTGTACGATGTTGGGAAATTGCCGGGCGCTCCAGACCGGTCGGTTACTCTGCTCTTGGGTCGCGAGCAGGGCCGCCTGATCGTGCCTTTGTGCCGCCGATGCGAACCGTCCTTGTTTCACGTCCAACAGGGCCAGATAGTTTTCAAGAAGGCTCTCGTTTATCCGGGCCGAGGGAGGATCGTAGTCTATATTGAAATCGATATATTCCTGGATGAGCCGGCGGCCCTTGTCATATTCCCCCCGGTCGTAGCAGAACCAGGCCTCGAGCATCTTGATGACACTGGCCCCGTAGGGATTGATGGACCCCCAGCCTTCAAAGGACTGGTCCGCCTCTTTCATCGCCACGTCTCGATTGCCTGTCAAATGGCGGTAGTAAGCCTTCCACATGCGCCCTCGAGCCTTGAGCCCGCCGGAAGGGGCATTTTCAATGTAATCGTCTATCGAACGAAGGGCCTCGGGATATTCCCCCTTGATCGCAAGGATGTAGGCGATCCACTCTCCCGCCCCGTAATCCGGCTTGATCTTCAGCGCTTCACCGTAACTCGCGATAGCCCCGTCGAGCCTGCCCAGGCGAAAATAGAGGTCTCCCATGGCGACATAGGGGTCCGCGTCCCCAGGATTGACCGCAGAATACTTTTTCAGGTATTCGGTCGCCTTCGCCATGTCCCCCATATCCATATATAGATAAGCGAAGAGCTCAAAGGCCCGGCCATAGTTTGGGTCAAGGTCCAGGGCTTTTTCAAGTTCGCCGATCGCATCGGGAAACGCCTTTTTGCCCCTGTAATAGGTGGCCAGCGACAGGTGCGCGAGCTTTTCCCTTGGGTATTTCGCCGTCAGTTCCTGCAGGATACGATATCTTTTTTCAGGGTCTTTTTCGACGGCGTTGGCGTAGGCGGCCTCGATATAAAGCCGCTCTTTTTCTGTGGCCTTATCGGACAGGGCTTTGGCCTTCTTGTACGTCTCTTCCTGCTGCGTCACGTTTCTCAAGCCGCCGTAGACATAGGCCAGGTAGAGATGGGCGGAGGCGAACCCGGGGTCCTTCTCTATCGCCTTCTGGAGGTCCTGGCGGGCATCGGCGTAATAGCTTTTATCGTAGAGGTCCCGGCCTTTGAGAAAATCGTTATAGGCCTCCAATGACGCCGTCGTAAACTCTGCAACCGACGTCGCGGCCCCGGCTCCGGCCAGGGTCCAGTCGAGTTTCGGATAGACGCGGCCGGCGAGGTCGTCGATCTGAGCGAAGATGCTCTCCTCGCCCTGGCCCTGGGACGAAGCGCTGGCAAGTGAGCGCTTCGTTGTGGCGTCGAGCGCCTTGATGTTGGTGACGAAGACGTTGCCCGCCTTGGTCACCTCGCCGGTGACGAGGACGGCGATCCCTTCGCGGCGACAGATCTCGAAAGCGGTTTCCTTGTCGATGGGGGCGTCCGGATCCCTGCCCATTTGTTTGAGGAGGTCCTGGAGGCGCTCCCAGGAAGCCACATAAGGGATGCCCATGCCCTCGAACTTTGTGATCATCAGGTTGGGGACGGCTCGGATCAGGCTGTCGTGCTTCGGGTCGCCGGTCAGGTTCTCGAACGAGATCACGGCGATGGAGTGCTCGACCTGAGGTGCCGCAACACCGGATATCTTGGAGATCCAAGGGCGCCAAAGGAAGATCGCGGCGAGGACGAGGACCGCGAGCGCGACCGCCGGAACGACGAGCTTCTTCGGCGTGAACTCGACGGTGATCCTCTTCGAGGTCGCCGGCTTGCGCGTTGGGGCGGTCCGCTCGGTCTTCGGCAGGGCCTCGTCGATCGCGGCGAGCGCGGCCAGAAACTCCTCGCTCGTCTGGTAGCGCTTGTCCCGATCCTTTTCGAGCGACCGCAGGATGACACGGCCGAGTTCGTCCGGGATCTGGGGCGCGATCTCGCGCGGGTCGGGCGGCGGATCCGTTTTGTGTTTGACGGCGACCGCGAGCGGCGTCTCGCCTTCGAACGGCGGGCGGCCGGTGACCATCTCGAAGAGGATGACGCCCAGGGCGTAAATGTCGGCCCTCTGGTCCACCGGCTTGCCCTCGACCTGCTCCGGGGCCATGTACTCGGGCGTTCCGATGATCGCCCCCTCCCCTGTCTTGCCCTTGGTCGCGGCGGTCCGGGCGATGCCGAAGTCGATGATCCGGGCGCTTCCCTCCCGATCGATGATGATGTTCGAAGGCTTGAGGTCGCGATGGACGACCCCGAGGCGATGGGCTTCGGCGAGGCCGCCGAGGATCTGCGTCGCGATGGAGACGGCCTTGCGGGCGGTCAGCTGGCCGGTCTGGCGGATGAGGCCGCGCAGGTCCTGGCCGGCCACGTATTCCATGGTGATGAAATGGACGCCTTTCTCCTCCATGAGCTCGTACATCCGGCCGACGTGCCGATGGCTGATCTTGCGGGCGATCTTGAGCTCGTTCTGGAACCGCTCCAGGGTGCGCTCGTCGAGGGCGATCTCGGGCCGGATGAGCTTGAGGGCGACTTCCTCGTTGAGCTTCCTGTCGATGGCCCGGTAGACGCGGCCCATCCCCCCTTTCCCGAGCTCCTCGACGATATGGTAGCGGCCGGCGAAGGTGGCGCCAGTGGAGAGCTCTTCGGACGGGGTTTCCAGGGTCTCGGTGAATAAGGGGAACTTTTTGACCACGCGTCTCCCTCCAGGTTGTTGGGAGAAGGATATCACCGGTACGGGGGGCCGGTCAATTTGAAAAGATGATAGGGGCGGTGATTATTATTTCGGCCCGTTCAGGACCTTGTATTTCCTGATCAGGATGTTCTCGTCTTTGTCTTTCTCGGTGACGTAGATGAAATCGCCGTGGGCGAGGGCCAGGCTTCCATCGACGTTAAGGTAAAAGCTGTCGAGGAAGCGGCCCTGTGGGTCGAAGACGTCGAATAACATCCCCTTGCCCTTCACCGTGGTGGAGGTTTTCACCCACGGGTTGTTGTCGCACATAAACAACGCCGAGATGTCGTTCTCGAAGTCCTTCTTGGGCAGATTATGTTTCTCGTAGAACGATTTTAATTCCTCAGGCACGACGAACTTTACCCTCGGGTACTCACGCGTAAATCTTCCGACAATTTTCCGTTGGAGCATGTCGGCTCTTACTATCTCATATTCGCAAGTATGGCTGGCATAGAGCGAGCCATCGCTTGGGTCGAAGACTTGCAGGTACCTATCCCAATCCATGCCGAAATTGGGCCCTTGGTAGACCCGACTGGTGAATCCCATGATCTTTTCAGCGGATTTCCCGTCCAAGGAGATGAGATTGGCCGTGGTTTCAACCTCTTGGAATCCGGCAGGACCTCCCCGGAGGGCGTTCGTCTGCCCCTGCATGAAATATCCGCTCTCGCCCATTCCGAACAATGTGAAAAACCTCCCCGCCGTCTGTTTGACCTCGCCGATGAGTTTTCCCTCTCTATCGAACTGCACGATCTTGCCAACGCCATCGTAAACATACAGCGCATCACGAAAGTTGACAAAGCTGACCATCTGGACTCGTGACGCGATCTCCCCCGGGCCCGGGCCCTTCTTATAGAAGTTCCTGACGAATTTGCCGTCCGGAGAGAATTGCAGCAATTGGTCTTCGTCCCGGATGAAGAGACATCCCCGGTCGTCCATGTCGAATTTGTAGGGGTACTTGAAAAAGAACTCCCCCGACGCGTCCGATATCTCGAACACGGGCTCGAGCTTCAGGGTCCTTCCGGCCTGCGGATTCAGCGGTTTATTGGAGTTACGGATAAGCTCCTGGGCGGATCCAGAAACGGCCAAAATGAGAGTCAGAAGAACGAACGCGGTCTTTTTCATATGCCCCTCCGCCAAAAGCTGATCTTCGATCGGAATATAGCTCTTCGCCCCGCCGATGTAAAGGCGGAATCGGGCCTGTTGCTCCAAGAATAGAGGGGGCGAAAAGGCCGACTAGAGCCTTTGGATGTTTTTGTCTTTAATCGCGCCTCTTTGATCGAATAGTAAGATCTCGATCAAGCGTGAAGCAGCATTAATCCGAAAATAGACCCTGAACCTGCCGGACCTCTGCCGGAAAATATCCTCGTTAGCGATCTTGCTTATGCGCCAGCTTTCTCCGGGCGAGGTCACGCTTCATCTCCTCGAGCGTGGCGTAGCGGCCTCGTTCGATCTCGCCAATCCCCTCGCGGACCTTTTTCCATTCACCGGCACTTAGTTCGACCTCGCCGATCTCCGTTTTGACCATATTCCTGATGAACTCCCTGATCTTGCCGGTTTTGCTGTAGCCTTTTTCGTTGCAGACCGTCGTAAACGCCACATACTCCTCTTCAGGAAGACGAAGCGTGATGCTTTTTATTGTGCTTGTCAACAACCGTGGCGCCGAAATATACTTCATTTCGCGTGAACGGATGAGAATACGGAAATTGGTCGTCATAACTTCGATCGTAATCGTTGCAGCCTGCTCGGGAGGAGACGCCGCCCGGCCCGGCGACAGCGCCAGCTCTCCCCTCGCTCAAGATAGGCCCGCCATCATGCGGGCCATAGACGGAATCCCCGGCTGGATCCGGGACGGCGATGTCGAGACCTACACGAAGGACGGCCTTTACGGTTATATCGACGGCGGGGCCGAGATCGTCTTCCAGTACGGCTTCCGCGAGCTCGCGGTCTTCAAGTTCAAGCCGGCAGCGGCCCTGCCCGCGCAGAAAGAGCTCGTTCTCGAGATCTACCGAATGGAATCCGCCGAAGCGGCTTTCGGCATCTATTCGACCAAGCTCGAGGGCGAGGAGGAGGGCTGGCCCGGGATCAAGTCGGACAACTGGGTCAGCCCCGGCCAGGGCGGGCTCGTCAAGGACGAGTACATGGTCAATATCCTGGCCCCGGAGTGTACGGGCCGGGAGATCGGCGAGTTCGCGGCGGCCCTCGAGCCGAAAATCCCCGGGAAAGAAACGGTCAGGCCGAGGGGCATAGCGTGGCTTCCTCGCGACAACATGGTCACCGGAAGCTGGCGATACATCAAGGGCCCGCTCGCCGCCCAGAACGAGTCGCCTTTTCTCGAAGGAAGTTTCTGGGGATTCGACGCAGGAAATGGGGAGGGCACGACCGAAGCCTATTCGGCCAAGTACGGCATCGCTCCCGCCGTATCAAAGCTCGTCATCATCGAATTCGGGAAAATACCCGAGGCTGCCGACCTCTATGACCATGTCCTGACCATATTCAAAGAGTACCTCAAGGATGTCCGGCGCGAGAGCGAAACGCTCGAGGGCAAGAACCAAGCGGGCCGTTGGTTCCTATTCGGGCACAAAGGCCTGTTCGCCGGCCTCGTCCTGAGTGAGCCGGACCGCAAAGCCGCCCAGGCCCGCCTCGACGCCGCCCTGGGGATGGCCCGCGCCGAGCCGGGCGGCGACCCGCGGCGCGAGGTCCCGGCCCATCAAAGCGAACCTGGGACCCCTGACGGGCTTTAACGCCCTTTTTACCGAATCTTGACAACTTCCTGACAACTCCGTTCCGGGAGAACCTTATCGTTATCCCGGCAGGATGCCATGAACAAGCTCGTAAAAGCCCTTCGCCTCGCGGTCCCGGCCGTATTCGTCGTCCTCCTGGTCCTCTATCTGCCGAAGATACGGGTCGAGAACTCGCTCGAGAGATGGGTGACGCCCTCGTCGCCGGAGATCGCCCGCTACGGGGATTTCCTCGAGCGATTCGGCGGCGGCGCCGCGCTCCTGGTCGTCCTGCGCGACCCCAGGGGATTCGAAAGTGACGCGGCCCGCGACGCGCTGATGGACGTCTGGGACCGGCTGACGGAACTCCCGGATGTCGACGGCGTCTCGGTCTATCCGCCCCCCGTCTATCGCCTGAAACGCCGCCTCGATAAAAACCTCTCCGTCTTCATCGTCGCGTTCACCCCGCCTTCACGCCTGGACCCCAACCGGCCCGAGCTCCTGAGAGCCGTCCGGAGCGTGTTGAAGGGCTCCCCCCTCGAGTCGCACCTCGCGGGCACGGGCGTGCTCCACCAAGCGATCAACGAGGAGACACAAAAATATACCCTCTCCTTCATCGGCCTGGGCCTCTTTTTCCTGATGGCTCTGCTCCTTCTCGTCTTGAAGAGCCCCAAGGCCTTCCTGATGACCATGGGCGTCTCCGCCGGCGGCGTTTCGACGCTCCTGCTCGCGGCGGCGGTCTTCCGCATCCCCCTCAGCATGGTCACCGTGATCCTCCCGGTCCTCGTTCTGTTCTACGGCACGTCCAATTCGCTCCACGTCCTGTTCCATCGGGGGGATTTCCGGAAGGTGGTGGCACCGTGCTTTTTGGCCGTCCTGACCACGGCCATCGGCTTCCTGACCTTCTGGCCGAGCCGCATCCCGCTCCTGAAGGATTTCGCCGTTCTGGGGATCGCGGGGATCGCCGGCGGTTTCGCCTGGGCCCTCCTCCTCTTTTTCCCCCGGCGTTGCGTCTTCGAGCCGCGCGCCGACATCGAGCGCATCTTCCGGCGTTTCCCGGTCTTTTCGCGGCGGTCGATCCTCTTTATTTTCCTGGGCGTCGCGGCGCTCATGGTCCCGGGCATCCTGAAGCTCAAGGCCGATATCTACAGCCTCGACATCATTTCCCCGTCCAACCCGCGCGTCCTTGACCACTATTTCGTCGAGCGCAACGTCAGTCATTACGTCCCCCTCGAATACACGGTCGAGATCGAAAATGTCGACCCCCGGGAACTCAACGGCTGGATATCGGCCGTCCTGGAGCTCGACGAAGTCGACGGGGCGGTGAGCTATCTCAGCTTTCCGACTTCGGAGCGGCCGAAGTCCCGCTACGTGTCGCCGGACGGCCGCACGGGACGCGTCACGTTCTTCATCCCGACGCTCTCGACAAGCCGGGGCCTGGCGCTCGCCGACAGGATCGCCGGCCTGGCCACGGCCAAGATGCCGGGAGTCCGGCCGAGCGTCAACGGCTATGTGACTTTGTACGCTGTCGTCGCCGAAGAGCTCAAGAAAGCGTTCGTGGGCAGTCTGGCCCTCGCCTTCGCCCTGATCTTCCTGGTCGTGGCCGCGTTCCTCAGGAACGCGCGGCTGCTCGCGGCGTCCATCCTTCCCAATTTGATCCCCGTCGTCTGCGTCATCGGCCTGATGGGCTGGTCGGGATTGACGCTCAACATGGCCACCGTGCCCATCGGCTGTCTCATGCTGGGCATCCTCGTGGACAACTCCTTCCACCTCCTTTTCTGGTACAAGAAAACCGGCGGCCTCCGCGAGGCCCTCCACGAGGCCGCTCCCGGCATGGTCCTGACGATGGCCATCCTCTCCGTCGGATTCTCGGTCTTCCTCTTCGCCTCGTCTCCGCCGATCCGCTATTTCGGCATCCTGAGCCTGGCCACCCTGGCCGCCGGGCTGGCCGGGGACGGCATCCTTCTGCCGGTCCTGGTGCGTATGCTGGATCCCAAGGGAACTCGGAGGTCCGAAAATGTCTAGGCCCCAGGAAGCGGACTGCCCTTTCGACAGGATCCTGGCCTCGGGACGCGATCTCCCAAGCCTGCCCGTCCCGAACCTGGCCGCCCTCCTCTTCCGGCCGCTCGAACATCGGGACGAGGGGAGCGAGGTGATCATCAGCCATGACGGCCCCGCGCTCGTCCGCGTCTCGCTTCGGCGGCTCCGTTTCGTCGTCGCCGCGATGTTCGGCGAGTTCAGGAGAAAGGGCATCCGGCCCGGGACGACGGTCCTGCTGGCCTCCGTTTCCGGAGGCAACGAGCTGTTCACCGCGCTGACGTTCACCGCCCTGGCGGCCTACGGCGTGAGGACCCTTCTCCCCATGTTCGTCGAGACGGGACCGCTCGAAGAATGGCTCGATCTCGCCGGTTGCGCGGCCGTCATCGTCCCGGAACGGGACATCGCCTCCCTCGACGGCCACGGCAAGGAAAAGTCGATCGTCCGGGACATCAAGGTGGCCGCCCTTAGAAAGGGTTTGCCCTGCTACGACCCCCTGGAGGATTTCGGGTTGCGCGACGGGCTCATCCGCGACATGCCGGACGCCCCGGCGGACGCGCCTCCCGACCCGGAGATCGCGGCGGCCATCGCCGCGACGACGTCGGAGACGGAAGCCCTGGTGCTGACGACTTCGGGCTCCTCGGGAAGATCGAAGCTGGTCGTATACGAACAGGGTGCCTTCATCCGGAACTGCCTGAGCTGGCGGGAGGCGGGCTTCTACGCACCCGACAAGCTGGGCGGCCGCGGCTTCACGCCCCTGTTCACCCACTCGATGGGGATCCGGGCCTATTTCAACGCCCTGTGGTCGGGGTCTCCCGTGTGTCTCATCAACACGGAATGGTTCGAAGAAAAACCCGAAACCGTCCGCTATTTCCTCCTCCAGATGATGCCGGAACACCTCACCGGAGGGCCAGCCGTATACCACTTGCTGTTGGAACTCATGCGCAACTTCCCCGAGATGAAAGACCGGCTCAAGTCCGGTCTGAAAACAGCCGTCATGAGCGGCGCCCGCGACGAGGGGCGAACGGCCAAGGCCGTCCGATCGGCCCTCGGCCTCTCCCTCCATAACGCCTTCGGCATGACCGAGACCCAGCAGGTCCTGAGCACCGTGCTCTTCGACGACGCCACGGAGGACGACCGCAAGTCGCTCGGCCGGCCCCTCCCGGGCGTGGCCGTCGGGCTTCGGAAGGTGCCCGAAGAGCCCGGCCTATACCGGCTCTACGTCAGATCGCCCTTCGGCTGCAAGTCCATACTCGGGGAGGCCGCGGGCGCCGATGCCGCCGGGGGATTCCTCGACACGGGCGACATCGTCCGGCTGGCCGACGGAGACCGTCTCGTCTACGTCGGGAGGGACGGGCTGGATTTCATCAAGGACGGATTCGGCGTCAAGATCCCCCTCGCGTCCATGAGGGAGCACTATGCCGCCCTCCACCGAAAAGCCGTCCACGTCGAATATTTCCCGATGCGCGACAGCCCCGGACTAGCCGCCCTCGTCTTCGTCGCCGGCGGCGCCGGGACGATCGTGACGGTGACCGACAAGAGCGTCCTGGGCGAGTTTTCGAAGCTCGTCGCCGGGACGAACGCCCGGCTTTTCAAGGACCTGGAGCCGTTCGAATTTCGGCACCGCGTCGTCCGGCGCCTGGCCCTGGCCTCCGGAACCGTGCCCCGGACGCGCAAGGGCAACGTCTCCCGAACCGGGATCGAGGCCGGCTGCCGGGAAACGATCGCCGGGCTGACCGACCCTCAGGCCCTGCCTCCCGGGGTGGAATCCTGCGGGGACGGGCGCTTCGCGTCGGAGAGGTTCACGCGCGTCCTCAATCCCTATGTCGGAAACATGCTGGCCGGGCTGCGGATGGACCACACCTACCATAGGGCCAAAAAGGACTCCCTGTTCACGTTCGAAGGGGGACGGGAGGTCGAAGTCCTGGACCTCGTCGGCGGCTACGGCACGAACCTCCTCGGACACAACCACGAAGAGCTCAAGGCGGCCGCGGCCGCTTTTCTCGCGGCCGACGATATTCCGCTTTCGGACCAGGCGAGCATTCAAGAGCACGCCGCGAAACTGGCGGAGGAGCTGGCGACGACGGTCGGCGAAGCGACGGGACGGGACTACGGCGTCCTGTTCGCGTCCTCCGGGTCGGAGGCCGTCGAGATGGCCCTCCACCATGCGGCCCTGGAATGGCGGAAGAAGCTGGAGAAGATGGAGGAGGACGAGCTCCAGAGGTCCGGCGGAGAGGCCGGAAGCCGGTTGGCCCGCGTCTGGGAAGAGAACAGGAAGGCCCTCCGCGACGTCCGCCTGAGCGTGGTCACTTTGAAGAACGCCTTCCACGGCAACTCCTCCGGCCCGCGTTCGCTTCTCGGCAACGACGAACAGCGCCGGACGTTCGCCAACATCACGGGCCTCGAACGCATCCCGGTCGACGACCGATCGCCCGACTGGAAGGACGGGCTCGACCGCGGCCTGGCCGGCGCCCAAGTCAAGCTCCGGAGGATCGCCGCCATGAACGGGGGCGAATGGCGGCTGGAAGAATTCGCCGTCAGCACGGTCGCCGCGGCCATCGTCGAGCCGGTCGTAGGCGAAGGCGGCGTGAGGGCGGTCGACCCGGAAGTCCTCGAGCGCCTCGGGACGTTCGATTTCCCCTTGATCATCGACGAGATCCAGTGCGGCCTGGGGCGGACGGGGTCCTTCCTTGCCTCTCAAGGGGCCACCGGTGATTACTACTTGTTCGGGAAGGCCCTCGGCGGGGGCATCGAGAAGATCGCGGCCGTCGTCATCGACAAAAAGCGCTTCCGGGAGGACTTTGGCAAATACTACGTCTCGACGTTCTCGAACGGCGGTCTCGCGGCGCGCGTTGCGCTCAAGGCCCTGTCGGTCATTAAAAACGACCGGGTGCCCGAGCGGGCCGCTGCGCAGGGAGGCAAGCTTCTGGCGAAACTGAACGCCGTCCGGGAGGCCTTCCCCGGCGTGATCGAGGAGGTTACCGGACGCGGGCTCATGCTCGGGGTCCGCTTCCGTGATCTCTCGAAGATCGACAATATCACGCTCCGGGCCCTGGCCGGGCGGAAGGTCGCCGGATATCTGTTCTCGTCCTACCTGCTCCGGCAGTTCCGCGTCCGGGCCCTGCCGACGCTGTCCGCGCCGAACACCCTGCGGGTCGAGCCCTCCACCTACATCACGGACGAGGAGATCGGGCGCGTCGCCGGGGCATTCGAGGAGCTGGCCCAAAGGATCGAGGAGAGGCGCCTCTACGACCTCTGCCGGCCGCTCATGGACGGCGATCCCTTCGACGACAACAAGGGAAAGGAGGCCCGCCCGGGGCTCCTCCACCCGCGGCTCGACGAACCGGCCGACGGGGCTGTCCGGGTGGCCTTCATCGCCCATTTCAGCCGGCCAGCCGAAGAGCTCCGGATCATAGAGAGGGACTTCGCCCGGGCCTCGGACACCGGCCTCCGCATCCTGTTCAACCGTCTGCAGGCCGTGATGGAGATGAAGCCGTTCGTTCTCTTTTCGAAAAACCTGTTCGGCGGCCGGGTCCATTTCAGCTGCATCATCCTGCCGGTGGACTCGGCCGAGCTCGAGCGCCAGCACCGGCTGGGAAAAGGGCGGCGGGTCGTGACCAAGATCCAGGAGGCCGTCGACATGGCCGCCCGCGGCGGCGCCGCCGTGATCGGACTGGGCGGATACGCGTCGATCCTCAGCCGCAACGGCCTCGGGCTCGTCGAACCGGAGGGAACGAGGATCGTCACCGGGAACACGCTGACGGCCGCCTCCGGCCTCCGCCGCCTGGGTGAGGAGATCCGGAAGCTGCGCGGGGGGCGGGCCAAGCTGACCCTGGGGATAGTCGGGGCCTCCGGGAATATCGGCGCCATCGTCACGGCCTGCCTCATCAGGACCAACGGCCTTTTCGGCCGGGCCGTCCTGGTGGACAAGAAGAAAGCGAAGCTCGAGGCCTTCGCCGCCGGCCTGGACCGGGGGAATTTTTCGGGAACTCTCGAGCTGGCCACGGACCTCGGCTCGCTCAAGCCGTGCGACGTCATCGCCGTGGCCACCAACACCAACGACCCGATCATCTTTCCCCATCACATCAAGGGCGGGGCTCCGGTGGTGATCGCGGATGTCTCCATTCCCTCGGCCCTGGCCCCCGGAGTGGCCCACATGCCCAACGTGACGGCTCTCCCCTTCGCTTCGTATGTCACACTGCCTGAGGACCCCGATTTCGTCATCAGCTCGCACACTCCGAAGGGCGCGACGTTCTGCTGCGCCGGCGAGGCCATGCTCTGCGGGCTCGAGCCCCTCGACGTCCCCCTCAAGGGCGCGATCACCGCGCGGGCCATCGAGGCCGTGACGGCGGCGGCGGAAAAGTTCGGCCTATTCGAGAAACTGGGGGCGATCGAAAGCTTTCGGTCGGTGCGCGCGTCATGAAGCCTCTTTATAACTATGGCATCTCCCAGGAGGACGCTCGGACCGAGCGGCGGGCTCTCGACATCCGGGAGGGCGACCGCCTGCTCTGCGTCGCCAGCGCCGGAGAGGTCCCGCTCAACCTGCTGGCCATGGAGCCCGTCGCGATCGAGGCGGTCGACATCTCCAGGACCCAGCTTTTTCTCTGCCGGTTGAAGATGGCGGCCTGCCGGGTCCTGGAGCTGCAGGAGGCGGCGGCGCTCCTGGGTTTCATGGACGCGTCGGCGGAAAAGCGCAGGCGCCTTTTCGACCGGGCGGCGGCCTACCTGGGCGACGACGACAGGGGCTTCTGGGCGGCGAACATGACCGCCGTCGAAAGGGGCCCCGTCCACGCCGGCCGCTTCGAGAGATACCTGGAGCGGTTTAGCCCCGCGGCTTTGGCGGTCCTCGGAAAAAGAAAGCTGCGGCGCCTCTTCGAGCAGGATACGGTCGCGGCCCAGCGGGAGTATTTCGACCGGTTCCTGAGCACGACCGTTCTGAAGGTCCTCTTCAAGATCGCCTTCCATCCCCACCTTTACCGCAAGCGGGGGATCGCCGAGGAAGGCCTCCGGCACGGAGGAAAACGCGACATCGCGGAATTTTTCTACGGCCGGTTCCGGGATTTCTGCACCGCGACCCCGGCCCGGGGGAACCCCTATCTCCAGTTCTGCTTTTTCGGGAGCATTTTATTCCCCGAAGCGCTTCCCGAGTATTTATCGGAGGAAGGGATGCGGCGGGTCCGTGAAAATCCCGCGGCGATCGCCTGGCGGCTGGAGTCGTATCAGGAGGCCTTAGATAAGAGCCCTCCGGGCAGGTTCAACAAGTTCCATCTGTCCAATATCGGCGACTGGATGGGCCTCGAAGAATACGCCGGGCTGCTGGCTCAAGTCTCGGCGAAGGCCGCGCCGTCGAGCCGGGCGATCTCCCGCTTTATCCATCTGGACCATCCGCTGCCCGAAGCGCTGAAGGAACGCATCGTCCGGCGGGACAAACGCGGGGAGGAACTCGCCGGGTCCGACCGGTTCCCCTTCTATAACCTCGTGGTCATGGAGCTTCGATGATGGGCGCGGCCGAGGAGTATCATCTGAAGAAGATCTCCCGGGAGTGGAATTGGGAGATGCTCCGGATCCTCGGCGAAACCCCAATCGAAACCCCGGGGCTGAGCGTCGTCTTCGACAGGCAACCCGATATTTTCGCCATCCCGCGTCTTTTCTCGGATCGGGTGGAGTGCGTCGGTTTTTTCCGCGGTGCCAGCCTTGCCGGCTTCGCCATGCTCATGTTCCAGAGCCGGTGCGTCAACGGGGAGCCCCGGACCGTGGCCTATTTCGGAAACGCACACGTCAAGAAGGAAGCCCGGGGACGGGGATTCGCGAATAGGGCCGCTGGCTATCTCGCGAGGGAGATGAGCGGCGTGTGCGACCTGGGTTACGCCGTCGTCATGACGGGGAACCGGGCCGCCGGCAGGTTCATCGGCAGGGACTGGCCCGGCCAGCCGGATCCTATCCACTCCAAGGTCGTCGCGACGCTTCGCGCCAAAAGCATCCTGGTCATGGGACGGCGGAGAGAAAGCGACGGATACCGGGTCCGCCGCGCGGAACTCTCCGACGTGGACGCCATGGTCGGCCTGCTTCGGGACGAGTTCCGGGCCCGGCTCTTCGCCCCGGTCGTCGACAGGGACTCGTTCCTCCTCAACTTGAGCGCCCGGCCCGGATGCGACCTTTCCCATCACTACATCGCGGAGCGGGACGGCGAAGTCGTCGGGACGTGCGCGGCGTGGGACACCGCGGGCATGAAGCAGAACCGGATCGTCCGCTACGGGCGGAAGCTCAAATGGCTCCGGGGCGCGCACGCGGCCGCGGCCGCCCTACTGGATTTTCCGCCGCTGCCCAAAGAAGGCGGGACGACAAGGGAAGTGACGGTCACCGGCTGCGCCGTCTGCGGCAGGGATCCCGAGATCCTGGAAGCGCTGCTTTCGAGAATCCATAACGACTGCGCGCAGAAGGAATATAACCTCCTGATCGTCGGCAGCTGCGGCCAGGACCCCATGCTTCAAGCGACAAAGAGGTTCTTGGGGCAAACGACGGTCTCCGAGATCGTCCTTTTTTCGACGGACCCCAATCTCCTCGCGACGGGCCGGACCGACGCGTCCCGGCCGTACGTCGATCTGGTCATGCTCTGAAGCCGCGCGCGACGGCAGCGTCCTCTTCACGATCCATCGTCCCCTTGACAGGACCGCGCGGCCGGAGGCAAAATCGGCCAGCATGATGCTCATCCGGCGGCCCCGCAGCGTCCTGGTCATTCTGGCCCTCGCCCTGACTCTTGGAGCCTGTGCCGGCCGCAGCCCGGCGAAATCGAAAACCTTCCTCGTCGTCACCTTCGACGTCGAGGATTACATCACGCCCGAGTCCGAGCATATCGACGACATCCCGAAGTGGCTGGCCGAGATCATGACCGAGGAGGGTGTGACCGGGACGTTCTTCGTCATCGGCGAGAAGGCCCGTTCACTCGAGAAACGGGGGTGCCAGGACGTCATCGCGGCTATGGCCAAGCACGACATCGGGAGCCATACGAACTTCGGCTCGATCCACCCCACGGTCACGGAGGAGTTGGAGAAAGCCGGCTGGGACGACGGGGCGCAGCGGATGTACGAACAGGAATCCGCCGGCATCTCGGAGCTCGAGCGGATCTTCGGCGTCCCCGTGACCATATTGGCCCGCCACGGCGGCTCTTATGGGCCCCAGCTCGTCACGGCTTTAGGACGGATGAACGCGGGTTACCAGGGATCCCCGGCGAGTCTTCCCGGCCACGACGTCGTCTGGTTCTGCAACGCCTTGAATTTCAGCGCCCAATATGCCGGGTTCGACGACGTCTACTACAGGGACGACCTGTTCGAGCCGGTCTTCGACAAACTCAAAGCGGAATTACCGGAGCAGGTGCGGACGGCCGACGTCCTCGCCCTCTTCGCCGGCCATCCGACCAAGATCCGCGCCGAGGAGTTCTGGGACCTCAATTTTTATGACGGCAAGAACACCGAGCCGGGAGAATGGAGGACGCCCCGCCTGCGGCCCCAGGAGACGATGGCCACGGCCCAGAAAAACTTCCGCCGCATGATGCGCTGGCTCAAGGGCCGGGACGATATCGAGATCACGAACTACCGCGCCCTGATGGATGTTTACTCGGGCCAGAAGGAAACGATGACGCGGGAAGAAATCAGGGCCGTTGCCGCCGTAACGCTCGAGACGAAAGTTCTCGCTCCGACCGACGCCTTCTCGCCGGCCGAGGTTTTTGCCGGATTGGCCCGGGCGATCATCGATTATCAGGAGACCGGGACGCTGTCGCTGAGCCTGGGGGCAGCCCGCCCTCTCGGCCCGACGGAGATGCCGTCGCCGCAACCGGAAATCGCGCGCCTGAAACTCGAAGACGTCTACGGACTGGCGCGCGAGGCGGACATGCTTATTAAACGAGATTGGGCCTTGCCCGCGACGCTGCGGGTCGGAAACGCGCGCGTCGGAACGGGCTCGCTCTTCGCCCTGTTCAGTGCCGTCTATCTCGACATGGACTCGGGAAAGCTGCGCCCGGAGTACGAAGTCCCCTCATTCGAGCCTTTTCCCCGAACGAACGAAGCGAAGATCATCGCCGAAGTCGAGGGCTACAAGGGCTGGCCCGTCCACCGCCCCGACCTCGACATGTCCCGGATTGCCGAATTCACGAAGCTCCAGCTCTGGACGCTCAAGCCGGCCCATCGCCGCTGACGGGCTGACATTTATTGATCATGAGAATTTCTCGGCCTTGAGGCGTCTCGAATATCAGAGGGGATAATTTTGCAGAAAAACTTGACAAATTAGTATCATTTTAGTACTATTCTAATGCCTAAGAAAATACGGGAGCTGATCAGGGAACTGAAGATGGCCGGCTTTATCGATCGAGGAGTCGCAGAAATGAAACCGCGCGATAAATACCTAAAGCTCGTCGCTTGGTCCGAGGAAGATCAGTGTTACGTCGGGTCCGTTCCCGGCTGGATCGATGCCTGCTGCCACGGGAACGACGAAGCGGAAGTCTATCGCGAACTCTGCCGGATCGTCGACGAATGGATCGAGATCTATCGGAAGGACGGGCGGCCCCTCCCCCCGTCGACGAACAGGGAATATTCCGGCCGGTTCGTCTTGCGCACCGGCCCGGAGATGCACCGGGCTCTCGCCGTCCGGGCCCTCAGCGAAGGCGAAAGCCTGAATTTATTCGTCGTCAAGGCACTCAAGAAGACCGTTTAAGTCTGATCCTCAAGAGCCACGAGCCGGATGGGTCTTTGGGCTAGCGACCGGAGGCTTCAGGGACCGCGTCCGAGAGCCGGACGATGCCGGCGTGATTCCCGGCCTTTTCCATCAGCTTTTCATCGGCGGTGATCAGAGTCAATCCCCGGATGTCAGCGAGCGCGATAAAACAGCCGTCGTAGACGGTCATCCGGTAACGAAAGGCGAGATCGACGGCGCGGGAGAGAAGCGGCCCTTCGGCGGGGTGAAACGAAATTCCCATGGGGATTTCTCTTCATACATCCTCCCGGCGATGAGATAGGTCTCCAGGTCCGTCGCGAACACCCTGATCACATGCCCCGTTGTATGATCCGACATCGAAGCCCGGCAAAGACCACGAGGGAGGGAACTCGGGGGGGCCAACATTCCCGGGCTCTTGAGCGTATAATCTTTCAAAGGGAGAGAACATGAGGAAAAACGCTTATATCCTAACCGCCCTCTTGGGTTTCTTCATCGTTGCCGCATTGACGGTCTCATGTTCCAGGGGACCGGCCATCGAAGAGCCGACGCACGGGGAATCCATCCTCGACCGGGTCGTCCATATCGAGCCGGCCCTCGTCACGTCCATCCCGGCGACCTTCCGCTGGTGCGACCGGATCGAAGGGCTCGACAAGCGCAGGATCGACGTCGGCGGCGCCGGGCTCTATGTCGAGCTCGAAGGGAAAGGCGTTCCTCTCGTCCTGATCAACGGCGGCCCCGGCGGGACCCACCACTATTTCCACCCGTGGTTCTCCCGGGCGAAGAAATACGCCCGGGTCGTCTACTACGACCAGCGCGGCTGCGGTCTCTCGGATTTCAAGCCGGGCGACAAGGGGTATTCCGTCGAGCAGGCCGTGGAGGACCTCGAGGCGATCCGCAAGGCGCTCGGCTTCGAGAAGTGGGCCGTCCTCGGCTACAGCTACGGCGGCTTCCTGGCCCAGCTCTACACCGTTCTTCATCCCGAAAACGTCTCCGGCCTCATCCTCCTCGGGGCCACGCCGGGGATGCGCGCCGACGACGGCCCGTCGCGGCAGGATGAGTTCATATCCGAGGCCGAAAAGAACCGGATGACCGAACTTCGCCGCGAGCTCAACGAATACGCCAAGACTAACGCCTTGCCCAGGCAAAGGATCGTCGAGCTCTCCATCTACAACAATTTCCTCACCGGCGACTGGAAGAGGCAGAATTTCTACAGTCCGTCGCCGGACAGCCTGGCCCAGGGCGCCCTCTACGAATGGGTCAACGACCAGAATTTCAACAGCGTCATGGGCCAGACCCAAGGCCGTTGGGATTTCACCGGGGCCTTCGAAGGGAACCCGATCCCAACCCTCGTCCTCGAGGGCCGGTACGACCTGACCTGGTCGGAGAAAAAGAAAGACATCCTCAAGGGCAACCATCCGGCCGCCCGGATGGTCGTTTTCGAGAGCGCGGCGCACGGCATCTACGACGAGCAGCCGGACGAGTTCTTCGTAATTACTCAATAAGTTGTGGCATGGGGGGAGCCGCGGGAGGGTGAGGAAGA
>CAZZCH010000064.1:0-20053 GCA_964652895.1 uncultured Eubacteriales bacterium
ATGGTGGACGGTAGGAGACTCGAACTCCCGGCCTCAGCGTTGCGAACGCCGCGCTCTCCCAACTGAGCTAACCGCCCACACCCTGGCCTTCGAGGCCTAAAAGCCATCTAAATTTACCACGTTTCGGCGATTTTTTCTATTCCGAGGAGAAAGACTGAAGCTCCGGAGATTGAAATCCCTCGCCGGCTGGCCTACAATGGCCACAGGAAAATTGGTATGGCTAAAGCGTTACTCGTCCTGCTCCTGATCGTCGGGGCCGCGTTCTTCATCTACAAACAAACCAACCGCACGGACTCCGAGGAGATAGCGATGGTCGATTCCATCCGGGACCGCTACGTCGTCGTCGTCAACAAGTTCCTCAGCGCGACGGGCCGGGCAGGGGCGATCGGCATGGACACGACCTTCGATTCGGAGACCGCCGCCAACCAGGTCCTCAAGCTCCGGGCCGAGCTGGCCCAGCTTCGGAAGACGCTGACCGAAAAGAGGGCCATCGGCAGGGCCGACGCGCTCGCGGAAAAGATCGAATATTTCTGCAAGAAAAACGACATCATCCGGCCTTGACAGCTCAAGTCCTCGGAAAGCCCGTCCGCGCCGGACGCCTCCGCCGCCGCTCAGAGAGGGCGACGGTCGAAGCCGCGATCGAGAGGACATCACTCGGATACCTCGTTAAGGGCGCTGTCAGCGGCCGACCCGGACGCCTGGAGATCTTCCGGACGCCAGCTCCGCCGGCGTTCCTCCTCAACAACTGGCAGTCCTGGGGGCCGATGGAGCGCGTCACTCCCTCGACCAGATTCCCCGAGCTCGAGTCCATCGTCCGGGACTACAGCCCGTATCTTTTCTCGCCGCAACCGGACCTCCTGTTGCGCGGTCCGGTGAGCGATTATTTCACCGCCTGGGAGGGCACGGTCGCCGGGTTCCTGACCTCCCGCATCGGCCACCCGTTCTTCACCATCGAAGGCGGAGACCTCGTCGGCTGGGTCGACTATTTCGACGCCGAATTCGCCGCGCCGGTCCCGCTCGAGCCCCTGGTTATCCTTTCGGGCGGCGCCGTTGAGGACCTCCTCGCGGCCTATGCCGGGCTCGTCAAGCGGGTCCATCGCGTCCGCATCAATGCCTGGAACCCCGTCGGCTGGTGCAGCTGGTATCACTATTTCGGGAAGCTCGTCTGGGATGACGTCCTCGAGAACCTCGACATCGCGGCCCGCGACCGGAAGGCCTTCCCGTTCGATGTTTTTCAGGTCGACGACGGCTACGAAACCGACATCGGCGACTGGATGTCGCCCAAGCCGGGCTATCCGGACCTCGCCGGCCTGGCCCGGGCCATCGCCCGGAAGGGATTCAAGGCCGGGATCTGGACGGCGCCGTTCAGCGCGGCCGCGACCTCCGAGCTGTTCGCCAAGCATCCGGACTGGATGGTCCAGGAGGACGGCCGGCCAAAACTCTGCTACCGGGGCTGGGGGAAACCGATCTACGCCCTCGACACGACGCATCCGGAAGTGAAGGCCTGGCTTCACGATACGTTTTCGAAACTCAGAAAGGCGGGATTTGCATACCTGAAAATAGACTTCCTCTTCGCCGCGGCCATGCCCGGGACGAGACGAGAGCGCGTCACTCCTGTCCAAGCCTACCGGGAGGGCCTGGGCGTCGTCCGCCGGGCCGCGGGAAGGGATTTCGTCCTCGCCTGCGGCGCCCCCCTTCTGCCCTCGGCCGGGCTCGTGGACGGCATGCGGATCGGCGAGGACACGGCGCCCTATTGGAAGACCAAACCCTCCGGTTTCCAGGGCCCGAACGCCTACTTCGCCCTCAGGAACGCGCTGTACCGCCAGTTCATGCACCGAAAGTTCTGGCTCAACGACCCGGATTGCCTGCTCCTTCGCGGCCGGGAAACGGAACTCACGCAAAGCGAGCGGGAACTCTTCGCCCTGGCGGCAGGAGCGCTCGACAATATGGTCATCGTAAGCGACAAGCTGTCGCTGCTCGGACAGGAAGAAAAGGCCCTTTTCCTGCGCGCCCTCGCCCTCAGGGGCGGGCGGAGCCGGGTCTCAGGGCTGCTCGGGGAGGGCGCATACGTCATTCACTCCCAAGGCGGTCCATCGGGCGACTGTCGCCTCGGCGTCAACCTGTCCGACAGGGAGGCCGTCATCGGGGGGATCCCCGTGGCCCCTCGGTCCGGGACGCTTCTCGGCCTCGGGCGGGGGAACAGAGGGGAGAATACGGGTCGAAAAGGCGGGAACTAGCGCAGGTAAGAAGGCCGCCGCGGCCGCCCGGAGAGCTTGGACAGGCTTAAGATCAGAGCCCCAAGGAGAAAAGCGCCCAGCCCCCAGAACGTAAAGAGCCCCCTTCGGCTCATTTTCTCACCTTGATGGCATCCATGGCCACACCTTGATGTTCCCGCGAATATGAAGATAGCTCGGCCATTATTAAAGTCAATAGAGTTTGGCCGGATGTCCGATTATGTCAGTCTTTGTCACATCCGGGGGCGGGCAGATGCTCTCGGCAGGACTCTTTAGAGGAGGACGACTTCGCGGTTGCCGCGGGTGATTTCACCGATGACCCACGCTTTTTGGCCCAATCGGGCAAAAAGGGCGACCGTCCGGTCGGCGTCCCGGGCCGAGACGGCCAGGGCCATGCCGATGCCCATGTTCAGGGTCCGGAACATCTCCCGCTCGTCGACGTTCCCGGCCCGCTGGATCTTCCGGAAGATGGGCGGGACGGGCCAAGACCCCTTCTCGACCCGGACGCCGTAGCCCTCAGGGATGACCCGGGGAATATTGTCATAAAATCCGCCCCCGGTGATATGGGCCATGGACTTGATCCGGACCGTTTTGAGGACCTCGAGGATGGCCGTACAGTAGATCCTCGTCGGCCGCAGGAGTTCCCGCCAAAGACCGGCCTTGATCTCCCTTTCCGAAAAAACCTTGCGGGCCAGGGAATAGCCGTTGCTGTGGAGGCCGCTCGAGGCCAGCCCGATGACTGTGTCACCCGTCCGGCAGGCCCGGCCGTCGATGATCTTGGACTCGTCGACGAGGCCGACGCAGAATCCGGCCAGGTCCCATTTCCCGGGGCCGTAGAGGCCAGGGAGTTCGGCCGTCTCGCCGCCGACCAGGGCGCAGCGGGCCTCGCGGCAGCCCCGCGCGACACCGCGGACGATGTCGACGAGCATGCGCGGCACGACCTTGCCGACGGCGATATAGTCCAGAAAGAAAAGCGGCTCGGCCCCGAGGACGACCACGTCGTCGACGGACATGGCCACGAGGTCGATGCCCACCGTGTCGTATTTGCCTACCATCGCGGCGATGAGAAGCTTGGTCCCCACGCCGTCGGTCGAGGAGACGAGAACGGGCCTTTTCATCCCGGCCAGACGGGGTTTGAAGAGCCCGCTGAAGCCGCCGATCCCCCCCAAGACCTCGGGGCGACCGGTCTTCCGGACGAGGGGCTTGATCATCCGGATGAAACGGTCCGCCGCGTCGATGTCGACGCCGGCTTTCTTGTAGGTCACTCGGGCCATGGGTCTCTCTCTATGGAAAATTCGTCCTTTTTATAGCACCCCCCTCTGGGCAAGTCAAACGGGAGGGGGTCAAACCTACCTTTTACACCCTTTTTGGCCCGAAAAGTGTAAAAGGTAGGTTTGACCCCCTCCGGCTTACGGTGTAACCTTTTCCCCGAAGGGCGGTATTTACCCATGAACGCCGAAAATCCTAAGCGAGAGAAGATCGGACGCATGTCACCGACGGACAACGAGCTGATGGAAGATGTCAGGGACGGCCGGGTCGAGAAACTGGCCGTCCTCTTCGAAAGATACCAGGCCATGCTTTACAACTTCTTCCTGCGGCTGACGGGAAACAGGGCCGCGAGCGAGGACCTCGTCCAGGAGGTCTTCATGCGCGTCCTGAAGTACCGGGCCGGCTACATGGGCGAGAGCCGGTTCAACGTCTGGCTCTTCCAGATCGCCCGCAACGCCCACGTTGACTATTTGAGGAAGCGGAAGGGCACGCTCCCCCTCGACGAACAGTACGTGGAAACGCCGAGCCGCGAGCCCCTGACCGAGACCGCCTACGAGGCCGACCGGGAGGCCGAACTCGTACGACGGGCCCTCGACCGCCTGCCCGTCCAGAAACGAGAGATCCTCGTCCTCTTCCGCTTCCAGAACCTCAAGCTCCGGGAGATCGCCGAGCTCCTGGGATGCCAGGTGGGCACGGTCAAAGCCCAGGTCCACCGGGCCCTCAAGGACCTCAGCCGCATTTACTTGGACCTTCAGAAAGGGAACGCGTCATGAACTGCGAAAAAACACAGGAAAAGTTTGCCGACTACCTGACGGGAGACCTCGACGAAGCGGGCCGCGAGGACGTCCAGAAGCACCTCCTCGCCTGCGCCGCCTGCCGCGAGGACCTCGAGAACCTGACCGTCGTCTGGGCCAAACTCGGCGTTCTGCCCGAGGAACAGCCCGGCGGCGATCTCAGACACCGCTTCTATGCCATGCTCGAAGAGTACAAGGACGGGCTCGGAGCGGGGAGGAAGGCGGACCGGTCGGCTGGTATCCGACCCGGCTGGAGGGACGGATTTACGTTCCGGAAGCCGGCCTTCGTCGCCTCGTTCTCAGCCTTCCTGCTTTTTGTCGGCCTCGGCGCCGGCTGGCTCCTGAACGGCGGACGAGCGGGAGGCGAACGCCTCGCCACGCTGTCGCGCGAGGTCCAGAGTATGCGCCAGCAGGTCGGGCTTTCGCTCCTGAGCCAGCCCTCGGCCACGGACAGGATCCAGGGCATCGGCTACAGCGCCGCCGTCGAGAACCCGAACGACAAGACCCTGGCTGCCCTGTTCGACGCGCTCGACAACGACCCCAACCCCAACGTCCGGCTGGCCGCCGTCGACGCGCTCTACCTTTTCCGAAACAAGCCGGGCGTCCGGGAAAGCCTCGTCCAGTCGCTTGCCATCCAGAACTATCCCCTCGTCCAGGTCGCCCTCATCGATTTCCTGGTCGAGGTGCGGGAGGCCCGGGCGGCCGAAGCCCTCAAGAGCCTCATCGAGAAAAACGAGCTTACGCCGGAAGTCAAAAAACGGGCCGAGCAGGGCCTGAAGCAGATCGTCTAAATCATCATGGAGGAGAATATGAAAAAGAGAATCGCGAACATCGTAGTCCTGGCGATCCTCGTCGCCGGGACGTGCGGCTGGGCCATGTCCCAGGCCAAGGAAGAGCCCCCGGACCGGGCCGTCGTTCCGCTCAGCAACCCGGCCAAGCCGGCCAAGATCGAGGTCTCTGTCATCAGGGGCAGCATCACCGTCAAGGGTTACGAGGGCAAGGAAGTCATCGTCGAGGCCCGGGTCAGGGAAAAGGCGCTGTCGAACTACAGCCGCCTCTATACCACCGGTCCGTACGCGGTCGTCGCGCCTCCGGCCAAGCCGGGACAGCCGGCGCCCCCCGCCGCTCCGGCTCCCGCGCCCAAGCCGAGGCAGCGCATCGAACAACTCAAGAAGGAAATCGAGGCGGTGACGGCCGAGAATAATGCGGCTCTCGTTCAAAGCCTGGCTCAACAGGAAGCCCTGGCCTTGAGACTCACCTCGGGCGACAAAGCCCGCAGTCTCTACAACGAGTATTTCCAGGATGACAAGAAACGTCGCGAAGAGAAAGAGAAGAAGATCGCCGGCATGAAGCAGCTCTCCGGGTCCATGTCGGGACTCGAGGTCGAAGAGGAAAATAACGTCGTCCAGATCAGCACGCAGTCCTGGAAGGCGGCCACGGACCTCGTCATCCAGGTGCCGCGCTCAACCTCGCTCGAGGTCCGTTCGACCATGGACGGAGCGGTCATTGTCGAAGGCGTTAACGGCGAGATCGACATCAACAACATCAATGGGCCTGTGACCCTGACCAACGTCTCGGGGAACACGCTCGTCCACACCGTCAACGGCAACATCGAGGTCACACTGGCCCGGGTCGCGGCCGACAAGCCGCTGTCGTTCAGCACCATGCACGGCGACATCGACGTCACGCTCCCGGCCGACGTCAAGGCCAACCTCAAGATGAAGTCCGAGCAGGGCGAGATCTACAGCGACTTCGACATCAACATGACCCGGCAGCCGGCCAGGTCCGAGGCGGCGGAGAAGACCGAACAGGGCAGGTTCCACATCAGCTTCGATAAGTCGCTCTACGGTATCGTCAACGGCGGCGGCCAGGAGATCGGGTTCAACACCTTCAGCGGCGACATCTACATCCGTAAAAGGAAATAGCGGCGGGCCGATCGCCAAAAAACCTCAGGGCGCTCCCGGGCCCGGTCCCGGGAGCGCCCTTTTTATATTCTTTTCCCTATTCCCGGCGGACTGCCGGGCTCTTCCCGATTGACAGGAGAGGCGGGACCGGTATATTTTAAAATCGACCAGAACGCCCGCCAGGGAGGAGAAAGAGACATGGCCTCAAAAAACCGCCGTCTGGCATTCGTCGCGATCCTCATTTCGCTCTTCATGATCTTCTTCATCGTCAACCGCCGCCATCGGGAGGCCGTCGAGCCGGCCGACCTCGTCCTCATCAACGGCAAGATCGTGACCGTAGACGCGGCCGTCCCCGCGGCCTCCTGGATCGCCGTCCGCGGTGGTCGCATCGCCGCCCTCGGCGCCGGCCCGCAGGACTACAAGCATCATGCCGGCGCCGGGACCGAGATCATCGACCTCGGCGGCGCGCTGACCATTCCGGGGATCATCGAAAGCCACGGCCACTTCACCAGCCTGGGCGCCTCCAAGATGGAACTCGACTTGACCAAGGCCCACTCCTGGGACGACATCGTAGCCATGGTCGCAGAAGCCGCCGCTTCGGCCAAACCCGGCGACTGGATCGTCGGCCGCGGCTGGCATCAGGACAAGTGGGACCGCATTCCCGAGCCCAACGTCGAAGGCCTGCCCTTCCACGACGCCCTGAGTAAGGTGACGCCGGCGAACCCGGTCCTCCTGACCCACGCCAGCGGCCATTCTTCGCTGGCCAACGCCAAGGCCATGGAGCTTTCCAAGATCACCAAGACCACCACCGATCCCGCCGGCGGCGAGATCATCCGCGACGCCAAGGGTAACGCCATCGGCGCTTTCCTCGAAACCGCGCAGAGCCTCGTCCGCTACCAGGCCGGCCACGACACTCCCGAGGAGGCCCAGGCGAAGGAACGCAAGAAGATCGAGCTCGCGGCCCGCGAGTGCCTCGTCCACGGCGTCACGACTTTCCACGACGCCGGCAACTCCTTCGCGACCATCGACCTCTACAAGAAGATGGCCGAAGAAGGCGCCCTCCCCGTCCGCCTCTACGTCATGCTTAGCGCCGGGAGCAAGGCCCTGGCCGAGAGGGGCCTGTCCTACCGGATGATCGGCGCGGCCGACAACCATCTGACGGTTCGGACCATCAAGCGCCTTATCGACGGCGCGCTTGGTTCCCATGGCGCTTGGCTTCTCGAGCCCTATACCGACCTGCCGACATCGACGGGCCTCAACACCGAGCCAGTCGAGGACATGAAGGCCACGGCGAAATTCGCCATCGAGAACGGCTTCCAGCTCTCGACCCACGCCATCGGCGACCGAGCCAACCGGGAAACGCTCGACATCTATGAGGAGGCGTTCAAGGCCCACCCCGACAAGACCGACCTCCGCTGGCGGATCGAACATGCCCAGCACCTCAGCCTCGAAGACATCCCGCGTTTCCACGAGCTCGGCGTCATCCCGGCCATGCAGGCTGTCCACTGCACCTCCGACGGGCCGTGGGTTTACAAGCGCCTCGGCGAGAAGAGGGCCGGGGAAGGCGCCTACGTCTGGCGGAAGCTCATGGACGCGGGATCCGTCATCCCCAACGGGACCGATGTCCCGGTCGAACCGATCGACCCGATGTCCTGTTTCTACGCCGCGGTGACCCGCAAGCTCAAGGACGGGACGACGTTCTTCCCGGACCAGAGAATGACCCGCGAAGAGGCCCTCCGCTCCTACACCATCAACGGCGCCTACGCCGGCTTCGAAGAGGGGATCAAGGGCTCCCTCACCGTGGGCAAACTCGCCGACATCACCGTCCTCGACCGCAACATCCTGACCTGTCCCGAGGACGACATCCCGGGGACCGGCGTCCTCTACACCATCATCGGCGGCAAGGTCGTTTACAAAAAGGGCGACTGAAACGGAGCGCGCGGACATGACTCGAAAAACGATGGCCCTCGTAATCGCGTCGGTGATGGGCATCGGATTGGCCGCGGCGCGGCCGGCCGAGGCCCAGTTCCGGGAACGAAACCGGCCCATCGGACTGTACATCGACCTCGGCTACATGAACCTCAACAGCGTTCCCAAATGGGTGACGCTCGGCCCGGAGCTCGAGCTTCGCCTCGGTCGAGTCCTGAGCATCAACCCCGAGGTCTCGTTCTGGTTCCGGAGCTCATTCGGCGATGCCGTCCACATCGTCCCCGGCGGGACCGTCAACATCAGGATCCGGAGTTTCTTCGTCGGCGGCGGGGTCATCCGGCGGATATCCGACTGGGCGGAGGAGGCCGGCGGCACGGTCGTTCCCAAGTTCCAGGCGGGCTACGCGTCCGGCCCCGTCAGGTTATCGGTCGCCCTCCTGCTCCTCAACCGAACCGATCATTTCGTCCTGGGCCTGAATTTCGGGTTCAGGATCTAATTCTGCGCGGGGGCGAGGCGCAACTTATTTTCCTTGGACTTGACATGCGCGCCGGACGCATTTTCTAACGGGAATTCGCTTCCAGCACGGCCAGCCGCGCGCGGGCGTCGGCCAATTCCGGATGGGTCTTGTCGGCGTCCTTCCAGTATTCGAGGAATTTCCGGTACTCGCCCGCGGCGCCGGCCTTGTCGCCCTTTTCCTCGAGAACCCGGCCCAACCGATAATGATAAAGGGGGTGGATGAGGTAGCGGATCTGGTTTCGAGGGTCGACGGTCATGAGCTTCCGGTACTCGGCTTCGGCCGCGCCCAAATCGCCTTTCTTCCAATAGGCCCGGGCCCTGACGTCCCTGAAGAAGGGCGTGTTATAAGAGGCCAGGTAAGGGGTCGTCATGCCGCGGAAATCCGACAGCTGCAATCGTTCGGCGGCGGCGACGGCTTTCTCCGGTGATTCTCCGGCCAGGGCGACCTCGGCATCCAGGAGCCGATGATCAAAAGTCCATGTCCCCAGGTCGTCGGGAGCTAATTTCGGAAGGAGGGGTTTGATCTCCTCGAGACGGGCGCGAGCGTCCTCGAGACGCCCTTGTTTGAGGTCCACCCAACCGAGTTGGAAAGCCCTCCGGGCACCGTAGGCATCTTGCCGGGTCTGCTCTCCCTGCCTATGGTATTCAGTCATAGCCAGAAACGCTTTCCGGGCTTCATCGAACCGGCCCAGATCAGAGTAGATGAAGCCCGTTATCCAGTCCACGTTGGAAACAAGATAACCCGATTCATGCGACTCGGCGATCTTCCTCAAGGCGAGATACCCGGCCAGGGCCTTTTCCGGGCGGCCCGATAGGTAATCGTAAAAATTCGCGAGCCACAGCCCCTCCATCTTCCCGGTGCTTGTTGCCCTGGACAGGAATTCCTCGATCCATCGAGATGTTTCGCCGTAGTTTTCTCTCAGGGCGGAAATATAGGCCAAGCCGCTGCAGGCCGAAGTGAAATCAGGCCTTACGTCCAGGGCTTCCCTGTACTTCGACGCGGCCTTGTCGAGATCCCCCCTGTGCAAATAGAGCTCGGCCAGGGAATCGATCGGATTGGCGTCGCCGGGATTGGCCGCGATGTAACGCAGGAAGGCGGCCTCGGCTTTTTCATAATCCCCGGCTCCCGCATAGGTATATCCCAACATATTGAAGGCGGGACCATAGTCCGGGTCCAGAGCGATGGCTTTTTCGAACTCCGGAATGGCCTCTGAATATCTATCAGAGCTATAATAAAAATTCCCCAATTCATAGTGAGCGTACTTTTCCTGAGGATATTTTTCCGTAAGCTCGAGGAGGAGCCGGAGTTTCTTTCGGGAATTCCGCTCGATCGTCCCGGCGAACTCCGCCTCGATGTAGAGCCTCTCTTTCTCTGAAGCCCCCCCAGCGTATTCCTTGGCCTTTTTCAGGGCCTCGTCCTGGGCCTTAAAATCGATGAGCAGAAACTCGGCCGTGGACAGGTACAAATAGGCGACAGCGAATTTCGGGTCCAGGGCGATGGCTTTTTCCAGGAACTTTTTGGCGTCTGAGCCAATAAGATTCTCGGCGTCGTCCCGGCCCCGGAGGAAGTAGTTGTAGGCCTCCAGAGAGCTCGTCGTCAGGTCGACGATCGGACGGGCAGGTGCCTCGAGCTTGAGGAGAGGCTTGCCAATGCCGCGGCCCACCGCCCGGCTGATCTCGTCGATCTGGGACCTAAGGATGCTGGCCACGCCCTCGCCGCGAGCCGACACACTCCTGAGCGAATCCCTCGTCACGGCGTCGAGGACCTTGACGTTAGTGACGAAAGTCTCGCCGGCCTTGATATACGAGCCAATAACAAGGGCTTCGATGCCGTTCTTGCCGCAGATTTCGAAGCCCGCCTCTTCGTCGAACGCATCGGCCGGGTCCCGGCCGGCCTGTTTGAGGAGGTCCTTCAGCCGCTCCCAGGATGTTACCCGGAGGTGTTTCGACTGCTCCAGACTCGTGATGAGCAGGTTGGGGATGGCGTCTTTAAGATAGTCGAGCCCGGCGTCGCCGGTCTGGTTCCTGAATCCGAGGACCGCGACCTTTCGTTTCGCGGCGTCGCCCTCTGGAAGGAGCTGCCAGACGAGGAGAACGACAAGCGCGAGGAGCACCGCCCCGGCCGGGATCCAGACCTTCTTCGACGGCAGGCGGACAGTGATCTGCTTGGAGGTCTGGGGCTTAGGGAGCGGAAGGGCATGCGTCGTCGCCGGCAGAGTTTTTTCTATCCGGACAAGCTCCGCCAGCAGGTCATCCGCGCTCTGGAACCGCTTGCCTTTTTCTTTCTCCAGGCATTTCAGGACGAGTCGGCGGACGTCTTCCGGAATCTGGGCGTTGATCGTGCCCGGGTCGGGCGGCAGCTCGCTTTTTTGCTTGACGGCGATGCTGAGCGGCGTATCGCCTTCGAAAGGCAGGCGTCCCGTCAGCATCTCGAAGAGGACAACGCCCAGCGAGTAGATGTCCGAGCGCGCATCGGCCTCTTTTCCGTCCACCTGCTCGGGCGACATGTACTCGGGCGTACCGATCATCACGCCGGCACCGGTGATCCCCTTGGCCCTGACCGAGCGGGCGATGCCAAAGTCCATGATCCGGGCGCCGCCCTCGCGGTCGATCATGATGTTCTGGGGCTTGAGGTCGCGGTGGACGACGCCCAGGCGATGGGCCTCGGCCAGCCCCTCGGCGGCCTGCCGGGCGATCGTCACGGCCTTGCCGACGGGCAGGGCTCCGATCCTGTGGATGAAGCTCTTGAGGTCCTCGCCGGGGACGTATTCCATGGTGATGAAATATGTTCCCGTCTCCTCCTCGCGGCCGAGGTCGTGCATCCGGCAGATGTGCCGGTGGGAAACGGTCCGGGCCAGCCGGAGCTCGTTCCGGAAACGCTCGATCGTGTCGGCATCGGAAGCGATATCGGGATTGAGAAGTTTCAGAGCCAGCTTTTCCCGGACTTCCGTATCGAAGACCTTGTAGACGCGGCCCATGCCGCCCTTGCCCAACTCCTCGATGACCTGATAGCGGCGGGCGAACGTCGAACCGGTCGTCAGCTCACGGATGGGAGTGCGCAGGGTTTCGGTCGCGGCCTGCGGGCCGCCTTCGGCGCGGAGCGGAGCGGCGCACCGGCCGCAGAAACGCGTGCCCGAGGGATTGTCAAAATCGCAACGGAAGCACTTCACGGCGAGTTCCCCTATGATTGGAATCCAGGTTGGTCCAGAGGATAACAAATGCGGGGGGCGGAGTCAACGCGCGCGGGGAAACGCCCCTAGAGCGCGGCCAGGGCCTTGAGGGCCAGGCTGTAGAGCCAGCGATGGGCCTTGTTGCCGTTGGTCAGGATGGCCACGCCGGTCTTGCGATTGAGGTTTCCCGCCAGGAAGGCCGTGTAGCCATTGACGCTGCCGCTGTGGGCGATGATCGTCTCGCCGTTCTGTGTCGAGATCCACCAGGCCAGGCCGTAGCCGGACGTCTCGTTGAGCCAGCCGCCGTTGATCGGCCCGGCGAAGCGGTCGTATTGCCGCTTCATCATCTCCCTGAAGGTCGCCTCGCCTAAGAGCCGCCGCCCCTTGTAGACGCCGTCGTTGAGGTTGGCGATCAACCAGCGGGCCTGGTCGACGGCCGTGCCGTAGACGACGCCGGCCGGCCAGGCGTCGGCCTTGACCCAGTCCACGGGCCGGAAAACGCCGGAGCGCCGCCGGACGGGCATATACGGTATGGCCAGACGCTCGGCCATGTCGGCCCGGGGCTCGAAGGCCGTGTCGCGCATCTCGACGGGTGCGAAGACATTCTTCCGCATATACTCCTTGAACGGGACGCCGGAGAACTTTTCGACGAGGTGGGCGATGAGGGTGAAGGCGATGTTGGAATAGAGGACACGCGTCCCCGGCCGCCGGGCCAACCGAAGCCGCCCGCGGAGGTAATCGACGAGCGACCGCGGCACCTGGTCTTCCCAGACGGCATGCCGGCCGAAGTCGGTCGGCAGGCCCGAGGTGTGGGTCAGGAGATTGCGGAACGTCACGGGGTAACGCCTGTTCTCGCCCCCGATCTTCATGTCCGAGAGATAATCGTTGACCCGGTCGTCGAGCTTGAATTTGCCCTGCTCCATCTGCTGGAGGAGGGCCGTCGCCGACATCGTTTTGAAGGTCGAGGCGATGAGATAGACCGTGTCGCAGGCGGCCGGCGTCTTGACCCGGACGTTGGACAGGCCGGCCGAACGGGTCCAGACGATGCGGTCACCGGAGACGAGGACGATGGCCATGGACGGGATGCGGCCGGCCTTGAGCGCACGCTCGATCTCGGGGTCGAGGAGGGCGGCCAGGCGCGGGTCGTCGACGGGAGAGAACGGGCGCGCGGCGGCCGGGTCGGAGATGATAGCCGGGCCGAGCATCGGGTCGTCGTCGACGTCGCCTTCGAACTCGTCGGGGCCGCTCTCGAGGTCGGCGAAGGACCCCGTCTGACCCACGGCGCCTTCCGGCCCGATCGACGAAGACAGCGCGCCCGTTCCGTCCTCGTTCTTTCCGTTGGCCCCGATGGGGCCGTCGGCCCGTCTTCCGATGATCTTCGTGGCCACGAAGAGGCCGATGGCGGCCAGGGCCAGGACGATAAGTGCGACGTCGGCGGCCCGCCGCAGGCGCGAGAGCGATCGCTCGGTGGGGCGCGGGGAAGGCTCCGGCGTGACGGGCAGTCCGGCGGCCGGACTCGGGCCTTTCATCGATCTGCGCTTGACGGGCCGGGCCATTCCGCTCATGTTTCTCTGACGCTCGGGCCAAGATTATACTAAAAAAAAGGCGAATGAAATTCTTTTTTTGCGCCAGAGCATCGCGCGGACCGGCCGGCGGAGGCCGGCCTTGTCACGGAGGACGCATCGCTGGTATGATGGGCCGCGCGGGTGATAAAGGCAGGGCATGATCATAACGAAACGCACGGTCTCACTCCTTGTCGTATTCGCCTGGATCGCGATCGCGATGCCGGCCGAAGCCCAAACCGTCCCCGGAGGATCCGGGTCCGACAAACGCCTCGGCGTGTGGGAAAAACAGCTCGTCCTGCCGCCGCAGATCTTCTCGCGGCTTGCCTGGGCCGAGAGACGCCTCCAGCCCTCCGGATTGCGAAAGCTCGAGACGATGGCGCGGGCGCTGGCGCCGAGGATCGCCGCCGGCGACGATCTCGAATCGCTCCGTGCTTCGACCGACCTCAAAGTCCGCGCGACCTTCCCGGGACTCACGACCGCAGACGTCGAGGAAGCGGCCTTCATCGTCATGGTCATGGCGACCAAGGACATGGACGACGACATCCGCATGATCATGGCCGAGATCAAGGCGACGAACGCGGCCAAACAAAAGATCCGGGAATTGATCAAGGAACTCGATGCCTGGATCGCACAAGAGATGTCCAAGCCCGCGAGGTCCGGGGACATCGGCGACAAAAGAGTGGCCGGTTCGAAGAAACCGGCCCCTCTCCCTCGCCGGATCAACCTGGAGACCAAGGCCTCGCCCGCGATCCATCTCGAGTACGTCAAAACGCCCATCATTCCGACGCTCCCGCCGCGAACTTCCGGCCTACCGGTATCGGGCCTCAAATCCCTACGGGACGATCTCAAGTCGGACCTCGACGGCATGAACGAGATGTCGGAGATGACCTCGCTGCGGCTCCAGATGACCATGGACCGACGCTCCAAGTTCGTAGAAACGCTGTCCAATATCCTCAAGAAGACTAGTAAGACATCGGAGACGCTCGTCCAGAACATCAAATAGCGGGATAAAGGACCGGTCACTGGCCGCGGTTGTCTGGACCTCGATGAAGAAAGCTGAGAAGGATCTACTTCTTGAGTCCGGCCGGCCGGGCCTTCTCGATGACGTCGGCGCGGACCCAGTAGGCGTGGCTTTCGCCGCCCCTCTGGCTCAAGAAGAACAGGTACTTGCCGTCGGCCGTGACGACCGGGCATAACTCGCTCGACGGACTATTGACTTCGGGCCCGAACTTGACGGGCTCCAACCACGCGTTGCCCTCACCCCGGAAGCTCACCCAGAGGTCGTATTGGCGGGAAAAAAGGAGATAGCTCCCGTCGGACGCGATGAACGGCGTCGTCTCTCCGGCGGCGCAGTGGAGCGGCGTCCTCCCGTCGCCGTCGCGGGTATCGAGCACCTGGGGCGTTTTCTCGACGAGCGCTTTGAGCGTTGGGATATCGCCCTTGCGGAGCACGTCGAAGATCTCCTGGGCCGGCGCCGCCACGGCGAGGCCCAGGACACACGACAGAAGAATGGCCGGTTTTTTCTTTGAGGTCGATCCTTTCCTTAATTCATTCCAGAATGAAGCTCATGGATTCGAAGTTGAACGTCATCCGCGTGCACTGCGCCAGGATATCGAGGCCGAGCGTGCCGTGGAAATATCGCGTATCGGTGTGGGTCACTTCGGTGTGGACAGCGATCTTGCGCAAGGACAGGTCCTTGCCGCCAACCCGGAACCCGAATTCGTCCAGGACACAGACCGGGACCGTCACGGAGCTCAAAGTAGCGGCTGTCCTCGTAGAGCCGCGCCAGGCGCTCCACCGGGTCCGCGGCCTTCCGCCTGCCTGGGCCGGCCAAAGCGGCGGCCGCCAGGAAGAAGGTCAGGACGACGGCCAGGCTTTTTTTCACGCGGCGGACTTCTCCGGAGTCAATTCGTAACCTTAAAAGACCTATCCGGTGGACATGAGCGGTACCGCGATAAGCCCACCGCAACAGAACATCATCATGCTGAACATAAATATAGCAAGGTTCGGGCCAAGTCTGATACCTTACCCCTGCGGGGAAACGTGCTCCTGGGTTCCCTCTTCATGTTTTGGACTGACAACCCCAGACTCAAAGAAGTTCGTAAAATGAATTTACACGCAGGTACTGTCCGGTTTCAGACAGGGAATGTCCTATTCCGGACGGTTTTATTGTCGACCCGATCCCCGGCGATAAGACCGTAGACCGAAATTATTCTTCGGAGAGCCCGGCCAGCTTATCCTGGACGCGGCGCAGTTCGTCCTGGGCCTCTTTGAACAGCTTCGCCTTATAGGCCAGAGTGTCGAGCGCCTTGGTATCGCTCATGGTCCTCTTCAGGAGGTCGATACGGGCGAGAACCTCGGCCTCGCGCCGGCGCAGCCGGGCGATCTCTTCTTTAGTCAGGGGCATCTTGTCCATGGTTCGGCTTTTCTCGCGCCTATTGTAGACCGAACATGCGCCCCAGGCAAGAGGGGTCAAACCTGCCTTTTGGAGCAAAAGGCAGGTTTGACCCCCCGCGCCGGTTGTGCCATCATAGAATATCGAGGCGGAAATGGACATCTTTCGAAGTGGCCTTAGGATCTTTCTGGCGCTGGCCGTAGCCGCCGGGATCGCCGGTGGCGCCTGGGCCGGCGTCGGCCGCGCGGGGGACGCCCCATCGCAGTCCCAGAAGAAAAAAGCCCAGGCCAACGAGAAGAACCCCCAATACCAGTACGAAAAGGGCCTCATCGCCCTGCGCTACGGGCTCCCGGACGAAGCCATCCGCTACGGAAAACTGGCCGTCTCGATCGATCCGGAGCACTTCAACTCCTGGAACCTTCTGGGATCGGCCTATTACACCAAGGGAGAATATGCCCTGTCGGTCGAGGCCTACGGGAAGGCCGCGGCACTCAAGCCTGATGCCGGGGACGTCCAGAGGAACCTCGGATTGGCCTTGGTCGAGCTCAAGGAGACGGAGAAGGCCGAAGCCGCCCTGAAAAAGGCCCATGAACTCACCGGAGACGCCGAGGCCGCCTATCATCTGGCCCGGCTCTATTACATCGAAAAACGGTACGACGACGCCTTGGATTACGTGGTCAAGTCCATCCGGAAGAACGGCGCCAACGCCGGGGCGTACAACCTCAAAGGCGCGATCCTCAACCAGCTCAGCCGGCCCCTCGAGGCTGTCGGATGCTTCCAAGCCGGCCTCGTCCTCGCCCCCGACGACGTCAACCTCCAGGTCAACCTGGGGATCGCCTACATCAACGCCAAGGAGCCGGCCAAGGCCCTGGCCATATTAGAGGCGGTCCTGCCCAAGATCGAACAAGCGGTGTTGAAAACCCAGGTCGAAAACTACATCAAGGCCATCAAGGACGCCGGGAAATAGGGCCGAAAAACGAAATCCCCGAGACTCGAGGGGAAAAGATACCCCAGCTCCGCGGCGAGTTCAAGCCGAGGGGCGAAGGTGATATGATAGTGTCATGGAATGGGTCATCGTCCACAAGACCAACGGGATCACGGACGGCGAAATCCTCAAAAACATGCTTGAATCCTTCGGCATTCCCGCCCGGGTGAGCTACGAGTCCGCGGGGAAGATCTACGGCTTGACCATGGACGGGATGGGCGTCGTTTCTCTCCTCGTACCCGAAGACAGGGCCCAGGAAGCGCGGGACATCCTGGCCGAGCGTTTCACGCCTGAGATCTGAGGGACCTCTGCCCCGGCATGGCGCCAAGCCGGAACGTTCCGGCCGATCGCACGTCTTATGGGGTGAAGACGGACGAAGATATGACATCCTTCGACGAGCTTTTTGACATGTACCACGCGCACGTCTACCGATTCGCCTGCGCCCTGGCCGGTGACACCGGGGACGCCGAGGACCTCTTCCAGGAGACCTGGCTGAGGGCAGTCAAGGCCCTTCCGGCGGGGCAGGACCGGGAGGAGGGGGATCTCAAGGCCTGGTTCTTCACCATCACGGCCAATGCCCACAGGGATTCGCTGAGGAAGAAACGTGTCCGCCGGCTTTTCCTCCTGGAAAGGACGAAGTCGATGGCCGCGACGGCGGCCGACGCCGACCCCGGCTGGGACGTCCCGGGCCGTTCGCGCGAGGACGGAGCGATGCGGTCAGACATCAGGATCTGCCTCCGCCGGGCCGTCTCCCGGCTCCCCGGCAGGGAGAGACGGGTCTTCGTCCTCAAGGACATCGAGGGCTTCAAACACGAGGAGATCGGCCGCATGCTCGGCATCCCCGAGGCGACCGTCCGGACGCTCCTTCATCGGGCGGTCCGGAGGCTCCGCAAAGAGCTGGCCGAATTCCGGCCGGCGGCGAGCGGGAACCCTGTTTTCGAGGAGGGACGGTCATGACCAAGAGCTTGCGATGCCGGGACGTCGAACGCCTCATGCTCGAAGGCGAAGACCGGTCGCTCCCGGCCGGAGAGCGCGACCTCATCGAAGAGCATCTCCGCACGTGCGCGCGCTGCCGGGGCTTCGCCGCGGACCGGGCGCTCGTCCACGCCGAACTCGCGGGCGTGGGCTGGCCGGGGCCGCCGGAAGAGCTCGTCCTGAGGACGCGGCGGATGCTGCGGGACGCCGGGACGGCGGCGCCGGCGACCGTACCGGTTTGGGTCCTCGTCGCGCTGGCCGCGGTCACGATCATCACGTCCATCTGGCTGGCGGCCTGGCTGCCGGACATCACCCCGGACACGACCCTGGCCGACCTGCCGTTGGCCGCCCGGGCGGCCGTATTCATCATCGTCCAAAACGCGCTCATGCTCTTCTGCGCTCCCGTCGTCCTGCGCGCGGCCAGGGCGCGCCGGGCCGAGCTCGAGGGCGCCCGATAACGAGGACATATGCATCAGATAATCAGGAGGTTCCTATGACAGTCTCGAACAACGGCAAAAGCGTCGCCATCGTGATCATCATCGTCGTCCTGGCGCTTTTTGCCTTCCGCTCGATCTTCTTCGTCATGCCGTTCGGCATATTCCCCGGCTTGGCCCGCTCCGTCGGGAACGCGGGCCATTCCTTCCGGGGCATGTTCGATGGATTCGGTCCGCTCAGCGCCATCCCGCTCGTCATCCTCCCGGTCGTACTCATCGTCCTCTGGGGCGCCGTCCTTATCTGGGTCTACCGGGACGCGGAGAAACGGGGAATGAGCGGGATCCTGTGGCTGCTCCTGGTGCTGATCGGCAACGTCATCGGACTGCTCATCTACGCCATCGTCCGCAGCGAAACGCCGGTCAAACGACCGGCCGAGGGCCCGGGGGGAAGCACGGGTCCGGAAAAATGCCCCGGCTGCGGCAACCCGGTCAGCCCGGGCCATTCCTTCTGTCCCTACTGTGGGAAGAACTTGAAGCCGACCTGCCCCGCCTGCGGCAAGACCGTCGAAGGGAATTGGAAGGTCTGCCCGACCTGTGGCGCGGGCCTCGACCCCGGCCAGCCCCGGAATGTCTGATCTTATTTAAAGATCTCTCGGCGGAGCGAGGCCAGGGCGATGCGCGACTCGACCGGATTTACGCCGATACCCGGCCCGTCCGGGACGCGGATCGTGCCCGGGCCGCTGAGCTCGATGAAGGGGTCGATGACGTCCTCTTTGTAATACCTCCGGCTGGCGCTGAGGTCGTTCGGGTACTTGAAATTCGGCAGCGTGGCGATGTGGAGATTGTGGGCCCGGCCGATGCCGCACTCGAGCATGCCGCCGCACCAGACCGGCACGCCGCGCGATTCGCAGTAGTCGTGGATCTTGCGCGTCTCGACGATCCCTCCGACCCGGCCGACCTTGATGTTGACGATCCGGCAGCTGCCCATCTCCAGGGCCGCCCGCGCCGTGTCGAACGACAGGATGCTCTCGTCGAGACAGAGGGGCGTCGTCATCTCCCGCTGGAGCTTGGCGTGGTCCCAGAGGTCGTAGGGAGCGAAGGGCTGTTCGATCATGAGCAGACCGTAGGCGTCGAGGGCCTTGAGCGTCTCCCGGTCCTTCAGGCCATAGGCGCCGTTGGCGTCGGCCTGGAGCATGATGTCCGGATATTTCTCGCGGACCGCGGCGCAGGCCGCGGCGTCCCAGCCCGGCTTGATCTTGATCTTGATCCGCTTGTAACCCTGGTCGAGGTACTGGCCGACCCGGGCGACGAGGTCCGGGAGTGAATCCTCGATGCCGCAGCTCACGCCGGCCGCGATCTCGGTCCTGACGCCGCCATAGAGCTTGTGGAGCGGCAGGCCCGCCTTTTTCGCCTTGAGGTCCCAGAGCGCCATCTCGATCCCCGCCTTGGCCATCTTGTTGCCCCGGAAGACACCGGCTTCGCGGGCGTAGTCCTCGGGTTCGACCAGCCCCTTGCGGAAGACGAGCGGTATGAGGAATTCCTTCATGACGTGCCAGGCCGTCTCCGTCGTCTCGCCGCTGTAGAGAGGGGCCTCCTCAGCCGCGCATTCGCCCCAACCGCAGAGCCCGCCTTCGTAGACCTTGATGAGGCTGAACGTCCGGTCGTAGGCCCGGCCGAAGCTCGTCTCGAAGAAGTGCACGTAGGGAAGCTTGAGCAGGTCGATCTCGATCCTGTCGATGGCCATGGGCTGTTCTCCGGGTTAACGATTCCCGCCTAACATAATCCAGGACGCCCGCCGAATTCAAGGAAATCCGCGTTGCGCTTTTTTTGAGAGTCCGCTTGACAAGCCGGAAATTCATGATATCATACAAACTAGTTTGCTA
>CAZZCH010000065.1:0-19985 GCA_964652895.1 uncultured Eubacteriales bacterium
CGTCGTAGGCGTTGTTGACGAGCTCCCGGAGAAGCTCGACGCTCTCCGCATAGAGCCGTTCCCCGATCGAGACGATGTGCCGCCTGTCAACGGTCACCGCGAGTCGCTTTTTCTCTTTGATTTCCATTGAATATAGCCTTGGGCTGCACTCTCTATCCGGCTTGAGGAAATTCGTTTTCGGCTCGGCCTGCCCGGCAGCACATCGATTTACCGGGCTCACCTCCGCGAGGGAGCATAAATCAGGGTTCAAACCATGTCAAGGCCAGGAGATCGACCCCAGATTGCCAACGGGATGCGTATTTGCGGCGTAAACCTTCCTGGCATGCGGTTTGACATCCCGGTTTTGACCTGATAAAAAAGAGGCGGACTGACGACCATGGTTTCCGCCGCCGAACACTGGATCGAGGACCAGGAACGCTTGGCCAAGCCGGCCCGCGTCTATTGGTGCGACGGCTCCGAAGGCGAGGCCTGGCGCCTCCTCGAGATCGGCATGGACGAGGAGCGCCTGAACGGCCCCGTTTTCCAAAAGCTCAACCACAAGAACTGGCCGACGGCCTACCTCCATCGCTCCTCCCCGACCGACGTCGCCCGGACCGAAAAAGTGACCTTCGTCTGCCACCCCACGAAAGAGGCCTCGGGCCCCAACAACAATTGGATGGAGCCGGACAAGGCCAAGAAGCTGATGGCCAAGCTCTCGGACGGCTGCATGGCCGGCCGGACGATGTACGTCGTCCCCTACATGATGGGGCATCCCGACTCGCCCTATGCCAAGGCCTGCCTCATGATCACGGACTCGACCTACGTCGCGGTCAGCATGCGCATCATGACCCGCATCGGAACGCCCATCCTGGAGAAGCTCCGTAACCGCGACGATTTCATCAAGGGCTTCCATTCGATCGGCACGCTCGACCCCAACCGCCGCTACATCATGCACTTCCCCGAGGAAGGGCTCGTCTGGAGCGTCGGCTCGGGCTACGGCGGCAACGCCCTCCTCGGCAAGAAGTGCGTCGCGCTCCGCATCGGTTCCTTCCTCGGCTACAAGCAGGGCTGGCTGGCCGAGCACATGGTCATCATGGGCATCGAGGACCACCGGGGAAAAACGACCTACGTCACCGCCGCCCTGCCCAGCGCCTGCGGCAAAACCAACTTGGCCATGATGGAGTCGGCCCTGCCCGGCTACCGGGTCTGGACGCTCGGCGACGACATCGCCTGGCTCAACATCGGACCGGACGGCCGGCTATGGGCCATCAACCCCGAGGCCGGCTACTTCGGCGTCGCGCCGGGGACGTCGATGAAGACCAACCCGAACATGATGAAGACGATCCGTCGCGGCGCCTTCAACCCGACGCTCTTCACCAACGTCGCCCTGGACACCGACCGGAACGAGCCCTGGTGGGAAGGCCTCGACGGCCCCGTCCCCGAGCACCTCCTCGACTGGCAGGGCAACCCCTGGACGCCGGCGTCGGGGACCAAGGGCGCCCACCCCAACTCCCGGTTCACGGCCCAGATCATCAATTCGCCCATGCTCGACAAGGAGGCCGACAACCCGCGCGGCGTCCCCATCTCGGCCATCATCTTCGGCGGCCGCCGCACCCGGCTCATCCCTCTTGTCACCGAGAGCTTCAACTGGTCCCACGGCGTCTTCATGGGGGCACGGATGGGTTCGGAAACGACGGCCGCGGCCACGGGGCAAGTCGGCGTCGTCCGCCGCGACCCCATGGCCATGCTGCCCTTCTGCGGCTATAACATGGCCGACTACTGGCGCCACTACCTGAACGTCGGCAACCGCCTCTCGCGGCCGCCCAAGATCTTCTCCGTCAATTGGTTCCGGACGGACGACAACGGGAAATTCATGTGGCCGGGGTACGGCGACAACATGCGCGTCCTCAAGTGGGTCATCGACCGGGTGACGGGCGCGGTCCCGGCGAAGGAAACCCCGGCCGGTCTCGTCCCCCGACTCCAAGACCTCGACATGACCGGCCTCTCCATCGCCAAAGAAAAGCTCGAACGGCTCTTCGAGGTCGACATCAAGGAATGGAAAAGCGAGGTCGACGACGTCCGGGCCTTCCTCAAGCCCTACAAAGGCCGGCTTCCGGCCGAGATCCGCGAGCAATACGAAAAGCTCGAGCGCCAAGTCCGCTGATTCCCGTTCGTTGCCGCCCCGCCTCCCGGGCCGTTCAGTTCGGGTGAAGGATCGTTTCGTTCCAGGCGAAATTCGCGGCCAGGGTCGTCGCCAGGGCCGTGACATCGATCAGGGTCTTGCTGATCATCCCCAAGGGAACGGACAGGTGGAGAGCCCTGGACCGGGCCTCCATTTTGCCGACCAGCGCCGTGGCCGTCGCCACGGTCACCCGGGCGCTTCTAACAAGCGCTTCGATGATGGACTTGCGGTGGGCGCCGATCACGTCGGCCAGAAAGATCATGCCCGCGTCCTCGGGGCGTTTCCGGTAGCGGCCGAGCCTCTTGAGCAGCGGGTCGATGTAGCCCAAGGCCTTGGCGCGATATTTGGTCAGGGAGGCGCCCAGGACCTCGGCGACCGTCTCCCGGATCGCCTCCACCGGGGCGTCGAGCTCGCGCGCGTCGGGCGGAACCTGCAACGGCCGGTCCCCGTATTTGGCGACGAGCTTCGTGACGAACTCCAGTTTGCTCAGGGCCCCCTTCCGGTTCCTGTAGGTTTTCCGCCAGTTGGCCGGGAGGCTCAGCCAGACGCCGAACGTTTCGGCGAAATCCTCGTCGGGATGTTTTTGGGCATAATGATCCCGGTTGGGGTTGACGAAATCCCGGCTCCACGGATGCGGCTTGAAGCGGTCCGTGGGCGGATAGGTGTCGAAAAACTTGCCCTTGATCCCGAACATCTTCCGGAATTCCCGGTTCTTATAGAGCCGGTGGGCGTAGCAGAAGGCGTGTCCGGTCTCGTGGCGGAGAAGATAATCGATGATCCGGGGCTCGTTGGACCAGCCCCGGATCTCCCGGTTCAGCTCCTTGAGCAGCGGGTCGGCGTCGTAGAACCCGACCTCGATGTTGGCCGTGCCCGCAACGCAGCCCCAGTCCTCGCCGAAATAGAAGTACGGCTTGAGCTTGATGCCCCGCCGCTTGAGCCGCGCCTGGAGCCTTTCGATCGGGGCCTGGAGAAGCGATGTTTTCAGGCTCAGGTCGAGCCGCTTCACCGGGGTCGTCAGCACCTCGAGTTTCCGCGTGTCCTTGTTGAACAGCAGGCCCCTGATGTCGCTCATCCCGGTTCCTTTTTATCGCCGATCGCCGCCGCGCTCGCGGCGGCGGCCTCCCCTCTCTTGAGTGCTTCGCCCACGATCAGCGCCAGCGTATCGGCGAACGAAAACCCCGAGGCCTGGGCCGAAGCCATGAAGGCTACGCCGGCCGTGAGGTCCGGGTTGGGGTTGACCTCCAGGACGAAAGGCCTGTCGCTCCGGTCGAGCCGCATGTCGATCCGGGCGTAATCGCGGCAGCCCAAGGCCTGGTAAGTCCGCAGAGCGATGTCCCGGACCTTGCGCATGACCGGCCGGGACAGCTTGGCCGGGCAGACCAGTTCGCCCATGTGGAACACTTCGTGAAGGGGGTCCCACTTTGATTCGAAGCTGATGATGCCCCGGTATTGGGGGGGGAGGGAGGAAAAATCCATCTCCTCGACCGGCAGGACCTTGGGGTTAGAGTTGCCGATGACGGAGACGCCGAGCTCCCGGCCGTCGATGAACTCCTCGACGAGGGCCGGCTGCCGGTAGTCCTTGAGGATCATGTGGACGCGCTCCTCGAGCCGCGTCCGGTCCTCGACGACGGCCGCCTCGTCCACGCCCGCGCTGGCGTCCTCCCAGGCGGGCTTGACGATAAGGGGGTAAGTCAGCCCGGACGGTTTGGGAGGCACGGGCTTCCGCTTGACCAGGACGTAGCGGGGGATGGGAATGCGGAGCCCTCGCAGGATATGCTTCGTCAGGCCTTTGCGCTGGCAGATGGCCAGGGTCATGGGCGGCGAGCCCGTGTAGGGGATCCGGAGGAGGTCATAGAGGGCGGCAACCCGGTCCTCCTGACGGGCATCGTCGTTGAAGTACTCCACCAGGTTGAAGACGACGTCGGGCCGGGGCGACGTCAGGGCGCCGAGAAGGCGGTCGAAATCATCCTTGATGTTGACGGACCGGGCGTTGAAACCCTTCTCACGGAGCGCGACGACGATGGCCTCGACGTCTTCCCGCACGGTGGTGATCCGCTCCAAGTCCTTGAGGTTGCCCGTCGGAGAATCGACGCTCCCGGCTCGGACACGGCGGCGCAGGACCTGATACTCGTCGACACCGGTGAAGTTATGGATGACGGCAACGGATACTTGTTTCGAACAGGACATGAGGGTTTTCCTCCTTTAGGATAAGGTAGAAACCCGGACATGTCAAAGCGCCAGGGCCGGCCCGCGCCGTCAGCGCATGACCCGGACCGGGCCGAGAAGCCCCGATTCGATGAGCGGATCGTCCTTCTTATAGAAGCGATGGGTCGTGAAGGTGTAGCGGCGGCTCGGGCGCGGCTGGCCTTCCAAAAGCCAGACCGGCCACCGGCCGGCCTCGACGCCGTCCCAGGGCTCGGACTCGTCCCCGATCAAGCGGTTGATCCAGAGGTTGGCCACTTCGATCTCCAGCCGGTTTTCCTTGTCTCGAACGGCGTCCGTGATCCTCACCCGCCAGGGCGCGGTCCAGACGACCCCCAAGTCCTCACCGTTGAGCTTGACCCGGGCCAAGTTCTTGACGAGGCCGAGGTCGAGGTCAAGCTCCTGGTCTTTCGACGCCGATTCCGATCCGGGCAGGTCGAAGGTTATAGAATACGTGGCGATGCCGGAATAGTGACGTATCCCATCCTCCGGCCGCTTGGACCAATCGTCGAGCCGGTCGAACGTGATGCGCGCCGGCCCGCCCCAGGCCGGATCGAAGGCCACGCTCCAGGGACCCGTCAAGGTCATGACGGCCTCATTGTCGGGAAAATCAACACCTACGGCCGAGGAAACCGGACCGGCCATTTCCTTTCTATCGAACACGATGAAGAAGCTTTGGTAAGGCCCGAGCTTGACCGGAAGGGCCATCCCGCCCTCCCGCCTGCTCAAGTTCCGGAGCGGCCGCGTCTCTCCGGTCACGGCGTCCCACAATTCCGCCGAAGCCGTGCCGTCCCTGAATAAGCAGACGTCGGACACAGCCATGTCCGTCCGGTTGGAGATGAAATAGACCTCACGGTCCGGGAGCGAACGGTGGTTGTAGCGGATATATCCCGAGGCGGTGAAATCGGGCCGCGACCCCAGCCTTTCGAGCAAGGCCGCCGTGGCCGCGTACTCCGGGTAGAGCGCGTCGGTCCGCGGGTCGGGAGCGCCCGCCGAGCTTCTCACGGCAAGCTCTCCTCCCCAGTGGATCCGTCCCCGACCATGGATCAGCTCGGTCGGCGTCATTGGGATCTCGCGGCTGCCCCAAAGCGTCTCGGCCCGGGCGGCCACGACTTCGTCGCAGGCCGGATAATTTTCGAGCGAGGGAGACTTGAGCGGCGGTCCGCCCACGACGTCAGCCCCGGCCTCGACGAGGGACCCGATCTTGGCCAGAAGTTCCGGGGTCATGGTCTCGACGGCCGGCAGGGCCAGGAGCCGGTAGGAAGCCCCTCCGGGGAATACAATGCGTCCGTCCCGGACCGTCGCGTTCTTCATCAGGGAGACCGGTGAACAACCGTCGAACGAAAAGCCGCGCTTGTCGGGAAGGACCTCCGTTCCTTCGAGCGCCGAGGCCGGCGGCCGGAAAACGTGAGGCGCCCCTTCCGGGGCGAGATAGAGGATGTCGGCCACGGGCGTCCCTTGGGACAGGAGATACTGGCAGCGCGTGACATAGAGATGGTAGGCCGAGGCCATCGGCCACCAGGTCTGGCCGCGGTCCCAGTGCACACCGTAGGGACCCATGCTCATGCCCGGCCGCAGGCGATCGTCGAGCGGCTTGTGGGCGAACGTGTGATAGATGAGGCGATTGAGGCCCATCGCAAAGGCCCAGTCGCCCTGATTCTTCATATCGCCGGGGTACTTTTTCCAGGCCTCGGTGTGGTCGGCGGTGAAGGCCTCGGCGGCCACGACAGGCGCACCGATGACGTGGGCGACGGATGTCGCCTCGATCGCGCTGAAAGCCGAGTTGAAGCCGTAGCCGTCGCTCCAGAACTCGCCCATGGGCACGTCGGCGACTCCGCCCAGGTCGAGGTCGGCAGCGGGATTCATGTCGTAGGGTTCGATCGAAAGCCGGAAGCCCTCACGCCGGCCGAGCTCCTTGAAGCGGAGCGCGTGGTTTTCCATGACGAGCTCGTTCGATGTCTTCCGAACGTCCCAGAGGAACCGTTCGCTCATTTCGAGGCTGCCGACGATCCGGCCGGTGTAGGCGGGGAGATAGAGGAGGGGGTCATATCCCCGCCGCCGCCGGAATTCCTCGCGGAAGCGCGGGCTCCAGTTCTGGGCGCCCATCTCCCAGCTGTCGATGTGGATCATCGTCCAGCCTCCGCCCGACGAGGCCCGGCGGGGACTGACCTTGCGGAGGAGCTTCCCGACGTAGGCGTCGTAATGGGCGTCGAAGGCCGCCGCGTCGAACTTGTCGCACTCGAAGCCCAATCCGGGCCGGGGCGCGGGCCGGGTAACGGCGCCGTTATTCCGCGTCCCGAAGCGAAGGAGGATCCACTCGCCCGGCGGGGCTTCCCAGAGCAAGCTCCCGTCGGGCCGGAGTTTGCCGGTCAGATCGATCATCCGGCCGGGGTCGATGGCTGAACCGGCTTCCTCGACGAAAACGGCCGGGGACGGGAGGTACGGCAGGACGCCCGGCTGGGAAGTGTAAGGGGCCCTATCGTAGAGCGCCTTCTCCTCGACCAAAGGGATCGTTCGCGAAACCGGCGGCGCGGGGAAGGCCAGGACGGCCACGTCCTCATACCAGGCGTCACGCAGCTCCTTGAGCGCGGGCGTGAGCGTCCTCGGGCCGAAGAACGGGGGCCTCGGCGCGGGCACCGGCAGCTTGCCGGCGAACGGCCCGGGCCCGCGGAAAACGGTCGCCGAAGCCACGAGGTGCATCATGGATCGGGCCGGGCTGACCCACGGGCCGCCGCTTCCGGCCCAGCCCGGACCGGAGCCGAGGATGATCTGGATGCCCAGCCGCTCCGCTTCCCGGACGGCATGGGCGAAAAGGTCCTGCCACTCCTCGCTCAGGAAGTCGACCTTGCCCCGGGGCACTCCCACGTTCACTTCGAGGAAGAGCGCGTAGCCGATCCCGGCCTCCTTCATCGATTCGAGGTCGGCCGTCATGCCCTCGCGGCTCAAGTTGCCGTCCATGAAGTACCAATAGACGCCCGGCCGGGCTGAATCCGGCGGAGCGAAGAATTCTTCTTTCAGCCTGTCGCGCGGGCCGGCGGCGCAGCCGGCCAAGATCAATCCTGTTACGGCCAGGACGGTGAATCGTGATTTGCCCAAGTTCGTCCCCTCCGGAAAGGAAAGCCTAATTCACCGCCTTGGATGTGTCAACCCCAAGAATAAACGTTCGCGTCCCACCGCGAGTATTCTATAATAAGGCCGCCGGCGGAGAGGATTCATTGAATTTAAAAATTCGCAGACCCCGGCCCGGGCGCTGTGCCAGGTTCGTCATCGGGTTCTTCGGCAGTCTATTCCTGCTGGCTTTTCTTTTCGTGCCTTGCACGACGACGACCTCCTCGGTTCGAACCGATCCCATCTCCAAGGTCGTCATCCGGACGACGCACCCGCAGAATTCCCACATCTTCCTTCCCCAGTACCTGTCGCTCAGATCCCACCCCAAGGAAGGGCAGACCGTCCGCCCCCGGTTTTCTCAGTGGTCGGCCCTCATGATCATCATCGCCGTCCTTGGACTCTTCGACTACGCGGTTTTTTGCCGTCTGCTCCGGCGGACACACAAGCGGCCCGAAGGGGCCGGGTCCGACGATGGGGAGTTCGGCTGATCGTCGAACAGGGTGACGACGAGGCTCAGCGCTTTTCGTAGGATTCGATGATCGATTGGTAGACCAGGGCCTTGAACTTGCCCTGGGCGTCGCTGCCCGTCGCGGGCAGGAGCTGGGTCATGAACACGGCCACGAGTTTCTCGGCCGGGTCCACCCAGTAGGTCGTGTGGTAGGCGCCACCCCAGCCGAAAGCTCCGACCGACCCGGGCTCGCCGTTCTTCCCGAGCTCCTTCGTCACCCAGAAGCCCAGCCCGAAACCCTGGCTTCCGTAAAGGTCCCCGACGTGGTCCGCGGTCATGAGCTCGATCGACTTCGGGCTGAGGATATGGACGCCGCCCCACTCGCCGCCGCTTTGGAGCATGAGCAGGAAGCGGGCGTAATCCTCGGCCGTCGAGAGCAGCCCGGCCCCGCCCCCGTAGCACAGGCGCGGTCCCTTGAGGTAGGCGTTCTCCTTGGGGTCCGCGACGAGTTCGGCCGTGCCGTCCTTGCCGATGCCGTAGACCGCGGCTAAACGCCCGGCCTTCTCCTCGGGCAGGAAGAAGTGCGTGTCGGCCATGGCCAGAGGATCGGTGATCTTGGCCTTGATGAAATCGGCCAGGCTCATCCCTGAAACGACCTCGACCAGGTAGCCGAGGATATCGGTGTTGTAGCCATAGATCCACTTCTCGCCGGGCTGGGCGTCGAAGGGCAGCTTGGCCAGTTTTTTAATGAGATCGCCGACGGGGACATTCCTGTCCGCCAGGAACCAGCCCTGAAGGCCGGCCGCCTTGTACAGGTCCTTGGCCGGACCGTCACCGTAGGAGATGCCGGCCGTATGGGTCAGGAGGTCGCGGATGGTGATGGACCGCTTGGCCGGGACGATAATGTAGCCCGGCCCCTTCTTGGCCGCGGCGGGGACGGCGACCGTGGTGTCCTTGAACTCCGGGATATACTTCGATACGGGGTCATCGAGCAGGAGCCGCCCCTCCTCGAAAAGGATCATGACGGCGACGCTCGTTAAGGCTTTGGACTGCGCGGCGATGCGGAAGATGGCGTCCGTCGGCATGACCGCGCCGGTCGTCGGGTCGAGCTTGCTGAAAGACTGGAGGGTGGCGACTTTGCCGTTCCGGGCGACGAGGATGACCGCGCCGCCGAGCCGGCCCTGGTCGACATACCTCTGCATGACATCGCCGATCCTCGCCAGCCGTGCCGTCGACAAGCCCACCAACTCGGGCCTGACCGTGGGCAACTTGGCGGCGAAAACCGGCAGCAAGAGCCCAAAGAACAAGATCGGTAGGATGACATGGTTCAACTGCTGGCGATTATTTCTGAATTGATTTCTCAATTTTCCCTCCATTCTAAAGGCCCCCGATTACATTTCGGGGCATATCCTGGGGGCGGTGAAAGCCGCCCTGAAGGCCCCCGTAGCGGAGGGGGTCCCATCCCGCTTCCCTCGAAGCGGGATGGGGGAACCGCCGGGACTGGTTCCCGGGGGGCCGGGGGGAGAAGGGCGGGTTCACCGCCGGACACCCAGGATACGGCCCGAAATCATGCTTGATGCCTACTTGATGTACGGCACTCCTTTTTCGGCCAGGAGCTTGTTGAGCTCGGGGATGTCTTTATCGGTGATCTCCTTCATCTTCTGGAAGAGCGGTTCGGCAAAGGCTTTGAAGTCGTTGAACCGGTCGACGGCCGTCTGTGTCGGCGCGCCCATGCTCCCGAAACCGCGTGTTCCGCCCGTGACGAGCTCGGCCGCCGTGCCACCGCGGAAGGCGACCATGAGCGGCTTCCGGTAGAAACCCTGGTCGGGCGGGCTGACATAAAATACGGCCTTGATGGCGTCGACCTTGTCCTTGACGGCCTTGACCCTGGCGGCAAGGGCCGCGTCGGCGTTCTTCATCCCGGCGACACGGCCGACGACGTCGTCGAGCTGTTTCCCGGTCACGTCGAGGGCCTGAAGCAGGGCCCGCCCTTTTTGGGCCAGGTCCTGGGATTCGCGCGCGAATTTCTGCCCGGCCTGCCGTTCCTCCATGGAAATGCCCTGGTCGGGGTCTTCCTTGACCATGAAAGGGGCTTCCATTTTCTTGCCGTTGACCTCGAGGACGGCCTTGTATGCGCCGGGCAGGGCGTACGGCCCGAAGCCGCCCATGCGGCCCCGGCGGCCTCCCCCCCCGCCGCGCATCTCACCGGGCGCCGGCGCCGGGGGCGTGGCGCCCTCGCGGAGGGCCCAGATGACGCGGTTGAGCCCGGGTTCCCGGCTGGCGAACGGCGTGGCGACCTCCTGGCCGTCCTTGTCCTGGATGGACAACCGGAGGTTGGCCCCGCTGGCCGCGGCCGGGTTGAGGTAGTAATTGATCGCCGCGCCGAACGGGGAATTGGTCCCGGCATAGCCGGCGTCGCTGTAGTTGTCCACGGTCGATCGGGGGGAGAAGAGGACGGCGGATTTGACGTCGAAGAGGATGGCCTCCGACTTGACCGCCTCGGCCGTGAGCTTCTCGAGCGGCCGGATGTCGTCGATGATCCAGACACCCCGGCCGTGCGTGCCGATGACGAGGTCGCGCTCACGCGGGTGGATCTGGATGTCGCGGACGGCCACCGTCGGGAAATCCCCCTTGTAGGGGATCCACTTCTTTCCGCCGTCGGCGCTGATGAACAGGCCGAACTCGCTGCCAACGAAGAGGAGGTTCCGGTTTTCCGGGTCCTCCCGGACGGTGTGGAGGTAGCCGTATTCGGGCAGGTCTCCTTTGAGCGAAGTCCACGTCTTGCCGAAATCTTCGCTTTTGAAGATATAGGGCCGGTAATCGGCGACCTGATGCCGGGAAACGGTCATGTAGACGCCGCCCTCGACGAAGTGGGAGGCCTCCATCCGGGTGACCCAGTTGTCGCCCGGACCGAAGCCCTTGATGTTCGCGGTCACGTTCTCCCAGGACTTGCCGCCGTCGCGCGTCACTTGGACCTGGCTGTCATCCGTGCCCACCCAGATGACGCCTTCCTTGAGCGGCGACTCGGTGATGGTCAGGATGGTGCAGTGGTTCTCGGCGCCGGTGTTGTCGATGGTCAGACCGCCGGAGTCCTTGAGCTTGGCCGGGTCATTGGTCGTCAAGTCCGGGCTGGCCTTGGTCCAGGACACGCCCCGGTCGAGGGACCGGAAGAGGAAGTTGCCGCCGAAATAAAGGACGCTGCGGTTGTGGGGAGAAAGGTAGATCGGCGAGTCCCAGTTGAAGCGGTAGGGCGGCTCGTTGAGCGGGGGCTCGGGCCGGATGCCGACGGACTCTCCCGTCTTGAGATTGTGGCGCTCGATCCCGCCCATCTGCAGGTTCCTATAGAGGATCCACCAGTCGACCGGGTCGAACTGGGCGTAATAGCCGTCGCCGCCGCCGGTCGGGACCCACTGGGAGTTGAAGATGCCGGCGCGTTCGCGCGTGTTCGAAGGCCCCATCCAGTTGCCGTTGTCCTGGAGTCCGACGTCGAGATAGTACGGGTCGCGCATGTCGAGGCCGACGTTGTAGACCTCGGCCCAGGGCTGGGCGGCGACGCCGAGGGCGCGGCGGCCGCCGTCCCAGGAGATGTCGATACCGCCATCGTTGCCGTCGATGACGTGCTTCGGATTGTTCGGGTCGACCCAGACGGCATGGTGGTCGGGGTGGGCCCCCTGGAAGATCGTCGTGAACGTCTTGCCGGCGTCGCGGCTGACGTAGCATGAGCCGGAGTAGACGTAGACGACGAGGTCGTTCGTCGGGTCCACGGTCAGGCGGCTGTAGTAGAACGGCCGGAAGTTGACCCGGTCGTAGGTCGCCTTGTCGCAGGCCCGCCGCCAAGTCAGGCCCTTGTCCTCGGAGCGGAACAGGCCGCCGTCCTTGGCCTCGACCAGGGCGTAGACGACGTTCGGATTAGTACGGGCGACACCGAGCCCGATCCGGCCATAAGGCCCGGCAGGCAGTCCGTTGGCCGTGACCGTCCAGGTGTCCCCGCCGTCGCTCGTCCTGTAGACCTCGCTACCCGGTCCGCCGCTCCGGAAATAATACGGCCAGCGGCGGTGCTCCCACATCCCGACATAGAGGATCTTGGAGTTCGAGGGATCGATGGCCATGTCGCAGGCCCCGGTCTCGGGATTGACGTAGAGGACCTTTTTCCAGGTCTTTCCGCCGTCGGTCGTCCGGTAGACGCCGCGGTCCTCGTTGGGGCCCCAGAGGTGGCCCTGGGCCGCGACGTAGACGATATCGGGGTTGGCCGGGTCGATGACGATCCGGCTGATGAACCGCGTCTGGGCCAGGCCCATGTTCTTCCAGGTCTTGCCGGCGTCTTCGGACTTGTAGACGCCGTCGCCGGGCGCCACGGAATTGCGGGCCGTGGCCTCGCCCGAACCGACCCAGACGATATCGGGGTGGCTCCGCGAAACGGCGACCGCGCCGACGGAAACCGTCGCCTCCTTATGGAAGGACGGGACCCAGTTGAGGCCCGAGTCTTCGGACTTCCACAGCCCGCTCGGCCCGACGGCCGCGTAGATCACGGACGCATCGTTCTCGGGGACGGCGAAACCGACGGTCCGGCCGCCCATGTTGGCCGGCCCGATGTTGCGGACCTTGAGCTGCTTGACCACGGCCGCGTAATCGAAGGCCTCGGCCTTGACCGCCGGCTTGGCCTCCTGTTTGGCCTGGCCGAAGCTCGGAGCTCCGGAGAGGAGGAAAGCGGCGACGAGCGCAAAAACGCAGAAACCGACTTTTTTGTTAAGACGCACGGGGACCTCCTGGGGACGGAAAGAGATGCAAGAGAGTATTGCGATCACGGGATTGAATCATCCTGCTTATAACAAATTTGCCAATACCAAGTCAAAGCGCTTCAGGACTCGGCCAGGATATTTACCAGAAGACGACGCCCAAGGCCCCTGCGTGGACGCCGCCCGGGCGGCATCCCGAGGCTTGTCTGCGCCCCCCAATCTTCATATAATACGCCCGCGAAACGCCGGCCGACGTCTTCCGGAAAAGGAGAACAGGCATGCATCTCCAAACCCTCGACTGGATCATCATCTGCGCATCTCTTCTCGTCTGCTTCGTCCCCGCCCTCGCCTACCGGAAGCGGTCGGGCCAGAACACCTCCGAGTTTTTCGCCTCCGGTCGGGCCGTGCCCTGGTGGCTGGCCGGCCTGTCGATGGTGGCCACGACCTTCAGCTCCGACACGCCCAACCTGGTCACGGATATCGTCCGCCGCAACGGCGTCGCCGGCAACTGGGTCTGGTGGGCCTTCACCCTGACCGGCGTCGCGACCGTCTTTTTCTACGCCCGGATGTGGCGGCGCTCGGAGGTCATGACCGACCTCGAGTTCTACGAGCTCCGCTATTCCGGCAAGGCGGCCGGCTTCGTCCGGGGCTTCCGCTCGGTCTACCTGGGCTTCCTCTTCAACTGCATCATCATGGCCACCGTCAACCTGGCCGCCTGCAAAATCGCCGCCATCATGTTCGGCCTCAACCGCTGGGAGACGCTCGCCGTCGTCGGCCTCCTCAACGTCGTCTTCGCCGCGGTCACCGGGCTCTGGGGGGTGCTGATCATCGACATGATCCAGTTCTTCATGATGATGACGGCCGTCATCGCCGCGGCCTTCTTCGCCGTCCGCGCGGTCGGAGGCCTTAACGTCATGGTGGCCAAGGTCTCGGCCATGACCGGCCCCGGCGGCCTCAATTTCCTGAGCATGCTGCCGAATTTCAGGAGCAACTGGGACCTGGCCATCGCCATCTTCGTCATGCCCCTGGCCGTCCAGTGGTGGGCGGTCTGGTACCCCGGGGCCGAGCCGGGCGGGGGCAGCTACATCGCCCAGCGCATGCTGGCTTCGAAATCCGAGAAGGACTCGCTCGGCGCCGTCCTCTTCTTCAACATCGCCCACTACGTCCTCCGGCCCTGGCCCTGGATCCTTGTCGCGCTCTCGTCGCTCATCATTTTCCCCCAACTCGGCGACATCCAAAAGGCCTTCCCCAACCTCGACCCGAGCCTCCTCGGCCACGACATCGCCTACCCGGCCATGCTCAAGTTCCTGCCCGTCGGCTTCCTCGGCCTGATGGTCGGCGGCCTGATCGCGGCCAACTCGTCGACCAACCTGACCCACCTCAACTGGGGGGCATCCTATCTCGTCCACGATTTCTATCGCCGCTTCATCAAGAAGGACGCCGGCGAGAAGCACTACGTCATGGTCGGGCGTCTGGCCACGCTCGGGCTTTTCCTCTCGGCCGGCGCGCTCGTCTTCGTCCTGGACACGGCCAAGGACAGCTTCGACATCATCCTCCAGGTCGGGGCCGGGACGGGTCTGCTCTACCTCGTCCGCTGGTTCTGGTGGCGGGTCAACGCCTGGTGCGAGATCAACGCCATGATCAGTTCGTTCGTTTTCTCCGTCCTGATCCTCGTCCTGCGCAAGGTCGGCGTCGCCATCCCCACCCACTACGCCCTCATCCTGACGGTCGCCGTGACGACCATCAGCTGGGTGCTGACGGCTTTCCTCGGGCCCCAAACGGAGCGTTCGACCCTGGTCCATTTCTATAAAAAGGTCCGCCCGTTCGGGCCGGGCTGGAAGTCTGTCCGGAAAGAAGCGGGCATCTCCGAGGCCGGGGCCAGGTCCGCCGGCGAGAACTTCCCCCTGGCCCTCATCGGCTGGGTCTCCGGGTCACTGACCATCTGGTCGGCTTTGTTCACGGTCGGCAACTTCCTCTACGGCCGGACGGCCTACGCCCTCGTCTTGCTGGGGGTCTTTCTCGCGAGCGGCTACGTCCTCATCCGGGTCGTCAACCGGCTCTGGACCAAGGGCCCGGCAACGCCGGAGACCCCGGCGGCGCCTTGAAGGCCGTTATCGAGCCCGTCTTGATCCGGCCAAGACGGAAAGTCTCCGATTCTTTGAGATAGTTCCGATCTCCCGGACGTTATTATTTTATGGTGGAATTTCTTGACAAAAAGCGCTTAATCGCTTAAGCTATTTTCAGAGGAGATCTTTTATGGAAACCGCAACAATCCGCATTCCCGAGGACAAGAAAAACCTGCTCAAGGCGGTGGCCAGCTTAGAGAATAGAAAAATGAACGATATCATCGTCGACCTGATCGACGCCTATATCGAGCGCCGCAAGGAAACGGCTGAACTGATGGCTATTCCCGGCTTGCATGAGCGGATCCGGGCCTCATCGCGGGAATTTCGGCAAAGGAAAACCGTCTCTTTAATTGATGCCCGAAAAAAGCTGGAGCGTTGAGCTTTCCAAGTCCGTCCTGAAAGCCCTGCAGCGTCTGGACAAAACGGCCTCTCTTCGGGTCCTGGATGGTTTGGGAGAGCTGGGAGAAGCCGAAAATCCGCTCCGTTATAAGGACGTCCGTTCCCTGGAGGGAAAACTGAAGGGGTATTACCGCCTCCGCATTGGAGAATATCGGGCCATATTCGAGCTGGATCCGAGATACCGGCGAATCGGAGTGCTGGCGGTCATCACCAGAGGAAAAGGCTACTAGCGGCGAGGCCTGTTTTCCTCTCAGAACCCGGCGTTGAAGACGGGCAGGACCCGGAGGCCCTTCGGGTTGTCCCGGACGATGTTGACGATGCCGAGCTGGATCCCATTCTTGATCGTCCAGGCGTAGTTGACGATGCCGATCGACAGGCCGTTGAGCGTTCCTTGGATGTGATTGAAGGAACTCACGGCCAGCCCCGAGAGCCGGCCGCCCTTCTCGACCCTGATCATCGCGCCGCCGATGAAAACGCCCTTGAGGTTTTCCCCGCCTGCTCCGATGCCGGCGATGACCAGTCCTCTGACCTCGGGAGCGCCGGCGGCCAGGCCGCAGATCGCTATGCCGCTGAACTTTTCGCCCGCCCCAGCCCCGAGGCCGGCGATGGCGATCCCGGTGAAGTTCTCGCCGCAGCCGACGCCCAGACCGCCGATGGCAATACCCGTCATGTTCTCGCCGGCTCCGACGCCCAAGCCCCCGATAGCGAGACCGGTGAGGTTTCCGCCGGCCCCCACTCCAAGCCCGCCGATACACAACCCGGTGACGTTTTCTCCGGCCCCGACGCCTAACCCGCCAAAGCTGAGACCGACGAGGTCTTCTCCGGCGCCGACGCCGACCCCGCCCAAGTTGAGACCCTTGACGTTCTCGCCCGCGCCAAGGCCGATGCCGCCGATATTGATCCCGGTGAGATTATCACCCGCGCCGACGCCCAGGCCGCCGATATTGATCCCGGTCAGGCTTTTATCCGCCGACGCCCCCAAAACTCCGAGCTGGATACCCCGGACATCGCCGCCGCCGGGAATGAGGCCCAAAGAAAGGCCGGTGACGACGGCCTCCTTGTTGTCCTTGCGCGGCACCCACAGCGTGACATTGATTCCCGTGATGCGCTCGACCCGGCTGTCCCGGAAATTGAATCGGAGGCCGGTGAAATCCTTCGAGTTGCCGAAGCTGATGCCCCAACTTTTTGAGGGGAAATCGAGGCTTTGGGCGAAAAGGGATGGGCCGGCGAGGGCTCCCAGGCATAATATCGTCGTGAGCGCTGTCGTCCGGCATAATCTCCGTCGGTCGGTCTTTCTCATGAGCCGCTCCTCTGTTGAAAATCGGCAGTCTTCATCTGCTCACAAAATTAAACGAGAGCCGGCATGAAAAAGTTCATCAGCACGGACATTTTCCGAGAGCCGGAAAACGCCGGCGCCCGCGGCGCTTGAGCGTTTTAATGTTACAATAAGAAAAATGACCCGGAGGGGATCATGACAAGACTCAGAATCTGGGCGACGGCCACCCTGACGTTGGCGATCCTGGCGTTTATCGCCCTTTTCCTGATGTTCCTCGCGCTGGTGGATATTTCGCACGGCGAGAAGAACGTCGTCCTCGAGTGGCTGGTCGTCAAATTGGGACTGTTCGTCATATTATCTCTCATCGTCGCGACCATCGTCTGCGCGGGCCTCGTCCTCAAGTATTTCCGCGGCAAGGAAGCGGAGAAAAAGCGCCAGATCCCCGATTGACCCGAATCCACCCAAGCTGGACCGGCTCACGGGAATTCGGAAATGGGTATTGTGTCCCCGATATTTATTCGTACCGCAACGACTCCACGGGGTTGGCCGAGGCGGCCCTCAGGGTCTGTGTGCTCACGGTGAGGACCGCAACGAGAAGGGCCCCCAGGGCCGCCAGGATGAACGTCCCCGGGCCGAGCGGGATCCGGTAGGCGAATGACTGGAGCCACTTGGACATGGCAAAGTAGGCCACGGGCCAGGCGATGACGTTGGCCAAGAGGACCAGCGCGACGAACTCCCGGCTCAGCTTGACGGCCAGGTGCGGCGCCGACGCCCCCATGATCTTCCTGATCCCGATCTCTTTGGTCCGGCGCTCGACGGCAAAGGCGGCCAGTCCCAGGAGCCCGAGGCAGGCGATGAAGACGGCCAGGAAGGCGAACGCTCCGAAGATCTGGCCGGCCCGCCGCTCCTTCCGGTAGAGGGCGTCGAACTCGTCGTCGAAGAAGGAGAAGTCCCAGGGCTGGCTCCTGGTGACCGTTTCGAAACCCTGCTTCAAGAGAGAGATCGTTTTCGGGACATCCCCGGGCCGGATGCGGACGGCGAGGTTGTTGCCTTCGCTCGGGAAGAGGACCATGGGCGCCATCGGGCTGTGAAAACTCTGGAAATAAAAATCCTTGACGATGCCGACGACGCGCATCTTTTCGAAGAAATCGATCTCCTTCCCCAACGCGTCCTTCCATCCCGCCCTCTTCACGAAGGCTTCGTTGACAAGGGCGGCGTCCTTTTCGCCCGGGGCCATGTTCCGGCCTGCGGCCAGTTCGATCTTGAAGACCTTCAGGAAATCCTCGTCGATATAGTCGAAGTGGAAGTCCGTCTTGACCGTCTCGCCTTGATCGCTGACCAGCTTCTGGTTGAGCATGCGGCTGCGGATATTGGTCGGAAGCCCCGAGGTCCGTGACACGGACTCGACCTCCGGCAAACGAAGGAATTCGGTCTTGAGGACGGCAGCCGCGGCCACCGTCTCCGGCTCGCGGAGGGGGATGATGACGACATGCTCCCTGTCATAGCCCAGTTTCTGGTTCTGGACGAAGCGGAGCTGGCCAGAGACGACCAGGGCGCAGACGAGGAGGGCGATCGAGGCCGTGAATTGGGCGACGACCAGGGCATCGCGCAACCGGGAGCCCTTCCGGCCCGAAGCGGTATGTTCCTTGAGGACCTTGGACGCTTGGAAAGAAGAGAGCATCAGGGCCGGATAGGCCCCGGCCAGAAGGCCGACGAAAAGAGTCGTGCCCACGACGAGGAAAAAGAATGAGGGAGCCAGGAGGTCGCCGAAGCCGAGTTTAACGCCGGCCACGGCATTGAAACGAACGAGCGCCAACCGGGCGATGGCCAGGGCCGCGGCCAAGGCCAGGAAGGCGAAAATGACCGACTCGCCGAGGAACTGACGAACGAGTTGGCGGCGGTCGGCCCCGGTCACTTTACGGATGCCGATCTCCCGGGCCCGGGTCGACGAACGGGCCGTGACGAGGTTCATGTAGTTGACGGCGGCGATAAGGAGGATGAGGACGGCAATGGCGAAAAAGAGCGAGACCGTCCGGATCTCGTTGTTGGTGGCCAGCTCGCCCGCGATGTTCGACCGGAGGTGGATATCCTCCAGGGGCTGGAGGTAGAGCCTCAGTCCTGCTTTAGCGCTTTCGGGTTGGTTCTTCTCCATCCAGGCCGCGAGCTTCCCTTCCAGGGATTCTCGGGCGACCGGGTCTGAGAGTTCGGCATAGATGGTGAAATTCCCGACGTTCCAGTTCTTGAACATGTAGCCGTTGCGCTTTTCGGCCTCGAGCGTGGCCAATGAGAGAAGGTAATCGAATTGGAGGTGGGAATTCCCGGGGCTGTCCTTGACGACCCCCGTCACCGTGAGATCGCCCTTGGCACGCCGGACGCCGTAGGTGAGCGTTTTGCCGATGGGGTCTTGATCTCCGTAGAGTTTCCGGGCCACCCGCTCGGTGAGGACGATGGAGCCGGGGGCGTCGAGGGCCCGGGACCGGTCGCCGCGAACGAAGGCGAAGGAGAAGATCTCGAGAAAATCCTGGTCGGCAATGAGGCCGCTTTCGGCGAAGGCCTTGCCCTCGAAGCTCAGGACGGCCGGGTCGTTGAACTGTTTCATGACCCGCGCGGCGTGGCGGACCTCGGGGAATTCCGTCTTCAAGACCGTCGCGGCGGGATCCGGCATGTCGGCGTCGAATTCTCCCGGTTTCTCCCCCGGTTTCACGTCGGCGCTGATCAGCCGGTAGGTTCGGTCGGACTTTTCGTAAAAACGGTCGTAGCTCGTCTCGAAGCGGACGTAGGCCAGTATGAGGATGAACGAGGCCAACCCGACGGCCAGGCCAAGAAGCGAGATCAACGAATAGCCCGCGTTCTTGACGATCGTCCGGTAGGAGATGACGGCGTAATTGCGCAACATGCTCAGACTCCAGTAGGTCTTATTGGCGATGAAGCCGGGAACGGAGCGCAAGACTTGGGACCAATACCCGAGGACGGCGCGGGCCCTCCCCTTCTCGGCCAGGGTCGCGGCGAAGATCTCGGCGAATTCGCCGAGGTGGGTGTAGTCGCCGTTGTCGGCGTGAAGGCGCCGCAACAGCCACTCGGCCCCCCGAGGCGGAAGGGAAGAGCGGTCGGGTGAAGCCGTCACGGCTCCTCCGGTTTTGCGTCGAGCCCGAGGGCCTCGATCCACAGGGCTTCCTGGATCGACCGGAGCTCACGCAGGGTACGCTTTCCGAGCGTCGTCAGCCGATAGACGCGCTTGCTCCGGCCGCCGCGCTCCTTGGTCGGCTCCGTCAGCCGGGAGTCGAGCAGCCGCTTCCGCTCGAGGCGCTCGAGAGGGTCGAAGATCGAGCCCAGGGACCACGATTTGCCGGTGACTTCCTCGAGTTTTCGCTGGATGGGCAGGCACGACGCCTCGCCCTGTAAGTTCCAGACGGCCAGGAGAACAAGTTCTTCGGACCGGGACAGGAGTTTCATGGCTTTGCTCCGGCGATCATTACCTGTTCCGGATAATGGAACAAATCACGGCGGGTTGTCAAGGATTATTTTCGGA
>CAZZCH010000066.1:0-11121 GCA_964652895.1 uncultured Eubacteriales bacterium
CGTCTTGAGCGTCTAAACTTGCGTTTTCAAAAATTTATGAATTAATCAGGCTAGACGCATTCCTAGCGGGCGCTGGTCGTGATCTCGATTCAGAGATCCTCGAGCAGTGGATCAGGACACGCTCCCATCTGGCCAGTGGCGTGCGGCGCAACTGGATGCGCATCGTCCGTAATCTCTATTTGTACCGGCGGCGCACCGAGCCTGCATGCTTCGTGCCAGACTCTTCCCAATTCCCCCCTCACCACCAGGTCCTCAAGCCCTATATCTTCCAAGAGGCCGAAATCGATCGACTTCTGGCCGAAACTGGCCAACTTCGGCCCGCAAACCGCTCTCCTCTTCGGCGTCAGAACGTTCTGCTCGGGCTTGTCCTGCTCTATACGGCCGGCCTGCGTCGCGGCGAACTCCTAAGACTGACCGTGGCAGACTGTGACCTGTTGGAGGGCACACTGCTCGTTCGCGAATCGAAGTTCCACAAGTCGCGGCTGCTTCCTCTCTCCGGCGACGCCATCCGTGCCATTAAGGTGCTTCTGCAGGAACGGAGGGAAAAGCAGTTGCCGCTCTCGCCCGACTCACCTCTGCTCTGGAATGACTACGGTGGCTCGGGGGCATATTCGGGGTCGGGCTTCGGCGAGGCTATCCATGACCTCCTTCGCAGCAGCGGTATCCGAACCGCAGCAGGGCGGCTTCCCCGAGTCCATGACTTTCGCCATACCTTCGCGGTGCACGCCCTGCTGCGGTGGTACCGTACCGGCAGGGATGTGCAGGCGAAGCTTCCCGCACTGGCTGCTTACATGGGTCATGTCTCCATCGTCTCTACCCAACACTACCTGCATCTCGTCGACGAACTCGCCGCTATCGCCAGTGAGCGGTTCCAGAAACGCTATGGAGCACTGATAAAACAGCCGAATGGCGCGGACACACGAGGGGGCCGATCATGACGCGCACACAGCCCAACGCTCTGGCCGCTGCGGTGCGGCATTTTTTCTCCGAGCATCTGCCCTCCGTGCGAGGCCTCAGCCCCCACACAATCCGCAGCTACCGCGATACTTTCTCGTTGCTGCTTCGTTTCATGGGTGGGCAGCGGCAGCGTTCTCTGACGACCCTCGACATCGATGACTTCGACCCTGCGCTTATCCTTGCTTTCCTCGATCATCTGCAAGGCAACCGGGGAAACCAGTCCGCGACCCGCAACGTCCGACTGGCAGCCCTTCACACTTTCTTCCGCTACCTCGCCGGCCGGATCCCCGAGCGCTTCGAGCAGTGCCAGCGCATCCTCGCGATCCCGTTCAAGCGCACCCACTCACGCCCCGTGGAGTACCTTGAGCACGAGGAGATCCTGGCCATTCTGACCGCAGTGGATCGGAGCACCACGGAGGGTCGACGCGACTATGCCCTCATCGCCACCATGTTCAATACTGGCGGCAGAGTCCAAGAGGTCCTCGACCTCAGGCCTTGTGACCTTCAGCTGGCCCGTCCATTCCACGCCCGGTTGTTCGGTAAGGGGCGGAAGGAGCGTCTGTGCCCACTCTGGCCACAGATGGCTCGGCTACTCAGCGACCTCCTCACCGAACGAGGCCTCGGCCCACGTTCTCAGGAACCACTGTTCCTAAACCATCGCGGTCAGCACCTCTCCCGCTACGGCGCCCGCTATGTCTTGGCCAAGTACTGCGACCGGGCTCGCCTCTCCTTACCGTCGCTTGCACACAAACGGCTTCACCCCCACTGCATGCGCCATAGCACGGCTGTCCACCTTCTCAAGGCCGGCGTCGATCTCGTCACCATCAGCCACTGGCTCGGCCACGCCAGTGTCGATACCACCAATCGCTATGTGTCTGTCGATCTCGACGCCAAGCGCGAAGCCATCAGCAAGATAGAGCCAGCTGACAGAACGGCTCCCAGAAAGTCCGCCTGGAGGACCAATCCCTCCATCCTGGAGTGGCTTGAGGCCTTGTGAGGACAGAGTAATGTGGAGTCCTCAGCGCTCAACCTCCTTCTTCTACAACGAGTTGCGTGATCGACTCCACATTACCGCGGTCTTACCATTAGTCGATTTATGTGGAGCTCCACATAAGTCGATGAGTTCGGTTACGACAGGTTCAACACCAAGGCGGACAGGATCTATCGGCTGACCGCCCGCGTCCTCCGGCAGGGGCAGGAGCTCAACATCTCTGGAGCCGGGGCCCCCGTCGCCCAGGCCCTCAAAGACGGTTTCCCGGAAGTCGAGGACACCGTTCGTTTCCGGGAGGAAGGGAGCATTCGGGTCAAGGCCGGGCAGGCGAGCTTCCGCGAAGGCAACGTCGTCTACAGCGAGCCGTCCTTTTTCAACATTTTCACGGTTCCTCTTCTCAAGGGAAATCCCGAGACAGCCCTGGCTTCCCGCCGGACCCTCGTCCTCAGCCGGACGACGGCCGCCAAATATTTCGGCAGGGACGACCCCCTTGGAAAAACGCTGGTGATCGACGGCGCCGGCGAATGGGCGGTGACCGGGGTCTTCGAAGACATCCCCCGGGCCTCCCATTTCCACTTCGACCTCATTCTCTCCTTCGCCTCGCTCGACGTAGAGAAGGACCCGATCACGAGCTCCTGGATGTCCTTCAACTTCCAGACCTACGTCCTGTTCCGCGAGGGAGCCTCGTCCCGCGACCTTGCCTCCAAGCTGGATTCGCTCATCATGTCCCACATGGCCCCGGAGATCAAGCAGACGATGGGGATCTCGGTCGAGGACTTCCTGAAGCGGTCGGGAATGGAGCTCGAGAGCAGGCTCCAACCGCTCACCGACATCCACCTCCGTTCGGGCAACGGGATCGCTGAATTCGAGGCCAACAGCGATATTAAATACATCACCCTCTTCGCGGCGGTCTCCGTGTTCATCCTCCTGCTGGCCGTCATCAATTTCGTCAACCTGGCCACGGCACGGTCATCCGGGCGGGCCAAGGAAGTGGGGATCCGCAAGGTCCTGGGCTCGCTCCGCAGGGACCTCGTCGGACAGTTCCTCCTGGAGTCTTTCGTCTTCAGCCTGATCGCCTTCGCTTTTGCCGTTCTTCTCGTCAGGCTGGCTCTCCCCCTATTCAACCAGCTCGCCGGAAAGCAGATGGACTTCGCCCTTCTGGCCACGCCCGGCATAGCGGCTTGGGCCATCGGCCTGGTCGTGATGATCGCCCTCCTGGCCGGCGCTTATCCCGCTTTCTTCATCTCCGCCTTCCTGCCGGCCCCGGTCCTCAAGGGAGAATTGAGACAAGGCGTCAGAGGAGGGCTCATGCGCCGTGTCCTCGTCGTCTTCCAGTTCGCGGTGTCGACCGTCCTCATCTTGGGGACGCTCGTCGTCTTCCGACAGCTCCGGTACATCCAGAACGAAAAGGTCGGCTTCAACAGGAACCAGGTCCTTGTCCTCGACAACGCGTACCTTCTCGGTGCAAAGGCGGAAGCGCTCAAGGAGGAGATGCTGGCCTATCCCCGGGTTGTCAGGGCCTCGCTTTCCGGTTTTCTCCCGGTTCCCTCGAGCCGGGCCCGGATGATCATCGCCGCGGAAAGCGACCCCGACGGCCGGAACGCACCTCCGATCGCCGTCTGGACCGTCGACCATGACTATATCGATACCCTGGAGATGACGATCGCCTTCGGGCGGAATTTTTCGAAAGAATTCGCGACGGACAAGGATGCCGTCATACTCAACCAGGCCGCGGTCCGCCACTTCCGGTTCGACGAGCCGCTTGGGAAGAGGGTGGTTCTCCATGATCTGGGTCCCGACAACCAGCATTTCGTCCAGCAGCCCTTCACCGTGATCGGCGTCGTGCGGGACTTCAACTACGAATCCCTCCGGAATGCGGTCGAACCGATGATGCTGCGCCTGGGGTCGAGTCGGGGCAAGCTCATCCTCCGCATCCAGGGGGAGGACGTGGCGGGGACGATCGAGACTCTCCGGGGCAAATGGGCCGAGTTTGCCCGTGAAGAACCCTTCGAATATTTCTTTCTCGACGAGAGGTTCGACAGAATGTACGAATCCGAGCTCCGCATCGGCCGGATCTTCGGGTCTTTCGCGGGCCTGGCCGTTTTCGTCGGCTGTTTGGGCCTGTTCGGCCTGGCCGCTTATTCGGCCGCGAAAAGGACCAAAGAGATCGGGGTTCACAAGGTCTTCGGCGCGACGGTTCCCGATGTCATCAGGCTTCTCGTCCGGGAGTTCGCGCTGCTCGTGGTATTCGCCAATGTGATCGCGTGGCCCGTCGCCTACCTGATCATGTCGGGCTGGCTGAGGAACTTCGCCTATAGGACGGGGATCGGTTGGGCGGGATTCGTGCTGACGGGACTGGGGACGCTGGCCATCGCCCTCCTGACGGTCGGGTTCCAGTCGGTCAAGGCCGCTTCGGCCAGCCCCGCCGAGACGCTGAAATACGAATAAAACCGGGCCAAACCTGAACGGTCCACCGATCGGAATCCTGGCCCCGGAGCCTTTCCCGAAACGAGTAAACCGATCCCCGAGCTTCTTGCGATCATGATCCCGGCGAAGGTCCTAAGGGCGGGCTTTTTCCCCATTCCCGGGCGCCCGGCGGGCCCGGCCATGGTTACCCGTGTCGTAATACGACCGGTGGAGCCCTTCGAAGAAATGCCGGGCGTTCAGTCCGAGGTTCCTCGTGTTGTAACCGCCTTCCTGGACGACGAGGGTGGGCAGCCTCAGGGACCCGATCATCCGGCCGATGTCGTTAAAATCCTTGGCCTTGAGCGGCCAGGATCCCGTCGGGTCGCCCTTGGCGGTGTCCAGGCCGAGCGAGACGACCAGGAAAACCGGCTTGAAGAGCATGACGTTCCGGAGGGCCCGCCCCAGGGCGAGCTTGTAGTCCTGGGGGACGATCGTCTCGGGCAGGGGGAAGTTGATGTTGAAGCCCAGGCCCTCGCCCAGGCCCTTTTCGTCCGCGAACCCGCTGAAGTAAGGATAGGCGAAATGAGGGTGCCCGTGGAGGGAGACCGTGAGGACGTCCCGCCGTTGGTAAAAGATATTCTGCGTCCCGTTCCCGTGGTGGTAGTCGACGTCCAGGATGGCGACTTTTCCCCAATGCGAAAGATGGTCGGCCGCCACGGCCGCCGTGTTGAAATAGCAAAAGCCGCCGAAGACCCGCCTCTCGGCGTGATGACCGGGAGGCCTGACCAGGGCGTAGGCCAACCGGTAACCCATCGTCAGGCATTCGGCCGCCGTCAGGCCGCAGTCGACGGCCGCCTTGGCCGCCGGGTAGACATGCCCGTTGAGGGGCGTGAACGTGTCGATCTCGTAATATCCGGCCCTCAGCTCCAGGTCTTCGGGCAGGCGGGCGGCGTTGCGGATCGGGAAGATATACGGGTAGACGGACTGCTCCGGCGCGAGCGCCGCGCTCATGCGCTTGATGTAGTCGACAAGCTTCGGGTCGTGGACCTTCTTGACGTGCCCTTCGGAGTAACGTTTCCTCTCGACCGTCGTGAAGAGGCCGGTCGGCTCGATCTCGCGCAGGATGGTCGGGACCCGGACCGGCGCCTCGACGTAGCCGCGCTCGTGGATGTGATGGATGACGTGGTCCCGATTGACGACGAGGCGGATCCTGCGGTCCTCGGGGACCCCCGTCGGCACGGGCACGGCGGCGAGCGGCTTTCTGTAACGCGGTTCGCGGATGCGGACGGGGTCGTCGCGGAACGAGTCCACGACCATGCTGACGTAGTCCGGGGGGCAGTACTTCGGATATTTCTTTTCGAGGATGGCCCGGACGATCTTTCTGGCCTTCTCCCGACCCAGGGGCGTCGATCTTCCGAGGTCGTCGAAAACCAGGTAGGGGGGGTTGTCGTCACCGGGCTTGACCGGCGTTTCGTAGGCGGTCCCGGCGATGGGACGGGCCCCGAACTCCTCGTAGAACTTGAGCCTGGCGACGTTGTCCTTGAGGACCTCGGGGATCCGGCTGAGGGCCGGATCGTCGGGCAGGCACTCGAAGAAGACGCCGACGGCCCCGGCCCGGAGGGCTTCTTCGCGGACCCTTTGGTAGAGGGCCCCGCCGACCCCCCGGCCGGTCATCCCTTTCGGTGCCGCGATGTAGTCCAGCAAAAAGAAGTCGATGTCCGGGTCGCGGAGGATGTAAGCCAGCCCCTTGACCCGCTTCGCGCGAATGTCGTCGGCCACGAAAAGTATGGCCAGGAGGCCGTGCCCGTGCGGCTTCCTGAGACGGTCGGGGATCTTCTGGATCTCCTCCTCTTTGACGAGCGGGAACTGCGCCCGCAGGATGGACAGGGATTGCGCGATCTGGTCTTTGTCGATCGGCAGGATGTCGTCGTAAACGCGCCGGATGCGGAACATCATGTGTTCATACTACCCGAGATGTGCGGGAGGGTCAACGCGCCGCACGCCGGCGCGGCGGCCGGTTAAAGCCGTTTCTTCCTGTCGCGATCGAAGAAATCCTTGAGGCTTTCCCGGCTTCCGGCGATAACGAGGATCATGGAGACGCTCAGGGTCAGGAGGAAGGCCCCGAAGCCGATGAGCACGATCTCCTTGGCGATCCGGAGTTCCACGAGGGCCATCGCGGAGAAGAAGAGGACGATGATGAATTTGAAGAGCTTCGCGAACAGAGAGCCGCCCGGGAATCCTTCCTTGATGAGCGAATGGGACATCGTGTTCGAGGTGCGGGAGGCGATCAGCCAGCCGATCCCGAAGATGACGAGGGCGACGATCAGCCGCGGGATGAAGAGGACTCCCTGCTCGATCAACTTCGAGAGCATGGTCAGCTTCATGGCGTCGAGGGCCGAATTCAGGAAGATCAGGAAGACGATAAAAAACACGATGTTCCCGATCAGGTTGTAGAGGGCGTAGCGGATGTCCGCTTTCGTCAGGCTGCTTTTCCAGCGGAACCTGATGAACAGCCGGTCGAATCTCAGGATGACCAGGAGCTGGATGACGGTCCTCTTGACGATCCAGGCGATGAGCCAGCCCAGGAGAAGGAGCAGAAGTCCGCCCAGAAGGTTCGGCATGTAGGCGAGGATCTTCTGGCCCAGGTCATAGATGAGGTCCCGAAAATTCTTATCCATCTTGCTCTCCCGGCTTCTTCAAAGGCTTCAGAAGGAGCTTCCAGAACGGTTGGCGTTCCTCATATTCCTTGACCCAGAGGACGGGGCAGGGACTCTGTTCCGTGATCTCCTGGGCCAGGGACCTTCCCAGGAACAGCTCCAGGAAATCGCCCGAACGGCCTCCCATCAGGATCATGTCGACGTCCCTCGATTCGGCCAGGATCCCCTGCAGGACGTCGACGCCGTGGAGGATCTTCAAGTCGGCCTGAAGGGAATATCGGGCCAAGAGGTCCCTGAGGGCCTTCTCCCGCTCCTCCTTTTCCTGGGGGGTGGCGTCGGGCTCGAAAACGAGGACGATCCTGATCCGGCAGTCGAAATAATCGACGAAAGCGGGAGCGACCTCGGTCGCCAATAGGGTGTGGATGTCACGGCCGAAAGGGACGAGGATCGTCTTGACCTTGTCTTCCGGCAACCGCCCGTGCAGGACGGCGACCTCGCAGGGCGCCTTGGCGATGACGCTGTCGATGATCGAGGAGAACATCCGTTCCATGAAATCCGGATTCTTCTCCCGTCCGACGACGATAAAGTTGCATTCCTCTTCCACGGCCGAGTGGAGGATCCCCTGGGAGATCCGGTGGGAGACGTTGAGGATCGATTTCGTCCGGATGTTCGAATCTCCCAGGAAGGATTGGGCTTTTTCGAAGAGGGTATTCGCCCGCACCGTTTCCCCCGCACCGGCGATCAGGGGCGTTCCCGAGCGGACCTCGTTGACGTGGAGGAAGAGGATCTCCCCATTGTGCTTTCTGGCGATGGCCTCGGCGACACGGGTCAGGCTTTCGACGGTTCGCCGGTTGGCCAGGGGGACGAGGATCCTGTAGTCCTGGCATTCGAGCCGGTTCAGGCACTTGATCTTCCGGACGTGTTCGATCTCCCGTTTCGAGGCGTAGGACTTGAACACGAACAGGCCGCACAGGACCCAGACCACGGTGACGACCCAGGCGATGGGACTGTAGTTGAACATGTAGATCGCCAGGAAGAGCAGAAGGAAGATCGCGAAGATGGAGAGGTAGGGGAAGAGCGGTGTGAAGAAGCCCCGGTCAAGGTCCGGCCTCTTTTTCCTCAGCCGGATGAGGGTGATGTTGACCTGCAGGAAGAGGAGCAGGAACATGATGTCGGCGGCGCTGGCGACGTCCTCGATGGGCAGGGAGATCGCCATGAGGACGACGAGGAACAGGGAGATGACGATGGATAGGTGGGGGGTGAAGTTCTTCTTGTGAACCTTGCCGAAAAAGCCCGGGAAGTTCCTGTCCCGTCCCATGGCGAAGGCGACGCGGGAAGAAGAGTAGATCGTGGCGTTCAGGGCCGACATCGTTGAAATGACGCCGCCGACGAGGAGCATGATCCCGCCGCCGACGAAGAATTTCTTGGCCACTTCGACGAGGGCCGTCTCTTTGTGCGAGGCCAGATAGGCCCAGGGGGTCATGCCCTCGGCTTGAACGGTCCCGAGGGCCGTGAAGGCCACGAGGAGATAGATCGGGACGACGATCGCCAGGGAGATAAAAATGGCCCGGGGGATGTTCTTCTTCGGATTCTTGATCTCCTCCGAGCATTGAGAGATGACCTCGAACCCCTGGAAGGCGATGAACGTCAAGCCCATCGCCTTGAAGACGCCGCCCCAGCCGTTCGGAAGAAAGGGCGTGAACGAAGCCTGCCAGTCCGGCCTGCGGAAAATGATCGCCAGCCCGAAGCCGACAAAGACCATGAGGATGACGATCTTGGCGATCGTGACGAAATTTCCCACCTTGCCGGTCTCCGACGCGCCCCGGTAATTCACATAGGCGAAGACGATGGCGGCCACGGCCGCGAGAATTTTCTGGGGCGAGAAAAATCCCCAGTGGGGCATGACGATATGCAATTCCCTGAGGACCAGGTCGAAATAGGCCCCGAATCCCAGGGCGTAGAGACTGCAGGCCACGGCGTGGGCGAACCAGCTCATCCACCCCGAAATGAACCCGTTCCATTTCGGGAGGCCTTCCTTGACCCAGAGGTAGCCGCCGCCAGCGTCGTGGAAACAGGAGCCGAGCTCGGCGTAGGAGAAGGCGGTCAGGAGGGCGACGAGGCCGTTCAGCGAGAAGGTGATGATGAGGCCCGGCCCGGCGACGCCGGCCGCGATCCCCGTCAGGACGAAGATGCCGGCGCCGATCATGGCCCCGACGCCGATCAGGGCGGCGTCCCAGAGCCCCATCTCGCGGCTCAGGTGGACTTCGGTCGAGAACTTTTTCATGAAAGCGGAATTAAAATAAACGTTTTCCTGCGACGTGTCAATGCTTTATAAAAAGTATAACTGACCCCCTTAAACCGGTTCAGGTCTCGATCTTCTTGGCGATTTCGTCGAGGCCCAGCTGATGGAAGACATGGCCCGACACCCGGCCCGTCCGGTCCCTGATGAATCGGATCGTCGCGATCGAAAGGGTATCGCCGCTAGGGCGTTCCAAAACCGCGCCGGGCCGAGATACGGCTGATCGTCAGCCCCTGGACGATCACGGAAAAGATGACGACGACATAGGTCGCGGCCAGGATCAGGGGCCGTTCGGGGACAGGCGGAAGGGACAGGGCGAGGGCGATGGAGATCCCGCCCCGAAGCCCGCCCCAGGTCAGGAAAACGAGCGATCCCTTGCTCAATTTCCTCCTCCCCCTCAGCAGCGCGGTCGAACAGAGCACGCTCGCGAGGCGCGAGACGAGCACGATCAGGATCGCCACGATAGCCACGACGAGGACAACGGCGCTGAGCCTGACGGCGATGATCTCCAGGCCGATGATGACGAACAGGACGGCGTTCAGGATCTCGTCGATGAGTTCCCAGAATTTGTCCAGGTTCTGCCGCGTCGTTTCCGACATGGCGAACACGCGCCCGTGATTGCCGATGAGCATCCCCGCGACGACGATCGTGATGGGCGCGGAGACGTGAATGGCCTCGGCCAGGGCATAGCCGCCCGCCGCGAGCGCCAGGGTCAGCATGATCTCCACCTGATAGGTGTCGACCGACCGGAGGAGCCTGTAAACGACCCAACCGAGGGCCAGTCCCAGGATCGCTCCGCCGGCCGCCTCCACGAGCAGGAACAGAGCGACAGACCCGATCCCCGGCTTTTCCCGCCCCAAAGCGATCCCGAGAATGGTCAAAAAGACGACGACCCCGATGCCGTCGTTGAACAGGGATTCGCCGGTGAAGATGGTCTCGAGCGCCTTGGGGGCGCCGGCCTTCTTCATGATGGCCAGGACCGCGATCGGGTCCGTGGGGGCGATCAGCGCCCCGAACAGAAGGCCATAGACGAGCGACAGGCTTCCCCACAGCCAGCCGGCCGTGATCCAAAAAAGGGTCCCGGCCACGAAGGTCGCGATGAGGACGCCGAGCGTCGCCAGGATCGTCACGGGGACGGCCTGGCCGAGAAGCTCATGGAGGTCGACGTGCAGGGCCCCGGCGAAGAGGAGGAACGCCAGCAGGCCGTGGAGGAGGACTTCACTGAAGTCGATCGACTTGACGAAGTCCGAGGCGTGGCTGAGATCGACGACTTTGAAAAACGCCAGGGCCATGAGGGCCAGGGTCATGGTCAGGGTGATTGCCATCAAGCCGATCGTCCGGGGCAGGCGGAGGACCTTGTGGTTGAGATAGCCGGCCACCGCGGCGAACGTCAGCAGCAGGGCCATCGTTTGGAAAAAAGTCACAAAAATTCTTATACCACCCGGTCCTGGGGCGAGTCAATTTTATGATTCGGCGAATTGACATCCCTCCGTCTCGCGATCTATCATCACGAACACCTTGGCGTGTTATCAAACCCGCCCGGGTTTTTTATCGAAAGGCTGGATGAGGAGGGGTCACGTGAATATTAGAAAGATCAACATCGAGTCGGCTTTCTCGAGGTTTACGGAGACTTTTTCCCCCAAGATCGTGGCCGATCTCAACGGACAGCAGGTCAAACTCGTCCGGGCGGAAGGGGACAAGGTCCCCTGGCACTCCCACGAAAAGGAGGACGAGATGTTCTTCGTCCTCGACGGCATCCTGGACATCCTGTGGCGCGAGGGGCAGGCGGAACTCCATCCCGGAGAATTCCT
>CAZZCH010000066.1:11221-19751 GCA_964652895.1 uncultured Eubacteriales bacterium
ACGATCCTTCCTCCGGTCGGGAGCCCGCTCACGGGATCGATGGGGCCGACCCGGTCCTGCGCAAAGCCCCGGATCGAGGTCCCGCCTCCGGCGTAGAAGAGCCGGCTGGCAAGGAGTTCCTGCCCGAAGGCCGCTGCCAGGCCGAGGCGGACGTTCGAGGCCCAGATCAAGTTCCGGCCGATCTTCCTGTAGAAGGAATACTGGGAGAAGGCCCGGACGTAGGAAAGTTCCGAACCGAGAACCTTGGGTGCCCCAGTCAGGCTGAACGAAAGGAACGAACCGGATTTGGGGTCGAACCTGTCGTCCCGTGTGTCACGGATGAGGTTCAGGGAGAACTCGGAGAGGACGACATCAGGCCCGAAGGCGGCCGCGTCGGGCTCTTTTTCCCGGACCCGGCTCAACCGATAGAAAACGGAGAGGTTGAACTTCTTGAGAGTCTTCAATTCCTGCCCGATGGTCCCGGCGAGCTCGTCGCTGATGTAGGCCTCGCGCCTCTCCCGGATCGCGGACAGCGAGAAGCGGGTGTCGGCCCGGAGTCCCAGGACGAACGGGAGCTTGATGGAAAACCGGGCGTCCCACACCCGGGAGCTCTGCCTGTAGCTGGCGTAGCCCGTGCGCCCGCCTCCGAGGAGATTGACCAGGGCCAGCTCCACCTGGCCTTCGAGCTTGTCCTCGTTGTTGTAGCGTAGGCCGTAGGTGAAGGTCAGGGGCGGCTCTTCCTGCACATCGACGACGATGGGGACGTCGGTCGTTTCCTTCTCCGGCTGGGGCGTCGAGATGTCGACCGCTCGGAAGACGCCGAGGTCGTAAAGGCGCTTCTGACCCGCGGCCAGCGATTCGAAGCTGAAGATGTCTCCCGGCCTGATCCCGGCCGCCTTCAGGACAAAGCCTTCCCGCGACCTTCGGGCGCCTGTGACTTCGAGGCCGGAGACGGTATGGAGCGGCCCCTCGCGGACCTTGAAGACGATGTCGACGTCGGACCCTCCGGCCCGCGGGACGGCCTCGCTTTGGACCTCGGCCTGCCGGTATCCGCAGCTCCGGCAGAAGGCCAGGAGCGCGTCCTTGTCCTTGGGGAGGAGGCTCGGGTCGTACGGCTTCCCAGTGGCGGTCAGAACGACACGCCGGAGCTCGGCCTCGGAGAGGGAGCCGCCCGCCTCGAACGTGATGCCATGGACCTTCCGCTGCGGCCCTTCCACGACCGCGAGGCGGATGTCGACGGCCGTTGCCGCGGGGTCGCTCGTGACCTGGGGCCGCCGGATCCTCGCCTCCGAATAACCGAGCTCCCTGTAGGCGCCGAGGATGGCGTCGAGGGCCGGGCGCGAATCGTGGACCAGATTCCAGAGCCCTTCGTACTGGGCCAAGGGGAAGCCGCCCGCGGCCTTCGAGATGGTCTCCGTCGGCAGGGCCTCGTTTCCCTCGACGGTGAATGTGCGGACACTGTAGCGGGGGCCCTTGGTGATCGTGATCTCGTAGATGATCCCGTCCCCTCCGGCGCGCTTTCCGGCCTCGACCCGGGCCTCGTAATGGCCCTTCCTGTGGAGTTTCTTGAGGATGAGGCCGCGGGCCTCGTCGAGATTGACGTCCTCCGGGAGGAGCCCGGTCCAGCCTTTCCGGATGGATCTCCGCGTGCGCGACGGGATCCCATCCCCGCTGTAGACCATCCTCACCGGATCCCCGGGCGAGAAGACGAGATGCACCCTCGCCTGCTTCCTGTCGTCGGACGTGGTCACGGTCGGGCGGATGTCCGCGTTGGCGAATCCCTTTTTCTTGTAGGCCTTGACGAGCTTGTCCAGGGCGTCGCTGAGGAGGGAGTAGGAGAAGGGCTTGCCCTCGCGGAGGCGGCGCAGGGCGGAGTTCACTTCCCCGGACGGGAGTTTCGGGTCGCCTTCGAACGTGACCTCCGAGAGGATCGGCCGGCCTCCGGCCGACCCGGATAGGGATCCGCCCGGCCGCCCGGGTCCGAGCCAAATGGGGATGGAGTGACGGAGGCTCCCTCCGTAGCTGCCGTTGTCCTTGCGGAAGCCCTGGAGGGAGAAGTTCCTCTTGAGCCTGTAGTCGAGGATCCAAGTCTGGTTCTGGGTGGAGGTGATGTCGACGGAGTAGGTGAAGGCGACCTCGTCGGAGAGCCGCTTGCGGATGGTGAACCTCGCCCCGGGGTCGGCCTCGGCGGAGATGAGCAGCGGTTCGACGGACACGTCCTCGACCTTGAGGACCCGCTCCAGGGCCCTTGTAACGGGCGAGGCGATGGGGCTCGAGAAGAACTGGATGGTCTGGGCGGTCAGGGTGTCGACGGCGTTGCCCCGGACCTCCCCGAGGCTCCGGCCGGTGAGAAGGATGAGGGACAGGTCCTCCTTGGAACGCGGCGGAGTGGAGGTCAGCGAGTAGCGGAGGTCCGAAGCGGAGCCGCTGAGCTGGACGCGGATGTCGAGAAGTTCGAGGTTGTGGGTGATCTCCGTGTGGGCCACGATCTCGAGGTTGGGGTCCGGAACCCTCTGGCCGAGGAGGTCTATCCGGGCCGTTTCGAGGACGAAGCGACGCTCGCCGAAGACGATCTCCCCGACCGCGGCGTTCTGCATCCGGCCGGAGAAAAGGGGCAGGCCGGGGTTCCCGGAGACGCGCAGGTCGGCCTGGATCTCCACGTCGGCCAGGTTGTTCTTGAAGATGATGGGCTCGACGGTGTCGACGGCGATGTCGAGACGGATGCCGCGGATGAAGGCGGGAAGCTCGCTTTCCGACTGGACCCAGCGGTAGGAGCCGAAGCCGAGGATCTGGCCTCCCGCGGAGACGTCCTCCCGGAACAAGCCGCGGAGGATCTTCATATCCCCGGCGAGGGTCCATAGCCCGCTTTCGCCCGTCAGGGTTAGGGCGATGTCCGAAGTCGTCCGCAGGCCCGGGGGATAGTTCAGCTGGAAGTTCCGGACGTCGATGGTGAACCGGCCCGTGGGCGGGACCGCGGTGAGGAGGCCGTCGAGGCCGCCCTGGACGCGAAGGGGTCCGCCGTTGGCCGTCCCTTCGAGTCTGTCGAGGGTGAGACGCGGCCCTTCGAAGGAGAGTTCGGCGGAGATGCCGCTGAGGATGAGGGGGAAGTCGTTGGTCCGGACGAAAGCGTCCGCGAGGATGGCCCGGCCCGCGAAGGACGGACCCGAAGCTTGGCCGCGGAGGTCGACATCCGCTTTGAGCCGCCCGCCGACGAGCATCCCGGGGACGAGAGGGGAGAGAACCGTGACGTCGATGTCGGAGTGGATGCCGAGGTCGATCGAAGCAAGGCCGGGGAAGGGACCCGCCGTGCCGGACAGGGTCAGTGTGCCGGCGGTCCCGGCCAGGTTGAACGAGTCGATGCGCAGAGTGCCTTCGCCGAGGCGGAAGCGGATCGTTTCGGGGTTCGAGAGGGAGACCTGGCCGAGTTCGACGAGGAGGCGGGAGATCTCCCCGTCGACTTTGAGGGTCGCCGGTGCCGAGAGGTCCCCGGCGGCGAGGATGCGGCCTTCGACGGAGGCCCTGAGGGAGGGGGACGGCTCAGGCCCTGGGAAGTCCTCGGGAGGGCCCAAGCGGAGGTCGTTCCCGGAAAAAGAGACCTCGACTGCTCGGCCGTCGGACTTGGCTTCGAGTTCGAGGGAAGGGGCGAACAGCGGTCCGGCCCGGAGGTCGGCCACCGACAGGGTGAGCGTGCCGCGCGGGGCGGAGAGTTCGCCCTCCGCGTCGAGGTCGAGTGTCGCCCGGCCGGCGAGACCGAAGCCGGCAGGCAGGAAGGGCCCGAACACCTCGAGGCTGAATCCTTCGGTGTGGAGGTTCGCGGAGATCGTTCGGTTCTTGAGGTCGGCGCCGCCTCTCCCCGAAAGGGCCCCATTTTCCGTCTCGACGAGGACATCGTTCAGGTCGAGGCGGGACGCGCCGTAGGTCCCGCGGAATCTCAGGAGAGGAAGGCGGTGCCCGGAAGAAGCGAGCGAAGTCCCCTCCGCGGAGAAGGCGGCGGAGAAGCCGCCCGGGCCGGTCGTGACTTCGGCCCGGCCGGTGAAAAATCCTTCCGTGTCCTTCTCCCAGGGTTCGGGGAGAAGGGCGGCGATCTCGGCCAAGTGGATGTTGTCGAGCTCGAGGGTGAATGAGCCGGAAGGCGAAGCGCGGTTTGAGGGAAAGCGTCGAGTGAGCGCGTTGGAGCGGCGGTTTCGGCTCAGGATGACGGTCCCGGAACCGCGGACCGTGCCTCCGGCGACACTCGCCGAGAGATCGCTAATAGTCAGCTCGTGGAGATCTCCTTCAAGGTCTGCTTTCAGGGATTTGGCCAGTAAGGCCCCATATCCGAGTTCCGGGATCTCGACTCCGGCCGAAAAGTCCGGGGCGCCGGTGGGGCCGCGCACGGCGCCGGTGACAAGAACCGAGCCGGTCACGAATTCGGGATCGGAGAAGAGGGCGGCAGGGAGCGGTACGAGCGCTCCGAAGGAACGGAGGGCTGCGACGGTCGCCGGAACGCTTTCGACCCTGATCGAATAGCGGCCATCGAGCTCGCCGTCACGTCCGCGGGAGCCGGAACCCTCGAAAGAAACACCGGCCGCGGTCAAACGGGCCGCATCCAGGAAGAACTCTCCGTCGGAGGCTCGGAGCGCGATCTCGCCGACGGGACGGAGAGGCGGTTCCCGGAGGCCGGGAGGATCTCCGGCGTCCATCCCGCCCGTGAGCTTGGGGACGAGGGCCATGGAGGCCGACCCCTTGATGCCTTTGAGCGAAAGGGGCTCGGCCTCGCCTTCGAGACGCCCGCTCACAAGAGATCCCAGGGAGATGGGTAAGTCGCGGCCGAAGGAGAGGAGGGGAAGGATCCGGTCGGGGTCGAGGTCCTTCCATTCGAGATCGACGCCGGAGAATCCTTTCCCACTAATATCCGCCGTGAACTTCCCCGCGACGGCGCCCGCTTCCGTGCGAATGTCGAGTCCTGAGACGACCAGAGACGTCAAGTCTCCCCGGATCTGGCCGGCGAGGCTCCCGCTCCCGAGGTCCCGGGTCATGAGACCGGCCGAGGAGAGGCCGGCCTCGTAGTTGAAGCCGCCCGCTTTTCCGGAGAAAGAGACCTCGACGGCAAGGGTTCCTTCTGTCCCGAGCGCGAACCGGGCGGGGAGAGGGAGTTCCCGGACCGAGAGAGCCAGGTGCGCCCGACCTTTGAATTCCGGGCCGGCCGTGTAGTTGATGAGGGTCCCCGTAAGGCCGAGAGAGGATGCCTCGGTCGCGATTTCAAACGTATCGACCACGATTTCCTGAGCGCCGACCCGGCCCTTGAGATCGATGCGACCTAGGCCGAGGTCCCGGCCCGAATATTTCAGGATCCCGCCGGAAGCGACGAGGGAGGCCATGTGGTTTCGTTGAATGGTGTCATAACGGATTCGTATATCGATGTTCCCGAGGGAGACCCCGAAAGACTCAGGCCGCCCCTCCCAGGACGCTCGACCATCATCGAGCTCGAGGTCGTCGATCCTCAGATCGAATCCGGCGCCGGCCGGGGCTGCGGCCGCGTCCGGCGGAGCGGGCTCCCCTGTCGGACCTGGAGGCGGACCGAGAACGGCCCTGGGCCGGACGATGTGCACTCTCTCGAATCTCAGCCGCCCTCCGAAGATCACGGACCCGGGGATATCCAGGAAGACCGCGTCGGCCGAGAATTCCCGGAGGACGGGGCCTCGTCCGGCGACGGCGCGCAGGGTCGGGTTCTTGAGGCGCAGGGAAAGGTTGAAGGGGTTGACCGCGATCTTCTCCGCCTCGAGCCTCAGGCCCGATGCCGCTTCGAGACGGCGGGAGGCCTCGGCGAGGAGGAGGCGATCGAAGGTGCCGAGACGGACAAGGAGAAGGATCGCGGCCGCGACGAGGATGAGCAAGGCCGAGGGGATGAGAGCGAAACGCGCCGGTCGGAAGGGCCGTTCTGTTTCTTTCTTCGTCATCGTCGTTGCGCTGCCACCTCATACCTGTGATCGGGCGGCTTCGACCCGGCATAATGGCGATTCTTTGCCAACGGAGCTTATTGTAGTTTATCGCGAGCGGATTGTCATTTGCCCCGGGCGAGGGCGATGAAGATCCGCTGCTTCCGGAAACAGGGCCCTTATTGTTCTTTCTTGAGCGGAAGCGGCAGTGGGGACCGGACGTGAAGGTCCCTTTGCGGGAAGGGGATCTCGATGCCGTTCTCACGGAACTTCCGGACGATCGCGCAATTGATGTCGGAGCGTACCTGATGGTGGCGTTCGGGATTGTCGATCCAGAGCCTGAGCCGCATGTTCCACGAGGATTCGCCGAACTCACGCAAAAGGACGTCGGGTTCGGGGTCTTTCAGGACTTTGGGACTTTCGAAGGCGACTTCCTTCAGGCTCTTGAGGACCAGGTCCAGATTGGATCCGTAAGAGACCCCCACGTCGATGTCCAGGCGGATCCGAGGGTCGCCGTAAGACCAATTGACGATGTTGGATGAGGTGAATTGGGAGTTGGGGACGATAATGGAGATGTTGTTCAGGGTCCGGACCTTCGTCGCCCGCATGCTGATCTCCTCGACGTCGCCTTCCACGTCCCCCACGGTGACCCGGTCGCCGATCCTGATGGGGCGCTCGAAAAGAAGGACGAGCCCCGCGACAAAGTTGGCGGTGACGTTCTGCAAGCCGAATCCGATCCCGACCGAGAGGAGACCGAAGATGACGGCCAGGCCGCTGAGGTCGATCCCCACGAACTGGAAGGCGATGATGATGCCGACGAGATGCAGGGTATATTCCGTGAGCCGTCTCAATGTGTAGCGGACCCCGTCTTTGAGATTGAATTTTTTCAGGATACGGTCGAAAACCAGCCGGGTGAAGAGCCGCGTCACGAAGATGGCGGCCAGGATGATAAAAGTAAAAATGATGAGGGAGGCGGGGGTGATCGGCGTCTGGTTGATCGTTACGAGCGTCGTTTTGAGAAATCGGGAAACCCAACTTCCGACGTTTTCGGTCGTCACGGCGACCTCCTTATTTAGAGCAGGGATCTTTTCTTTATATATGTGAGAAGGACGGCTTTGTCAAACGGAGCGCGGCGAAGAGTGTGACGCCGGCGTTCACGGGGACTCGAGCCGGGCCTGGAGCGCCTCGACCTGACCGGTGTCGCCGTAGACGGTGATCCAGTCGCCGATGACGAGCCTTGTCCCGCCGTGGGGGATGAGCGACTCGCCGCCGCGGAAGATGGAAAGAACGAGGATGTCGCCTCCAAGCTTCAGGTCCCTTAGGGAACTTCCGCTCACGTCACGGCTGAAAACGAGGATCTCGCGGACCTCGTGGGCCGCACGGCCCGAGGCCATGAGCTGGAAAAGGTCCGGATTGCGGGCCATGAGCGCGAGGAGGGTCGCCCGGTAGAGGGCGGGAGTGAATGTCTGCGCCCCCAGGGCCGTGAAATCGGGCAGGCGGGCCGGGTCGTTCACGTGGACCACGACGTGCTGGAGGCCGAGCGCCCGGGCATCCCGGCAGATCTCGATGTTGCGGTCGTCTTCCGTCGTCAGGACGAGGAGGCTCTTCAGGGGCGGGAGCTTGACCGCGCCGAGGCCGGACGAGGGAACAGCCGGCACGAGGACCGGGAATCCGGCCGACCGGACGGCCTCCGTCTGGGCCGGACCGGCCTCGATGAAGAGGACTTTCTCGTTTTGGGCGGCCAGTTCGCGCGCGGTCTGGAGGGCCAAATCGGTGACGCCGACGATGGCGATCGCGCTTCGATCACGGGCCTTTCCCTCGGGAATGAGGGCGCTGAAAAGGACGGGCGAGAGGGTGGCGGTCACGGCCGCGATGAGGATAAAGGCCGCGTTGGTCGATTCGTCGATGACGCCGAGCCGGAGTCCTATTCCCGAGGCCGCAATGATCAGGGACAAGCGGGAAGACAGCAGGAGTCCGCCGGCGAAGGTCTCTTTCCAAGTGAATCGGAGCTTGAAGAGGAGGGCGGGCAGGACCTTGATCAGGTAGGCCGCGATAAGCAGGACCGGTGCCAGGACCCAGGTCCGTCGGCTTCGGAGGATCGCAGGCAGGTCGAACTCGACGCCGACCGTTAGGAAGAAGACCGGTATGAAGAAGCCGAAACCGATGGCGTCGAGGTTTTCTCTCAATTGGGTTTGACGCGGACCGCTGAGGAGCGACAGGACGGACCCGGCCAGGAAGGCGCCGAGGATCATCTCGGCTCCGAGAAGGCGGGCCAGGATAACGAAGGCGAGAAGAAGGGCGATCGAACCGTGGAGACCCGTCTGAGACGAAACCGGGATGATTTCGTCAAAAACCCGCTTGGCCGCGGACTTGCGAAGGACCGCCCGGCCTACACGGAAGGCACCGAGGGCGATGATGAAGAGGAGGGCGATGAGAAGGATGTCGAGGGTGAGGCCCTTCGCCTTGAGAGTCACGTAGACCGTGATGAGGAGCATCGTGACGAAATCGGCCAGGAGGGCCGCGAGAAGCAAGGTCTGTCCGAAAGGTCCGGTGCTCAGGCCGCGCTCCTTCAGGACGGGCAGGACGACGCCAAGGGAGGTCGTCGACAGGATGAGCCCGACCATCAGGGCGTC
>CAZZCH010000067.1:0-19374 GCA_964652895.1 uncultured Eubacteriales bacterium
TAAATCAATACGTTACGGGGGGGAACAGCTTTTTTTATGAATAATTGAGGCTAAATCCTTAAGGCCGGCGCTGTACTCTTTTTTAATTCGACCCAAGCATGGATACCGGGCCGAAACTTGCCGCGGTTCATCAGTCCGGACAGCCGCGAAAGCGGCCAAAACCAGGACGGGTCCCTCCCCGCTCAAGAACAGCCGCTATCCGTGCTCCCCGCTCCTCGGCCGCCGCGGAATCATGATTTTCTCGGCCCCGGTCAAATGTCCAGAACTCGAAACCGCGGGATTCGCCCGAAAAGTTGTCCTTGATGATCGGAGAGCTGGAAACCTCGCCGAACGCTGCGCCAGCGGAATCCTCTCTTCGACTACTCCATCTCCCAAAGGCGGCGTACGGCCGAGACGTCCTCCCCGTCATGGGCGATCCTCCCGCCTTCGAGTACGATGAAGCGGCGGCAAAGACGGCAGGCAAAATCGAGGTCGTGGGTAGCGATCAGCATGGCCGCGTCGAGACGATCGAGAAGCCGCGCAAGGGACCGCCTCCCCGGAGGATCCAGGCCGGCCGAAGGTTCGTCAAGGAGGAGAAGAGGGGGAGCCGTGATGATCGCCCCGGCGAGGGCCACTCGCTGCTTCTGGCCGTGTGACAGGTGTTGGAGCTGCCATTCGGCCAGCGCTCCGACGCCGAGGCCGTCGAGAGCCGCGGCGGCCCTGCGATAGGCCTCAGTCCGGGCAGTCCCCCGCCTCAAGAGGCCGAAGGCGGCGTCCTCGATCACCTTGGGAAAGAGCAATTGGTCCTCGGGGACATTGAACAGGAAACCGATCTGATCCCGCACATCGGCCGCCGTTCGCCACGAGACGGACGTTCCGCGGACGCAGACCTCGCCCTCGTATGCGACAAGCCCGACTGCGGCCATGAGAAGGGTCGTCTTGCCCGAGCCGTTGAGCCCGACCACTGCCGCCCTCTCTCCTGCGGCAAGCGAGAACGTCACGTTATCGATGGCAGGCTCCGCATCCGGCTCATAGCGGACGGTCACGCAGTCGAAGGCCAGGGCGGGAGCGACGCTTGTCACGGCAGCCCCCAACGCAGCGTCGCGGCCACGGCCAGCGCGATCCCGGCCAAGGCCATCACGCCCACGTCGGGCCCTCCGACCTTCCTTTGACCGAAGACCCGCAGATCGGCCTCGGCGAAGCCCCGGAGCTCCATAGCCGCCGCGACCCGGTCCGCCCGGCCGAGAATCCTCGGAAGCCAGACACGCGGCAGTGAAGTCAACATCCGAAGGGCGGCCCTCCACCTGCCCGAGCCCCCGCGCACGGCCACGGCCGCTGCCACGCGTTTCGTCTCGGACATCAGGACCAAGGTCTGGTGGACGATCTGAACGAGGATGGCGGTGAAGAGGCGCGGCAGGGGAAGCGCGAGAAGACCGCTGCGCAGGTCGCTCGCTGTGAGCATGGAGACGGTCGCCGTCGCGATCAGGAGTCCGGCCAGGCCGTGAAGCAGGATGCCCCAGGGCACGGCCAACGCCGCGGCCCAGCCTGTCCCCGGACCCATGACCGACGGGCCTTTCACCATAAGAGGAACGAGGAGAAGGTACGGCAGGAACATGGCCAGACCCAGGAGAGTGGAAGACCGAAGGGTCCGGCTGGGCATGCCGGAGGCATAGATCCAAGCAGCCGTTGTGGCAGCGATAAGCACCGTTCCCGGCACGGAGAGAGCCGGAGACATCAGGCAGGCTGCAAAGAGGATCGCTCCGGCTAGGATCCGGGTTTGAGGCGCCAGCCGGGCCGCAGGCCCTCGGCCGCATCCCCAGATCTCATGCCAGGACGTCCACATTCCTTCCGCCCTTTTCGTCCTTCCGATATCCATTGCGGCGCCGGGCAAGAACAGCCGTGACCAAGTAGCGGCCGGCGTCGTCGATCACGGTCGTCACGAGAAAACCGTGTTGCTCCAGGAGCGCCGCCGTTTCGGCGGCCGGCGGAAGGAAGTCGTTATGGATGGGCCCTCCGGCCGAGGCATGGACTTGGGTGATCTTTTCCCGTGACGAGAGGTGCCAGACATGGAGATATCCGCCGGGCTTGAGCACCCGGCCGAGCTCTTCGGCGGCCGCTCCGTGGTCCTCGATGTGCGGCCAGACGGACAAACAGATCACACGGTCACACGCCGCGTCCGGAAGCGGCAGACGCCGGACGTCCGCGACGCGCCAATCGACTCGCGGGTCCCGGATCTTGCGGCCGGCCTCCTCGACCATCCGGGGCGAGACGTCTACGGCGACGACCCGCCCGGCCGGTGAAAGCCTGGAAAGAAGGGCCCGGATCAGGTTGCCGGTCCCGCAGCCGACGTCGATAACGGACTCGTCCGGACCGACGCCGAGCTCATCGAGCCCCACATCCAGCTTCGCCGCGAGCGACGGAAGGTCTTCCCAGCCGTCCCATTTATCGGCAATCTGGTCGAAATACGCGACTTTCGCGTCATCGATCATCCCGGCTCTCCTTCGATGAAACCCGAAGCCGACCCTTGGTTCGCTCCCGGCCTCCTTCTCAGCCTGGCTACGGGAGGGACGACGACGATCATCAGGATGATCCCCGGCCACCCGCCCGCAAGCGACAATCCGGCCATGAACCCCGCGGGAAGCCTGATGGCCAACGAGAATGCATAGACGAGCGCGATATACAGCGCGCGGCCTAAGAGCAGGACGGGCACGAGGACGCCGTATTCGTTGGCTCTCGGCCATCGCATCACGACGGCCGCGATCAGGAACGACATGGCCGCAAGCTCCAGGGACATGAAGACCGCCACGGGCGGATAAAACGGGGGCATCCCGGTCACGGCCCCGGATAAAAGCGGTACGGCAAGCGCTGTCATTGCGGCCAGCCGCGGAGGGACGAAAAAGGCCAGGGTCACCAGCGGCAGGTACATCGGCATGAACACGTGGCCGAGCCGGACCAGATGGAAGACGACGGGGAAGAGTAACGCCGCGGCGCCGAACAGGCCGCAATAAGCCAGGTCGCGGGCGGGGGATCGATATCGACTAGTAGCACACATCATTGATTTCGTAGCACTCCATTTTAGGGCCTGCCCCCTTGGATGTCAAGGCGGGGCATGACCGTCAGCCGAGCTTTTTGCCCGTGCTGGCCATGTTGACCGTGCCCTGGAGGACACCCTTGACCGAGCGGAGGGCGCCGGCCAGGCGGCGAACCTCGGGGGCACGACCGCGGACGGCGATGATCTCCAGGCAATGATCGTGGTCGAGATGAATGTGCTGGGTGGAAACGATCAGATCGTGGGAATCGTGCTGGAGATCGGTGAGGCGGTTGACGAGGTCCTTCTTGTGATGGTCGTAGACCAGGGTGATGGCGCCGGCGACCTCGAAGCCTTTCCGCCACTCCTCCTCGACGAGGGAGCCGCGGATGAGGTCGCGGAAGGCTTCGGACCGGCTGGCGTAGCCGCGTTCGGTGACAAGCGCGTCGAACCGGTCGAGAAGGTCCCTGCCGATCGAAACCCCAAAGCGGCTGAGCTTATCCATGTGAGCGATGGCGAATCCTGGAAATTAATAGCATGACCGATCGGTCGAGTCAATTCGAGTACAAAACGCCGCCTGAAGGTTTTAACCGACTTGTTGCACTTCGAAGTTGAATATGCAGCCCAAAAAGCGCGTTTTAGGCCTCAAAATGGCCGGTAAAACTAGGCTATTTTGTTTATTATTAACTGATTGCCGCGGCCAAGGCACAGTGGATCAGTGGATAGCTCGATTGGGCCGAGCCCGATGATCTCGTCCCTGTTGGATCCCGGGAACGCCGCGTCCGATTTTCCGCTGCGTGACGGACTTTCCGAACTCAGGCGGGTGGTCTTTCATCACGTCATGAGCGACACCGTCGCATTGCGTCTGGCGGCGGCTTGACAGAATCCGGGCCTTGCCGTAACGTCTGTGATCGAAAAAGGGAGAGATTCGCATGAAAATAATACCCTATGAAGACCTTGAATCCCAGCCTGTCGATGATCCGGCCGCGTCCGGGGTCACGAGGCGGATTGCCGTCGGGCCGCAAGACGGAGCGCCCCATTTCGTGATGCGCGTGTTCACGGTCGAGCCGGGCGGACATACCCCCAGACACAGCCATCCTTATGAACATGAGGTGTTCGTCTACGTGGGAAGCGGCGAGGTGTTTCACGAGGGGGAGACCTTCCCGGTCGGTCCGGGGCATGTGGCTTACATCCCGGCTGGAACGCTTCATCAATTCGTCAACACCGGCCGAGAGCCGCTGGTTTTCGTTTGCGTGATTCCCAGGCAAGACTGATAACGCTCTCCATCAAAGGACGGAAAAGGAAACCATTCCCGCGAAGACCATCCTGAAGGCTCTCGGCCGTGAGGGCTGGTCGCCTCCGCTCCCGGATCGGATTAAGGCCCGGATCACGGCCGAAGAAACCCGCCCTCAGATCTGAGAGCAGCCAATCCGCCTGCGCCTGGGGCCGGCAGGCGGGTGCCCCCTCGAACTTAGAAGATATCGATCATCCTCGCAAGCGCGGCCTTTCCACGGTAATCGGGCAGCAATATCGGCGCTCTCCGCGCTGTTTCTATTCCCGCGGACCTGAGTTCTTGAACATATCTTATGACATGTTGAGAGCCCAACGCACCGATCTTGACCCCTTTTTTCACGTATTCGGCGGAATGCATTCCCGCTCTTCGGCCGAAGACCATGCAATCCAGGGTCGAGTTCCCCATTAGTCTGTTCTTCCCGTGGACACCGCCCGAAACCTCCCCCGCGACGAACAAGCCCGCGATATTGGTCGAGCCCTGGGGATCCGTTTCCACGCCCCCATTCTGATAATGGAGGGTCGGGAAGACCAGCACCGGGTCCTTGATCATATCGATGCCGAACCGCTTGAACATCCGGACCATCGCCGGGAAAGCCTTTTCCGTAGCCCCTTGTCCTGTGAGAATATCGATCAGAGGCGTGTCGAGCCATATCCCCTTCATCCCCGTAGGTGTTGTTATGCCGTTGTCCCTGATATAGCACTCTCGGATAAAAGCCGCCGCCTCCACATCCCGCGGCTCGAGCGGGAAGACGAACTCCTCTCCGGCTTTATTGAGCGGCTGGGCCCCACTGGTCCTTAATTTCTCGGTGAGCAGAAGACCGATGATCTGCTGCGGATACGCCGCGCCCGTGGGATGGTATTGGACCGTATCGGTATCCCGTAATCGCGCTCCCGTTCTGTAAGCCATGACGGGACCGTCATAGGTCGCGCCGTAATGGTTGGTCGTCGGGAAGCCCCGGATATGAAGCCTCCCGAATCCCCCCGTGGCCAGGATCGTGGCCTTGGCCTTGACAATCTTATAATCCTCCGTCTCCATGTTCCACAAGACGGCTCCCACGACCTTATTCTCCTCGTCGGTGAGGAGTTCCACCGCGGGATAAAATTCGAGGACGGGGATCTTGCGATTCCGGAACTCGTCCCTCAGGACCCGGAGCTCCTCCAAGCCCGTATAATCGGTACAAGCATGCAATCGCTTTCTCGAAGTGCCGCCGCCCGTCAACTCGACAAAGTCTCCCTTCTCGTCCTTGTCAAATATCGCGCCAAAATCCTCGAGCCAATGGATCACGCCCGGAGCATCCTCCACGAGCCTTCTCACAACATCGGGTTTGTTCGTGAAATGCCCGCCGCCCATCACATCGATATAATGGATGACCGGCGAATCCGCAGGCCTGTCCGCGGCCTGGGTCCCCCCCTGGGCCATCATGGAATTCGCGTCCCCATGGCGCAGCTTATTCGTCAGCAAGATCCTGTCGGCGGGAATGCCATGGTCATTGGCGAGAAGAGCCGCGCTGGTTCCGCCGAGGCCGCCGCCGATGATCAGGATATCCGTTTCATAGTCCACCCGGCTCAAATCGATCTTGTCCGGGTCGATCAGGGGATAGGCCTCGAGCAGATCCGCGACTTCATTCGGGAAAACGTCCCCGCGGTTGGGTCCTATTTTGAGAGTCCTCTTGCCGCCCGGGGCGTAATCCGGATGACAGAGAATGAGAATATCCTCCCGTTCCTTGGGCGTCATCTGGGGAAGGAGTTTTCCGATCCGGCCCGGGCGCGTGACTTCCACAAGCTTGATCGACTCGCGCATATATTCCGGATATCCGCGGATAAATTTAAGCTCGGCCATAAGGGAGCCTCCTTAATAGACTTCTCGGGCTTTCTGCTGCTCGGTGTAAATCGTCTTGAGCTCGTTCAGGCTCAGGGCCATGACCCTCTCGAACTCTTTATCGAATTTCCCCCGCTTCAATTCTCCGATCCTTTTCTCGGCATTCTTTTCCTTGGGAGACCCGTGTTTCCCGTACATCCTCCTGGCGAACTGGGCCATATGGTATTGCACGATCTCGGCCGGGCATCGGAGCGCGCAGAGCCCGCACTGGATGCATTCGAAAGAGCCCTCGGCGACGGCTTTGAAATCGCCTTTCAGAGCGGCCTGGACATAATCCATGACCTGCAGGTCCTGGGGGCAGCTCTTCGTGCACGTATTGCAGCTCACGCATCGGGCGATCTCCGGAAAATATCTCAACAGCACGGACGATTCATAGGGATCTTTCCTGATGTCGGGCAGGGGCTTCTCCGCGGGCGAGAAAGGGATCTGGACGAGATACATCCCGTCCTCGACCCTTGTCTGGCAAGCCATCGCGCTCTTGAGCTTGTATTCCCCCTTTTTTCGATACACCGTGGCGCACGCGCCGCAAAAGCCGGCCCGGCAGCCGCAGCTCCGCACCAATCGATAGCCGGCATACTCGATCGCCTGCATGATCGTCAGGTCAGCGGGAACCTTGTAGGCCTTGCCCATGATACTGATCTCGACCCAGTGCGCGATATCCTTCTCGTCGACGCCCGTGATAACGGCCCTGCCGGCCTCGCGCACACGATCCATCACACTGACGTTATTTTCCGCCATGGTCATCCCTCACTTTATCAGAGCTTTTCCCTTCAATAAGGGTCGCGCGTCCACGTAATTTTGATCGAACCCGCAGGCATTCTCCTCCAATCCGAAGGCCAGCGCCATCAGCTGGGTGAAATACAAGACCGGCATGGGCTCGAATCCGGGGTGTTTTTCCACCACTTCTTTCTGCCGATCCGCGAGGTTGAACATGCAGAGCGGACAGCTCGTTATGACAAGCTCGGCGCCTTCCTTTCGGGCCCGACCGAGGATGTCGTAGGTCAGCTCGGCGACGGCATGCCTGTCGCGGACCGTCTGATAGCTGCCGCAGCATCGGGTCTTGAAGGGGTTGTTGATCGGCTCCGCGCCGAGAGCCTCGAGAAGTTCGGACAGAATGGTGGGGTCTTCCGGGTCGTCTATCCCTATCTCTTTTGGCCGCAACAACAGACAGCCGTAATAAGGGGCAACCTTCAGTCCCCGAAGGGTCTTCTGGACCTTTTCTTTAACTTTGGCGAACCCGAGGTCCCGCAACAATTCCAAGAAGTGCACCACCTGCACTTTTCCCTGGTAGTCTTTTTCCAGATACATGAAATTGTTGATCTTTTCCAGCTCTTCCGGCTTTTCCAGGACACGCAGGTTCGATCTTTTCAAAACATTGAAACACATCGTGCACAGAGCGACCAATCGGGTTTCCTCGTCCACAGCCCCGTTGTCGTTCATCTCTTCGACGCGAACGAGATTTCGGACAGGGGCGACGTGGTGGATGAGATCATCGCTGGTCAGGGACGTCACGGTCCCGCAACAATTCCACCGGGGCAGCTCCACCAATTCGATGCCCAGCAATTCCGCGACGGCCAGAGCGGACGTCTCAAAATTCTTGGCCGTTGTCTTGAGCGTGCAGCCCGGGAAATAAGGTATTTTCAGCCCGGGCGAGAACGGGGACGTTTCGGGAGAGTCCTTCGATTTCTGGCGAGGGTCGTTCTTGGCGGGGCTCATTGTCTATCCTGTGAACTTGCGGCCGGCGCTGACCAGGGCGATTTGGGGAAGCCTCTTCATCTCGCAATCCGGGATGTCGTTCAGATCGATGTGATCGACAGCCTGTCTCAGCGTGATCTGCCTCAACGCCTCGGCGACTCTCGACACGTCCAGGCCGCGCGGACATCTGACCGTGCAGGCGAAACATGACGCGCAAATCCACATCGCCTTCGAATCCATGACCTCTTCTTGGCCGAGCAGGACCATTCTCATCAGCTGCGCGGGGGTGATGTCCATCTCGCCGACCATCGGGCAGCTTCCCGAACATGTCCCGCATTGATCACACTTCGTGATGACCTGATCGCTGAGCTTGCTGATCTTTTCCAGGAAATCCACATTTTCCGAAGTTATGGCGATCTTCTTGATCATGACCTCACCCGAAGAGCTTTTTGTCCATGTCCTGGCCCAGGCGCCCTGATTCCTCGGCCGAAAGGGGACCCAGCTTCCGGACAAAATTGGATAACTCGTTGATATTCTTGACGAATCCACCCAACATCACCGTGACAAACTCGACCAGGCGCACCCGGTCGCGATGGATCTTTTCATTTTCCAGGATACCCTTGACCTTGGCCAAATTCGATTTAATCGTCGATACGCTGTGAGGATAGGGGTTGGATTTCGCTTCGCTCTCGCACAGCAGGATGCCGTCCGCCCCCAGAGCGAAAGCCTGCAACATCAGCTTGGGTGTGATCCTGCAGCAGCTGGGGACTCTGATGATCCGGGAATCCAGGGCATAGGGCATTTTTGCCGTCCCCACGTTATCGGCCAACCGGTAACCGGTCATATCATCCGCGAAGACCAGGACCCGGACGTCCCCGCCCTTTTTGGCCGCGAGCGCGGCCCTGATCTCTTCGGCCAGCTGGTCGTTCGTATAACAGTGAAGATCCAGGGCATCCTTCGGGCAGGAGGCGATACAGCTTCCGCATCCCTTGCACAGGGCCTCATTGATTTCCGCGACCTTCCCGGAGAGAGAGGGCCCCGCATTCGAACCGCGAGACGCGAGGGAGATGGCGTTGGTCGGGCACTGCCCCACACAGAGTCCGCATCCATCGCAGGATGCCTCATGAACGAAGGCCATCACGGGATCGACGTCGTACTCGCCCCTGTTCATCAACCTGATGGCCCGGGAAGACGCCGCGCTGGCCTGGGCGACCGTATCGGGAATATCTTTAGGCCCCTGAACGGTCCCCGCCAGGAACACGCCATCGGTCAGGGTGTCGACGGGTCTGAACTTGGGATGGGCTTCCTGAAGAAAGCCATCCGGGCTCTTGGCGAGTCTCAGGAGATTCGCGATCCTTTCCGTGCCGGGATGGGGACGCAAGCCCACCGAAAGCACGACAAGGTCGAACTCCGACTCGATGATATCCCGCGTCAGCGTGTCCTCGACCTTCAGCGTGATCTTCTTTGTCCGGGGATCCTCGATGAGTTCGGCCGGCCGCCCCCGGATGTACTTGACGCCTTCGGCCTGGCCCCGTTTGTAGTATTCCTCAAACCCTTTCCCATAGGCCCTGAGATCGGTATAAAAAACATAGACGTCTCTTTTGGGATCGGATCTCTTGACCAATTGCGAGAGCTTAACGGCATACATGCAGCATATTCTTGAGCAGTACTCATTCTTGACCTGTTCGTCCCTCGACCCGACACATTGGATGAAGGCGATCTTCTTGCCCATCGGCCTCATGGGATTCCCCTCGGACGCATAGACGATCATTCTCTCCATATCCAGCGCGGTGATCACATTCTCATACTTCCCAAACCCATAAACCTTCTTCTGCGTGGCATCAAAAATCTCGTAACCCGTGCCCACAACGATCGTATCCACCGTGAACGTGATGCTCTCGGGATACACATCAAAATCGATCGCGCCGGGATCGCAGACGTCCTGACATTTCCCGCACGCTAACGGGAATATTCCGAGGCAGGTTTTATCATCGATGACATAGGAGTGGGGAACAGCGATCGGAGAGGCCAGATAGATGGCCTTCCGTGTCGAAAGTCCCTCATCCAGTTCTTTGGGAACGGCCACGGGACACGCATCGACACATTCCCCGCAGCACGTGCATTTGTCCGGATCGACATAGGTCGGCTTTTTCCTGACCGTGACCTTGTAGTTGCCGAGGTATCCCTGGATATCCTCGATTTCCGAATAGGCCCAGAGATGGATATTGGGATTGGCACCGACATCCGCCATCTTGGGCGAGAGGATACAGGCCGCGCAATCCTCGGTGGGAAAAGTCCGGGAGAGCTGGAGCATTTTCCCTCCGATGGAGGGTTTGCTCTCGACAAGGTGAACATCAAATCCCGCGTCAGCCAAATCGAGCGAGGCCTGGATCCCCGCCACGCCGGCCCCTACCACAAGCACCCGTTTGCCGATGGGAAAGGTCTTTTTGGTCAAGGGCTCGTCCAGCCTTGCTTTCGCGATGGCGATCCGGGCTAACCCTTGAGCCTTCTCCGTGGCCTCCGCCGGAAAATCGAAATGCGGCCAGGCGCACTGCTCACGGATGTTGGCCATCTCCAGAACGTAGGGAGACAGGCCGGCCTTCTCCAGGGTCGCCTTGAAAGTCGGGCCCTGAAATTGGGGAGAACACGCCGCGATGACGACCTTGTCCAATTTGTGTCCGGCGATATCGTCCATGACGAGCTTTTGGCCCGTCTCGGAACACATGTGTTCATGATCTCTGACCAGCGCGACGTCGGCTTCCTTTTCCGCGAATGCAACGACCTTCTTGACGTCCACCACCTCAGAGATATTGCCGCCGCAATGGCAAATATAGACGCCTATTTTTTTCATTTCTTCTTCGCGTCCGAAGGCATGATCTGAACTCCTTCTCGGTCCTGCTCCGAGCCGGCCTCGGCGAGCATCTTTTGGCCGTACTCGTACCCTCGATCAAAGGCCTTCATGTTGATTTCGATATATCTTTCAGGGACGGAATCAGGGATCGCCTGCTTCATCGCTTCAAGGGATACGATCTTGGTGACCGCCGTGATGAAGCCGAGGATGACAAGATTGGCGAAAATGCGGTTCCCCAATTCCTCCGCGAACCTTATCGCAGGGATCGGGAAAGCCTTCATCTTCCCCGTCGGCTTGACCAGATCGGCATCATAGATCAACAGCCCGTTTTTCCGGATCTCCCCTTTGAACTTATGATAGGCTTCCGCGGACATCGCGACAAAAATGTCCGTCTTCGTGAGGTAGGGATAGAGGATCTTCTTGTTCGATACGAGCAGGGTCGAGCTGCACGCCCCGCCCCGGGCCTCGGGCCCGAAACTCTGATTCATCGTGGAAAAGTTATGATCATAGAGCGACACGGCTTTCCCGAGAATGATGCCCGCCCGGATGATTCCCTGGCCGCCAAACCCGGCAAATCGAATTTCTTTCATTGATACGCCCGAAATTTCTTTTTCATGACTTGCTCAAGCTGCCGATTGTAGGAATCGATGAACGTCTCTCTTTCTTTGTGAACGAATCTCCCGACGATGATCTTCTGGTCCGGTCCGATGCCGGCGTTTTGCGTGTCCCCGTCGTTTCGGACCTGGGAATTTTTATAATAATATTCGAGCAACCCGGATACGTCCCGTTCGCCGCGTTGGCCCAGAAAATAGTTCACGCCGGGGGCGATCACCTCGATCACGGAAAAACCCTTCGCGCGCATGGCTTCGGAGAGCGAATTCGCCAGTTGGCCGGCGTGCATCAGGGTCCATCGCGCCACGTAGACGGCCCCCAGGGACTTCGCCAGATGAGGGATATTGAACGGCTCTTCATCACCGGAAAAGGGGGAAACCTGGGAATAGCGGACTTTCGGGTCCTCCCCTCCGACCTTTTTGTAAAGAAAATGATTGAGACAGACGATAACGAGATCCATATTGCCGCGCGCCGAATGCAGGAAATGATTGCCGCTGAGGGTCAGGAGGTCCCCGACGACAACAACGACCTTGAGATCCAGATTCCCCAATTTCAATCCCGCGCCGAACGGAATGGCGTAGCCGCGGCCCGTATGAAAAAAGTCGACCCCCAGCTTTCTTACGGATTCGGGGGACAACAGGACGTCTGAGACGAGAGAGATCTTTGATCGGGGGAATTTGCTTTTTCCGAAACCGTCAGAAAAGATCCCAACGAGCCGATCCATGGTGGCCATATCTTGCATGACGTTATCCAAAAATCTGTCTTTCGAGATGAGTTTTATACGAAACGACCGAGGCATAGGGTTTCGTATCCTTGGCCACCTGTTTGATCGCGCCCAAGATATCCACGGGAAGATGAACGGACGACCCCGCGTGAGGGACCAGGATCACGTTGGCGTTTCCGTGGCTGCACCGGTCGACCTCAAAAGCGATCTGCCCGTAATTGATTTCCGGGACGACGAATCCCCTCACGCGTGTGGAAAGCTCCGCGATCTTATCTTCCGGAAACGGCCAGATGGTCTTCAGCCTCAGGGTCCCGACCTTGATCCCCTGCCTTCTGGCCGACTCCACCGCCTTGAGCGCGACCCGGGAGGTGATCCCGAACGAAACGACGACGACGTCCGCACCCTCCAGGCGGTCTTCCTCCAATTCAATGATCTGCGACGCGTTCTGCCGGATCTTGTCGACCAAAAAGCGGGCCGTGGAGCTTCGCAGATCGCGATCCCCGATCGGATGCCCCCGCTCATCATGCGTCAGGCCGGTGATGTACAATCCATGGCCGTCCCCCGGCTTGGCGAAGAGGGGGACAAGGCTCTTATCCCGCTTGTAGGGAAGATATCTCTGGAGGGATCCGCTGTAGGTTTTTCGGTTCTCGATCTCGATCTCCGACGCCGGGGGCACGACGACTTTTTCCGTCATATGGCCGACACATTCATCGGCCATCAACATGACCGGAACCCGGTATCTCTCCGCCAGATTGAACGCTTTGACCGTGAAATCGAAGCACTCCTGAGGGGAATCGGGAGCCAGGGCGATGATCTCGTAATCTCCGTGCGAACCCCATCGGGCCTGCATGAGATCGGCCTGGCCCGTCCGCGTCGGGATCCCCGTCGACGGCCCCCCGCGCTGGACATTGATGATGACGAAGGGGATTTCCATCGCGGCCCCGAAGCCGATATTCTCCATCATGAGGGAGAAGCCGGGGCCGGATGTGATCGTCAACGCCTTTTTTCCCGACCAGGACGCTCCCAGCACCGCGGCGATGGAGCCCAACTCGTCCTCCATCTGAACGAAGAGGGCCCCCACTTCCGGGGCCCTCTTGGCGAACGCTTCCGCGGCCTCCGTCGAGGGGGTGATGGGATAGCCTCCGAGAAACTTGCATCCGGCCGCGAGGGCTCCGTAAGCGGAGGCGACATCGCCATCGATATAATAGGATCCTGTAAAAACATCCTCAGGATTAGCCGCCAATTTTGGCCTCCACTTCTCCCTGCAGCGTGATCCATATGGCGAAGTCGGGGCAAAGCACCTCGCACAACGCGCAGCTCAGGCATTTTTCCGGGCTCACGACCTTGGGAGGGTGATATCCCTTCTCATTGTACTCGTCCGATAACGCCAAAACGCCGTTCGGGCAATACTCGATACAAAAGCCGCACCCTTTGCAGCGTTCTTTGACGATGTGGACCTCGCCTCGCGGCACCTTGATCTTCTTGATGTCATACGGTGTTCGCACTAGGCTCATGGCTCGGCCTCGGCATCCGGACCGCCGGATGATCCCAGGATCGCGGGTCGTTCCCTGTCGACGAATTTTCCCACGATGATCTGCTTTTGAAATTTGATGTCGAGATTTTCCGTGGGTTCCCCGTGCTTGATGACGGAATTCTTGTGATAGAACTTCATCATATCGATGCCTTCCCCCATCCGGTTGAGCCGCGAATAGTACATGGAACAGGGGGAGACGACTTCCACCACGGCGAAGCCCGGCTTTCGGAACGCCTCCACGATGGATTTCGTCAGCCGCCGGATATGCAGCGCCGTCCATCGGGCGACGTAGACCGCCCCGGCCGCTTCGGCCAGCTGAGGGATGTTGGACGGCGGTTCGAAGTTCCCGAAGGGCGAGGTCGTCGTATAGGCCGTGACGGGCGTGGTGGGGGCGACCTGCCCGCCGGTCATCGCGTAAATGAAGTTGTTCACGAGAATGACCGTGAGGTTGATGTTGCGTCTCGCCGCGTGGAGAAAATGATTGCCTCCGATCGAGACCAGGTCCCCATCTCCCGAGAAAACGACCACGTTCAGTTCGGGATGGCTCAATTTAATCCCCGTGGCAAACGGGATGGCCCGGCCGTGCAAGACATGGAACGAGTCGAGTTTGATATACCCGGCGACGCGACCCGTACACCCGATACCGGACACCACGCACAGCTTGTCCCGGTCGACGTCCAGCTTATTGACCGCCGCGACGAAGGCGTTCAAGGTCGTCCCGATGCCGCATCCCGGGCACCAGATATGGGGAATCCGATCCATCCGCAACAATGGCTCGATCGGATGGCCGTCTTGTTTCGTCATGCTCTCTAAGGTGTTCATGATGCCCTTGACTCTTTGAAAGCTCGATCGATGGCCTCAAGGATGCGGGCGACGCCGTTGTCCCGCGACCTCTCATGGAAGACGAAATGCGTGTCCGCCTTCCCCCGGGCGCATCGTTCTATCTCATAAAAAATCTGACCATAGTTCATTTCCGGAACGACGAACGCTTTGGCCGTCTTAGCCAGTTCGGCGATGCGCTTCTCGGGAAACGGCCAGACCGTGATGAGCCGGAACGTCCCGACCCTTTTCCCCTGGGCTTTCGCTTTCTCCACGGCCTTGGCGGCATCCCTCGAGGTGATCCCGTAGGACACCACGACGACATCGGCATCCTGCGTGTCTTTTTCGTCAAACTCGGCGATGCGATCCGAATGAAGCCGGATCTTGTTCAGGATCGAATGGACGTTGAGTTCCTGCGTTTCGGCATTGATGACGGGATATCCCTTTTGATTATGCGTCAACCCGGTGACGTGGAACTTATATCCCTGGCCGACATCCACCATCTCTGGAACAAAATCCTTCCCCCAATTGAACGGCAGATACTTATTTTTGGGGCCCTGATAATACTTTCTCCGTTTGAGCTTGATGTCCGCGGTCGGGGGGATCGTCATTTTTTCTTTCATGTGGGCCACGGATTCATCGGTCATGATCATTACGGGTGTGCGATACTCTTCGGACAGATTGAACGCTTTCACCGTCAGATCGAACATCTCCTGGGGCGAGTTGGGGGCCAGGGCGATGATCTCGTAATCTCCATGCGATCCCCATCTCGCCTGCATCATGTCCCCCTGGCCGGGCTTGTTCGGTATGCCCTCCGAGGGACCCCATCTTTGGACATCCACAATGACGCAAGGCGTTTCCAACATGACCCCTAATCCGACATGCTCCATCATCAACGAAAACCCCGGGCCGGATGTCACGGTCATGGCCTTCCGGCCGGTCCAGGCGGCCCCCAGAACGGCGGCCAGAGCCGCGATTTCATCTTCCATCTGGATATAGACGGCGCCAAAATCATGGAACCGCGCGGCGAATCTTTTTAGGATTTCAAGGGCCGGGACAAGGGGGTAAGCCGCCAAAAAGCCACATCCGGCGGAGAGGGCCCCTTCCGCGCACGCCTCACTCCCGCTCATATGATGATCGCCTGACAAGATTCGTTTCACTGGAGTTTTCATCGTTCGGCACTACCGTCCATCATATCCGGAAATCATGGAAAAACCCTTCCGTCGATAAACTCTTCCTTGACCCTTGTTCATATCGGTCACATCAAAAGGGAATAACATAACTACCATTCGTGGTCAAAGTCAACAAAAAAATGGACGGGTCACATCCTGGTTCGACAGGCTTGTCCCGGTTGGTCACCGGCAACGCTGCCAGTCCTCATACTGGTATAGGAGCTCCAGCTCCTTCATCAGGTCTTTGACATCGCAGGCCATGATGATCAGGTCCTGGGCCGCGCCCTCGCTGTCCTTGACGTGTTCGGACAGGAGGCCCTGCTCGCGGAAGCCGAGCTTGTGGAAGATCTTCTGGGAACCAACCTGGGGTCCCATCATGCGGGCGACGATGACCTCGACCTTTTTCTGGAGGGCCCTGCAGAAAAGCTCCCGGATCATGAGCGTCCCCAACCCTTTCTGCCGGAAGGAAGGGGCGATGATCAGGAGGATCTCGGCTTGGTGCCGGCTCCATTGGTCCGCCGAGAATTCGAGCACACCGTCGGCGATGATCCGGCCCTTGTGAAGGGCGACGATGCGGGCCATCTCGCCCGCCTCCAACTTCCGGATCCGCTGGAGGACGATTCTTTTCTTCGTCACGTCGAACTTGAGGTACTTCCTGTCCTCGAGGGGCAGGGACCTGTAGAACCTCATCAGCTTGTCGATGTCGCCGGACCGAAACCTGCGGATCGCGACCTGGGTCCCGTCCTTCAGGATCGTCTTTTTATCCACTGGCACGGCCTCCTTAGAGGAATGGGGCTCGGTCCAAAGCGGGAAATCGGGAGCGGGTATGTTGGCTCTCGCCGAGACCTCACTATATGAATCCGTCCGGGAATTGTCAAGACATCCCTCCGGCGTCGGAATGCAGGGAACCGCCGGACTCGGGGAGTGAGCGGGCGATGGGCTATTTCGCCGGCTGACTCAGCTTCGCGGGATTGTAAACGGCCTCTCTCGTGTCCATGATCGTGATCATGGCCTCGTGCGTCATCTGCAGCGCGCCCCTGGGACAAAACTCGACACAGAGCCCGCAGAAACAGCACTTTCCCAAGTGGATCTGGGGATACTTTTTCCCTTGGAATTCCACGAGCTCGATGGCGAGATTGGGACAAACCATGGAGCAGACGGGGCAGCCCGAGCATTTCTCCAGATCCAAGACCTGCCGGCCCCGATATCCTTCCACGGGCGGCAGGGACTCAAAGGGAAACCGCAGAGTCATCGGCTTCCTGAACAGATTCCCGAACAGAGTCAGTGGTCTAATAAGGCTCATTTACCTGTCCATATCAGCCGGGCAAGGGTCCAAGCTCCAATAGACCGCCGGAACATCGGCGAGCTGCGCTCCCCTGACCAGACGAGGGAATATGGCTAGAGCATGGGAAAAGCTCGGGCCTCTGATCTTCACCCGATAGGGTTTATCGGATCCATCGCTCACCATGTGGAAGCACATCTCCCCGCGGGCGGCTTCACAGCAGAAATAGGCCTCTCCGCCGGGAACCTTCTTTGTCATCGGCCACTTGACCTTGAAATCACCGGCCGGCATCTTCGCCAGCAATTGCCTGATGATCGATAGGCTGGCGATGATCTCTCCCCTTCGGCACAAGGCTCGGGAATAGGCGTCTCCTTTTTCCCCTGTGACAACTTCCAGATCGATGTAGGGATAGGCATCATACGGCTCGTCTTTTCTCACGTCGGTGCTCACTCCGCTCGCCCTGAGATTGGGGCCGGTGGCGCCCAGGGCGACAGCGTCTTCACGGCTCAAAGTGCCGACATTCTCCAGCCTGCTCATGAAGGTGGTATTGTAGAAGACCAGGTCATCATAAAGCTTCAGCTTTTCTTCCATGTAATCCAATACCCTGGCCATGCCATCGGCATGCTCTCGGGATAAGTCCCTTCTGACGCCTCCGGGCATGAAATAACAGGGATAGATCCTCCCCCCGGTGATGATCTCATTGAGGCGGATGATCTTTTCCCGATCGCCCCAGGCGATCTTGGCTCCACTCTCCAACCCGACGGCATACGAGATGACACCGACCCAAGTCAAATGGCTGAGAATCCTGCCCAGTTCCGCCATGATGGCCCGGATGAATTTGCCCCGTTCCGGCGCTTCGATCCCGGCCGCTTTTTCCGCCACGTTGACATAGCCCATCTCATTGGCCAGGGGGTCCAGGATGCAGACCCGGTCAGACAGCATGGTATTCTGGACATGCGTCCTGTACTCCATGAGCTTTTCGAATCCGCGGTGAAGATACCCCGGATGAGGCGTCAGCTCGGTGACGTTTTCCCCGTCGCACTTGATCATCGCATGGAAGTGCCCCGAAGCCGGGTGCTGGGGGCCGAAGGGTATGGTCATGAAGCTGATGATGTTTTCTTCCGGATCACTTGTCGTCATCGTATTGCTTCTTCACATACTCGCGTGTGTCGAAATCTTTCCTGAAGGGCGGGATTTCCGTCCAGTCCTCGAGGAACAGCGGCGAAAGGTCGGGATTGCCCTCGAAGGTTATGCCGAAAAGCTCATGCGCCTCCCGCTCATGGATCTGCGCCCCCGGCCACAGATCGACGACGGACTCTATCAAGGGAGACTCTCGGGCGATCCTCACCTTCTGGGTGACCCTCACTTTCCTGGCGTGAGACCAAAGATGATAATTGATCTCGAATTCGCCGTCGGCGATGTAATCGACGCCGCTCACGTCCGACAGGTGATCGAAACCCATGGCTTTGAGCCGCGATAGCACCTCATGAGAGACGGGCCGTGTCACCGTGAAGGTGGCCCTCCTCTCCTCCGGCAGGACATGGAGAATGGACTCTCCGAATCGGGATCGAACGTCGGCGATGATGTCATCGAGCATCTCAGTGGCCACCAAATCCCCCCTTGATGGCGTTCATCGCCATCACGATCCCATGACCGATGTTCTCCGGTTTCGGGGGACAGCCCAGAACCCACAGATCGACGGGGATATATTTGTCGATCCGTTTGACGGTCGCGTAGGAGTCCCAATACATGCCCCCCGTCATGGGACAGCTCCCCAGAGCCATGACATATTTGGGCGACGGCATCTGATCATAGATCCTTTGGATGCGTCGGACCGCCTTCTGCGTGACATATCCCGCCACGATAAAGACATCGGCGTGCCTGGGCGTCGCCACGGCCAAGATCCCGAACCTCTCCATGTCGTAGCCCGACCCGACCCAGGGAAACAATTCCAGGAATCCACATGCCGTGAAGTAGTGGATAACCCACAGCGAAGCGGCCGACGCCTCAGCCTTGGATCTGATGACCGCTGGTATTAAATTGCTCACGCTCACTCCTCGTTGCCAGAGATATCGGAAACGCTAACCCCGGGCCGGCGCCATGCTTGACGCCTGACGGGCGAGGCGCCGGAGGCCTCGAAGTCGGCACTTCCTACAACACTGGTCCTGAGGATATCGCCGACCGTTGAGCATTGTCAAGAACGCGAATGGATCCGATACATGGCGCCACCATATGACCCCAAGCGTTTCCCATGCATCTGAACTTGTTCAGCGGCTTGACAGAATCCAGGCCTTGCCGTAACGTTTGTCATCGAAAAGTTGAACGCCGGCTCAACATGACTCCCAAGAGGGGCAGGAATCCCAGGGAGGATGTGACTGGACACGGCGAGGCGTAAGGGCAAAAGGAAAGATCCGACAGCCATCCTTACGAACACGAGGTGTTCGTCTACGCGGGAAGCGGCGAGGTGTTTCACGAGGGGGAGACCTTCCCGGTCGGTCCGGGGCAT
>CAZZCH010000068.1:0-18409 GCA_964652895.1 uncultured Eubacteriales bacterium
CCCCCCGCACCGGGGTCGCCGGCCGAAAAGAAATAATTGCCGAAGTGGTGGAATTGGCAGACACGCTAGCTTGAGGGGTTAGTTCCCGCAAGGGATTGGGGGTTCGAGTCCCCCCTTCGGCATTCCCGAAATCTCTTACTGAAAAAACTCCCCGTTAGGTCCGGCTGGCCGCCCAAAGGGCGAAGCTGTTCTCGTCCATCGCCCCGGCCGTGCGTCCCCGCTCGGCTCCCTTGAGAATGACGACGAACGTCGGGACGGCCTGGACATGGAATTCCCGGGCGACGTCCGGGTGCTCTTCCACGTTGACCTTGACGACGGCGATGTCGCCGGCCCGGCGGCGGGCCAGTCTCTCGAGGATCGGGTGCATCATGTGGCAGGGGGCGCACGTCGGCGAATAGAAATCGACCAAGACGGGAAGGCTCGAATTCTGGAAGAGGCCGGTGAGGCCCTCGACTGCCGGTTCGAGGATCGCCCCCGGCTCCGGAAGCCGGGCCTTGCAGCGTCCGCAGACAACGGTTTTGCCGCCCGCTTCGACGGGAAAATAGTTTGTCGTCCCGCACACCCCGCAGCTGACTTTCAATTTTTCGCCGGTCATCGGGTCTCCCCCGCCTCCTACTTCTTGATGGGGTACGGCGGGATGGGCGGGATGGCCCGTCCCTTCGTCTTCAGCTCTTCCAGAATGACCTCGATGCCCTTGTTGAGCTGGTCGTCGATGCCCGCGAATTCCCGGGCCGGGTCGTTCTCGACGACGATGTCCGGCTCGACGCCGACGCCCTCGATGATCCAGCCTTTCCCATCCTTGTCGTAGGGCGCGAACTCCGGCTTATTGAGGAAGCCGCCGTCGAGAAGAGGCAGCGAACCCCGGATGCCGACAACGCCGCCCCAGGTCCGCTTGCCGATGACCTTGCCGACCCCGAGGGTCTTGAACCGGTAGGGGAAAATGTCGCCGTCGGAAGCCGAGAACTCGTCGCAGAGGGCGACTTTGGGGCCCAGGACCGCGGCCGCCGGGTCCGGGGTCGGGACCGCGTTCCGGGCGACTTCGATCATGACCAGCTCGCGGACGAGCCGGTCGATGATCATCGGCGAGACGTTCCCGCCTCCGTTGCCCCGGACGTCGATGATCAGGCCCTTCTTGCCGAGCTGGGGATAGAAATGCTTGACGAACTCGTTGAGCCCTGCGACGCCCATGTCGGGGATGTGGATGTAGCCGACCTGGCCGTTGGTGGCCTTGGCGACCTTGTCGATATTCCCCTCGACCCAGTTGTAATAATAAAGCCGGTTTTCCGTGGCCACGGGGATGACCACGACCTCACGGCTCCCCTTTTCGTCGGGCACGCCGTTGACCTTGAGGGTCACCTGCTTCCCGGCCGTGTTCTTGAGCGCCTCGAGCATGTCGGCCAGCTTGTCGAGGGGTTTTCCGTTGATGGCGACGAGGTACTCCCCTTCCTTGACGTTCACGCCGACGTCGGTCAGGGGCGACCGGAGGGACGGGTCCCAATTCTGGCCCTTCAAGATCTTGGCGATCCGGTAATAGCCGGTCTTCGCGTCACGTTCGAACTGAGCCCCCAACATGCCGACGTTGAGCCGCCTGGGCCTGGGCCCGTCGCCGCCACCGACGTAGGTGTGTCCTGAGCTGAGCTCGCCTATCATCTCGCCGATGACATAGGTCAGGTCCGCCCGCATCCCGACGGAAGCGGCCAGGGGCCGGTAGCGCTTCCGGACGGCCTCCCAATCGACGCCGTTCATGTTCGGCGCATAGAAGAAGTATTTCATCTGGCGCCAGCATTCCTCAAAGATCTGGTTCCACTCCTGGCGGGGGTCCACCAGGCATTCCATGCCGGTCAGGTCGAGCTTCGTCTCCAGGCTGATCGGTCCCTTGGGCAGGTCGATGATGGCGAAGGAACGATCCTTCGCGATGAGCATCTTTTTCAGGTCGGCCGAGACCTCGTAGCCGCCGAACTTGCCGAGGTCCTTCTCTTTGCGCTCGCCCATATCGTAGAGCATGAGGGAGGGCTGATTCTCCATTTCTTTCTGCTTGAAATAATAGATGGAATTGCCGACGACGGTGATCCCGCCGTAGTTGGACGTCTCGATGGGCAGGGAGACGATCCTCGCCTTGAGGCCGTCGAGGTCCACCTTGACACCGGATGACTCCTTTTTAGCTGAGGTTTTTGGAGCATCCGGTGCTGCCGCCGATGCGGCGGCTGCCGCCTTTTGGGCCGGCGCGGGCGAGGCCGGTTTCGCCTCCTCTTTCTTCACGGCCACCTCGTCGCTTTTGGGCTCGAATGGCGATTTGGTGTCCTTGGCCAGTGTCACGAAATAGACCCCGGACATGGCCAGGTAGGCGTGGTTCCACTCCGTCTGACTGTATACGGGATTGAAGTCCCTGTCCGAGACGAAAAAGAGGTACTTCCCGTCCGAGCTGAAGGCCGGATAGCCCGACTGGTACCAGCCGTCGGTCACCTCGGAGGTCTTTTTCGTGTCCAGGGAGTAGAGGTAGACCTTGGACATGACGTCGATTTCCGGCTTGGAGTAGGAGATCCAGCGGCTGTCGGGCGACCAGACGTAGTGCGGGATCTCAGAGCGCTCGGCCTTGACGACCTCGACGACCTCCTTGGTCTCGACATCCAGGTAGAGGAGGCGCTGGAGCTTGTCGCTCCACATGATCTTTTTGGAGTCCGGAGACCAGAAGATCTGGTATTTGTAGGTGTCGGCGTTTTTCGTCAGCTGCTGCGGTTCGCCGGTCCCGTCCTGGGCCAGGCGGTAGATCTCGTCCTCGCCGCTGCGGTCCGAGATAAAGGCGACCCATTTTCCGTCGGGCGACCATTTGGCGGCCCGCTCGTGGACGCCGGGCGTCCCCGTGAGGTCGCGGACGTTCCCGAACTGGGCGGGAACGGTGAAGATCTCGCCGTGGGCGCCGAAAAGGGCGCGCTTCCCGTCCGGCGAGATCTCGAAGTTGGTGATCTGGTCACCGACCTTGGCCAGCCGGCTTCGGGTTCCGATCGCGTCGTCGGAGATGATCACGGGCACCTTGTCCGTCTTTTCCGTGGCCAGATCGAACTTGTAGATATACCCTCCATTTTCGAAAACGATGGCGTTCGGGCCGAGGGAGGGAAATTTGATGTCGTAATCCGTGAAGGTCGTCAATTTCCGCGTGTCCTTCGACCGGAGGTCATAGACGTAGAGGTTCACCCGTTTGTGCTCGTCGCGGTCGGAGAGGAAATAGATCCGGTCGCCGCTCCACATGGGGATGAGGTCCAGGGCGGGATTGTTGGTGATGTTCTCGACCGTCTTCGAGGCGAAATCGTAGATCCAGATGTCGTCCGCCATGCCGCCCCGGTATCGCTTCCAGGTGCGGAACTCGCGGAAGATGCGATTATAGGCGAGCTTGGTGCCGTCGGGCGAATAGGAGCAGAATCCGCCCCGGGGCAACGGCAGCTCGGCGGAGGTGCCCCCGGCCGACGGCACGAGGTAGAGCTGACCTTGGAAATCGTTCCATTCCCGCATGCGGGACCGGAAAACGACGTTCTTGCCGTCGGGGGTCCAGCCCATGACCAGGTTATTCGGCCCCATCCGGTCCGAGATATCGTCGCGGCCGAGAGTGGGCGTGTAGGTCAGCCGTTTCGGCGCGCCGCCTTCGGCCGGGATGAGATAGACCTCCCGGTTCCCATCGTACTCGCCCGTGAAGGCGATGGACCTGCCGTCCGGCGAGAAGCGGGCGAAGGCCTCGTAGCCCTCATAATACGAGGTCAGCTTGCGGGCCACGCCCCCGGCGAGGGGCACCGTGTAGAGATCTCCCGCAGAACTGAAAATGATCTGGTCGGCCGAGACCGCCGGGAAGCGGAGGACGCGGCCTTCCTGGGGCCCGAAGGACAGGCTCGTCAGGGCCAGCAGAAAAGTCACGAGGATGGTCAGTTTTTTGGTTTTCATCGGGCCTCCTTAATGTCGCGGGGGATATCCAATTTTATGCCGTCCCCGGGGGAAAAGCAATTCTTCCGAAAACCTAGAGAAGCCTCGATAGGATCGCGTTCGACGTCAGAAATTTGTCGCGGGGAATCCTGATCCGGTCCGCCTCACGGACCAGAACACCTTCGTCGACGAGCCGTCCGATCTCCCGGCCGAACAGGCTTTCGGCATCGACCCGAAAACGTTCTGAGAAGGAGGCCATGTCGATCCCTTCGACGAGGCGAAGCCCGAAGATCAGCGCCTCTCCGGCGGCGATGCCGGGGCTCAATTCGACGACCTCATCGATGACCGGCTCGCCGCGGACCAGGGCCCCGGCCCATTCCTCGAGGGAGGCCTTATTGCACCACCGCCGGCTCGCCGTGTGCGAGCAGGCCGAAGGGCCCAGGCCGACGAACGTCTCGTAGCGCCAATACTTCAGGTTGTGTCGGCACTCCCTCCCCGGCCGGGCGAAGTTGGAGATCTCGTACTGGCGCAGGCCGGCCGCCTCGAGCGCGTCCCGGATCTTTTCGTAGGCGTCGACGACGGTGTCCTCGTCGACGGGATGACGAGCCAGGACCTCCTCGAAGGGCAATCCCTCGACGTTCTCTAGAATGTAGAGGGAAACATGATCCGGTTCGAGGCCCAGGGCGGCATCAAGCGACCGGGCGACGGCCTCGGGGGTTTCGCCGGGGATCCCGATCATCAGATCGATCGAGAGGGCCTCGAAACCCGTCCCGCGGCCGGCGCGGCAAAAGCGCAAGGCCTCCTCGGCCGTGTAGGGCCGCCCGAGCGTCCGCAGGACGGCGTCGTCGAAGGATTGGACTCCGACGCTCATCCGGGTCACCCCCGCCTTGCGCCAGCCGCGCAGCCGGTCGGCTCCGCCGGCGGCTGGATTCGCTTCAAGAGTGAATTCGCGGATTTCCAGGGAAAACCGGGATCGGACGAGGTCAAGGAGCCAAGCGATATCGCCAGGTTCGAGGAGGGACGGCGTCCCTCCCCCGAGATAGACGGTGTCGAAGGCGAGGCCGGGTTCGACCGGCAGACCGGCCTCCCGTTCCAGGCACTCGCGCCAGGTCCGGTAGTCCGGCAGGGTCCAGGGCCGGCTCGAAAAGTGGCAGTAGGGACACTTGGCCGCGCAGAACGGGAAGTGGATGTAGAGGCCGCCGCGCTCCTTCACTCTTTTTCTTCGTACCCCACGGCGGCGTAGTAGATGGCCCGGTCGAAGAACACGATGACCCTATGATAGAGGTCCATGGCCTGGTACAGGTCGAGGGTGGTGTCCAGCAGGCCGGCGGATTGGATCTTCCCCCAGAGGAGACGCCGGATGTGGCAGAGCGACAGGGCGATCTCCGAGAACGGGAATCCCTCCCGCCGGCGCTGGCGGCCCAAGGCCGTCCAATAGCTCCTCACCTCTTCCTTGGTCGTCTCCTGGGAGATCCACTTGCCAAGCTGGCTGTAAACGCGGTAAGCCCTCCGGTAGATCTCCTTCTGGTCGAACCCCTGATAGCTGGGCATCCTCGGGTCGCGCCGGATGTCCTCGACGTAGCCCGTCGTCAACTCGCCGGCGTTGCGCTCGATGAGGTCGACCAGCTTGTGCGAAGCCGTGGTCTCAAAAAAGACGTCCTCACCTGATTTTTGCACGGTTCCCCTACCTCTCGTCCGGAATTTAGCACGGGGTCGGGGCCATGTCAATATCGGCCGGAAGTCCTATTTTCCCTTGATGATGGCGATGAGGGTCTCCAGGGCCCGCGGGTCGTCGCATTCGCCCAGCCAGAAAACGGCCTTCTTCCGGACGCGAGGGTCGGGATGGGTCTTGGCCAGCTTGATAAGGGCATCGACGCCCTGATTGTCGGGGAGTTGGGAAAGAGCGAACACGGCCTGTTCCTGGATCTCGATTTCGCCGTCCTTGCGGGCGATCTCGACCAACGCCTTTCCGGATCTTTCCGAGGCCATTTGCCCGAGCCAGAAAACGGCCTGCTTCCGGACATCCCGGGCCTCGGCGCCCCGGGCGAGGGCGATGATCTCGTCGACGGCCTCGGGGAGCGCGACCTGGCTGATGGAGAAGACGGCCCCCTCGCGGACTTCTTCGGATCGATCGTCGCGGGCCGCCTTAACGAGCAGGCGCAGACCGTTGGGGTCGTTCTGCTGGCCGATCCAGAAGGCGGCGTCCTTGCGCAGCTCATCGGGTCCGTCGCCGGTCAGGACGGTTTCGAGGAAGGGCACGACGAGCCGGGCCGTGCCGTGACAGCCAGCCGCCGCGACGAGCCCCTCGCGGGCCTCGCTCCCACGGTTCCGGCCGTAGAACGTTTTAATAAGGGCCAGGCTTTGCTCCTCCGACGTTTTGCCGAGCCAGAAGAGCGGAGCGCCCTCGAAATCGAAGGCCAGGTCGAGGTTGCTTATACTGACGTCGGCCAGCACCGGCGGCCGGCCCGTTCCGTATTTTAAGAAAATGCCGAGGTCTTTGAGGACCTTCTTCTCCGGCTTCTCCCGGGCTTCAATCCCGTCAAGCGCGGCTCTGGCCGCTCCACGGAGGTCTTCTCCCGCGGCGGACGGGGTCGCCGCGGCCTTGGCGCCGGACAGGATCTCGGCGATGGTCAGGTCCCGGCCGCTCCCGCCGTCCGTGAATGAGCCGATGCGGGAGCGCTCCCCCATGAGCCGTTCGATGCTGTAACCGATCCAAAACCCCCGGCCCCGCTCATCTCTCGCGGCCGCTTTCAGGGCCCAGTCGGACTTCGCTTCCAGGGTTGCGGCTTCCACCGGGGGCCGGAGGATCTCGGCCGGCGGTCGGTTGGACCGCTGGCCATCACCCGGAGCCGGGCTCGCGGCGAATGTCGCCATGACCGCGACGGCCGAAAGAGCGGCGATAAGATGGCGCGTCATGTTCCCGAGTCTCCTATGCGACGGGCGTTTCGCTTCTCTTCTCGAGGATCTCGAGAAGGGCGGCCTTGGCCTTGGGGGTGCCGATCTCACCCAGGGCGGTGACCGCGGCGCGGGCCAGGCGGGGGTCCTTGCCCTTGGCAACCTCGAGGAGGATAGCCACGGCCTCGTCGCTCTTGGATTGGCCGATGGCGTAAAGGGCCTGTGCTTTGATTTCCCGGTCCGTCTCCGTCTTTAGGATCTCGGCCAGGACCTTGACCGGAGCGCCGCCCTCTTCGTCCGTCAGGGCCATGAGGACGGCCCGGCGGGCCCGCCCGGACTTGGCGTTCTTCATCACCTCGAGGAGGACGTCGGAGCCGACGTCAGCCTTGCTCTCGGAAAGAGCGAAGACGGCCATCTCGGCCATCTCGTCGTCGACGCTGGTCAGGGCGACCTTCACCAGGGCGTCCTTCGCCTCGGGCCCGCCGTGTTCTCCCAGGGCCATGAGAGCGCTCCGTTTCAACTCGACATCCTTGGCCGAGAGCATCACCTGTTGCAAGATAGCCAGGGATTCCTTGCCTTCGATCTCCGCGATCTGGAAAAGAGCCGCGCGGGCCATTTCCCTATCGGTCTCGGCAAGCACGATCTCCTTGAGAAGAGGCAGCGATTCCACGTCCTTCCGTTCGGAGAGGGAGAAAAGCGTGGCCTGCCGAACCTCCGGATCCTTGGCCTCTTTCAGGATCCGGCGCAAGGCGTCGGTCGCTTCCTTGCCCTTGATCTCCTGGATGGCAAAGGCGGCGGTGCGGGCCATCTCCTTGTCGGTATCGGTCATGGCGACCTGAGTCAGAAAAGCGACCATGCCGGGGTCCTTCGTTTCGGCCAGGGCGAACAGGGCGTTGCGGCGGATATCCACGGGGGCATTCGAGGCCACGATCTCTTTCAGAAGCTGGACGGATCCCGGCCCGCCCTTGGAGCCGACGGCGAAGAGGGCGTTGCGGCGAATCTCGGGGTCCTTTTCGTTCAGGGCGATGTCGCGGAGCTTGGCCACGGCCTCGGGAGACTCCATCTCCTCGAGCATGAAGACGATCTGGCGCTTGAGCTTGGCGCTGGCCGCCTTGTCGTAGAGCTCGATCATCGTCTTGGAGGCATCCGCCTGGCCGATGTTCTGCAGGGCGTAGAGGGCCGTCATCTTGATGTCGTCCTCCGCCGCGTCCCGGTAAGACTCGATGACCGCCTGGTATTCGGGCTTGCCGGCCTTGGCCAGGCCCTGGGCGATCCGGATCATGTTCGACTTGGCGTCGTCGGCCCACTCGCTTGCGGGGAAAGCATCGACGAATTTCTGGTAGCACTTGAACACGGTCTCCGGGGACTGGTTCGTCTTTTCGAGCGCGTAGCAGGACCAGAAGCGGGCGTCGTCGACCCAGGCGCTTTTCGGATACTGGCGGACGAGCGCGTCCATCGCGGTCTTCGCGGCCGCCCAATTTTCATCGAGGACGAGCGAATAGGCCTGCTTGTAGGCCACGGCGTCCTTCTCCTGGCCGGGGAGGTCCTCGGCCGGAATGAGGGCCGCGGCGGCCACGCCCGCGGTCAAGGCCAGGACGAGGGCCGCTCCGAGGAGCATTGCTTTCGGGTTTCTCATGGGGAATCTCCTTATATCTTGTTTTTCTTGGGGAGCTTCGTCTCCCCCGCGGGAGAGGCCGGGTTGACTGCGCCGCGGGCATCCCTTCCCATGCGGTCGAGATCGATCTTGAGGAAGATCCCCCTCCGGTCGACGCCCTGCTTGATGAGCTCGACGCCCTCGACGTCCTGCCCGGATCCGAGGTTGGCGATCTGCATCATAATGACCTCGAGGTCGGAGACGAGGTCGCGCAGTCTCTTCTGGCCGCGCTCGTTGAGAGCGCCACGGATCGCCGGCGCCTCGGCGGCCAGTTCCCGGGACATCGTCTTTTTCCGGCCCAGGTCGAAAGCGTAGGCGTCTTCCGTGGCAGCGTCGTAATTGACCAGGCCTAGAAGAAGGATCTTGGAGCGTTCGATATAGTTTTCAGCTTGCACGACGGCCCCGGAGGGAGCGGAAACGGAGGCCGAATCCACCCTCCCCGTGCCTCCGGGCGTATTGATCAGGCGGCTCCCGATCAGGATCCCGACGAAAAGCAGTGCGGCCGCTCCGGCGGCCTGATAGGACCAACGGGGTAGGCCCGAGAGCGCCCGGACGAAACGAGCCCCGAGGGACGTCCGGGGAGCCTCGCCGGCCTCTTCCCAGACCTTCCGCCGGGAGAGCCGGTCCCAGAAGCCGTCCCAGAATGCCGGCCCGGGGTCGGGCCTTTCGCGTTGATCCATCACTCGGAGGGTCGCCCCCAGGACGGAATACTCGGAGGCGCAATCCGGGCAGGAGCGCAAGTGTTCGTCGAAACGCTCCTTGTCCGATGGCCCGAGCTCTCCGTAGAGGGCTTCGATCATACGGTCCTTGGCCATTCTGCAACTAATCATGGGAAGCCTCCACGCCGGAGATCAGAGGGGAACCGCCCAGCTCTTTCTGGAGCTTGCGGACGGCCCGGAAAAGGTAACTTTTGACCGACCCGATGGACAGGCCGAGGGTCGTAGCGATGTCCTTGAGCATGAGGTCATCGTAATGACGAAGCAGGAAGACGGCCTTTTCCTGAGGCGAGACCTTGTCCAAAGCGCGGGCGATCCGGGCCTGGAGCTGACTCGATTCCGCGGCCGTGGCCGGGTCAGCCGCGCCGCCGTGGGGCAGGCTCGCATTGTCGTCCCGGCTCCGGGACTCGAGGACCTCGTCCCCGACCGGTTCGGGCACGAATTGCTTCCTCCGGAGGTGATCGATCGACGCGTTGTAGGTCACCCGATAGAGCCAGGAGCCGAGCTTGGCGTCCTTTCGGAACGTCGCGAAGGACCGAAAGACCTTGAGGAAAACCTCCTGGGAGATGTCCTCGGCGTCGACGGCGTTCCCGACCATGTCCAGGGCCAGGAAAAAGACCTTCTTCTTGTACTGTTCGACGAACTCCCGGAAGGCCGCCCGGTCCCCCCGGGCCATTCCTTCGATAAGCGAGCGTTCATCCATGAGAGTCATTCTCCGGCTTTCACCCCATTAGACGGCCGGCCGGCCCCTCGGGTTGGCAGGGTTTTAAAAATCGCGGCCGGCGCGGGCCTATTTCCACAGCGGCCGGGACCCCGGTCTTGCCAGGACGGGGAGTCCACTTCCGCAGTACTCGTCCGTGGATATTGGCCGCGGGCGATTGGCGAGCCTAAGGCTCGTCCCTTGACACGCCCTTGACGTATTTTTCATATCGCTCGCGGACGCGCCCGGACGCGACGTCGCCCTTGTGGACGAGGACGCCGACCCGTTGGGTGATCGACTCGCCCTTTTTGAGCGTGAACGGCTTGCCGCTCCGGTCGTCGGGCCGACGCGGCCCGAACGTCCCATATTCCCGGGTCAGCCAACGATGTTCCCGGCCGTCCGGCCATTGGAAGACGGCCATGCCTTCCGGGATCCCCTCCACGGTGTTCGAATAGTCGATCCAAAGCGCGGGCTTCATGTTCGTGGCCTCCTGGCCGGCGGCCCCCGTGTCGGACGTGATCCTGCCGCCCTTTTCGCCGCTGAAGGCGGTCGCGAGCCGAAGATAAGGCCAGGCGTAGTGGACGTCGTCGCTCGTGAAGAGGACGTCGCCATAAGCGGCCGTGAGCGTCCAAGTCAAGTCGAGGAGGTACTCCCCTTCCCCCATGCTGTGGACGACGAGCCGCCGCCTCTCGTCGAGGACCGGACGTCCGCCGTCCATCTCCCAGACGAGTTGGGCTTCGATGTCGGCCCGGCCGCCGCGCGCGTCGAGCCGGCGAAAAGACCGGTGACGTATCCTGTCGCGGAACGGGGGGACGTATTCTCCGGCCTCGGTCTTGGTCCCTCCGTAGAGGGCGTTGTAGAAGCTGACGTCCCTCTCCCCTCCCTCCGGACGGACGGTGTCGGCGAACCAGAACGAGCGGTGGTGGGGATAGGGTTCCGTCTTCCGGACGAGCATGTTTTTCCCGCTCGGGCTCCGCATCGGCCAGTAATGGACCAGATCGAGGTCGTCGCCGTAGTTATAGACGAGGGCTTCGCGGCCGCCGACGAGAACCGTCATTCGTCCGGCGGGTTCATCGAAAGCCAGGCCGACCTCTTCTTGAGGTTTCTCCGTGAAGCCGGCCAGGACGAGAGCTCCCAGACCGAGGAAGAGCCAGATCGCGCGCAATAGGCTTCGGCCCCGGGCGGTCAGACGGTCCATGGCTCCCGGTGCGGGTAGTCCAGGCGGCCGTTGGCTTCGTCGTCTCCGACGAAGCGCTCGGCGGCGGGGTCCCAGGCGAGCTTGCGGCCGAGTTTCATGGCGATGTGGGTCATCATGCAGATGGTGTTGGAACGGTGGCCCACCTCGACGGGAGCCGCCGGCGCCTTCCGGCTCCGCACGGCCTCCAGGAAATTCTTCATGTGGTTGCCGCTTTGGAGAAGCTTGACTTCGCCCTGGCCCGGCTTCCAACGCAACATCGCCGGGTCCGAAGCCTTGAGGTCGCCGCGCTGGACGAAAACCCAGCCCTTGTCCCCTTCGAAGCGAACGCCGGCCGGGTCTCCGGTCTCCATGATCAACCGGACGCCGTTGGCGTACACGGCCTCGGCCTGGAACTTGGTGTGGACGTTGAACAGGCCGCGGTCGGGGAACTCGGCCGTGGCCTCGACGCTGATAGGGCCCGTCTCGTCCGTGCCGTTTCCCCACTGAGCGATGTCCATCATGTGGGAGCCCCAGCCCGTGATCATGCCCAGGCAATACGGCTCGATCTGGAGCCAGCCGGGCCGCTCGGTGCCGGAATGGGGGTGGACGCGATCTTCGCAATAGGGGGCCGGCGCCGTGGGGCCCAACCAGAAGTTGTAATCGAGGTTCCTGGGGACGGGGGACGGCCGCGGGTCGCCGCTGCCATGGTCCTCCGGCAGCCAGACGTGGATCGTCCGGAGCTTTCCGACGACGCTGTTCCGGGCGAGTTCGCAGGCTCGGAGGAATTCGACCGAAGACCTTTGCTGGGAGCCGACCTGAAGGACGCGCTTGTTCTTCTTCACCGCCTGGACGAGCTTGCGGCCCTCGGCGATCGAATAGGTCAGGGGTTTCTCCAAGTAGATATCCTTGCCCGCTTCGGCGGCGGCGACGGCGTGGGCCGCGTGCCAGAAGTCGGGTGTCACGATAAGGACGCCATCGAGGTCTTTCCGAGCCAAGAGATCGCGGAAATCGCTGTAGGCGGTGACGCTCTTCGCCGCATCCTTGCCCGTTTCTAGGGTGTAGATCTTCTCGGCCAGCCACTGGGCATCGTCCAACCGGTGCGAATCGATGTCGCAGACGGCCGTGACCCGGGCCCCGGCTTCAAGGCCCCGGTAGATGAGCTCCTGCATGTCGGCCTGGCCCTGCCGGCCGAGGCCGATACAACCGAATTGCAGCGTGTCGCTCGGCGCGGGCCGGGCGAAGACGGATGAGGGGACGATGGCCGGAGCCGCGGCCGTGAACGCGGCGGCCTTGAGAAAGCTCCTTCGGGTCATGCCGATGGGTGTCCGCTTATGATTCATGAAGGCCTCCCCGCCCCGAAAATATCACGTCCAAAACGCCTCTGTCAACGCGTGAGGCACGGGGTGTTCCTCACTCGGCGCTCCGCCCTCGGCCCCTTATCCCGCAGCCTCTCCTATCGAGCGTTCTTCAGAAGAGCGAAACGATCTTGACGACGGCACCGACGGCTACGACCAGGATGGCCAGGACGAGAAGGATATTCCAGACCGTCCCTTTGAAGCCCCGGTTGACCTCGTCGCCGAGGTAGCTCCGCTTGTTCTGGAGAATGAAGAAGGCGATGTAGGCGATGGGCATCATGACCAGGGCGATGGACGACGCCAGGACCGGCAGCCAGAACGGCGTGGGATAGAAGGCGCCCAGGATGCCGATGTTGGCCGTCATCGTCGCCGCCCGGTAGGCCCAGCCCCGGGGCTCGAAACCGAACATCTCGCTGAGGACGAAACCGCATATGACCATTTCGATGGTCAGCGTCGTGAAGCACATGCCGAGAACGCCCAGCGAAAAAATGACCCGCCCCGCGGCGACTCCGGCCAAGGGGGCCAGGGCGTGGGCGGCGTCGACCGCGCCCCGGACCTTGATCCCCTGGACGTGGAGCGTGTTGGCGCAGGCGATGACGACCAGGCTCGTCGTCAGGATGAAGGGCGCGAACATCGAGACGCCCAGATCGAAGTTCTTGAGCCCCCGGTGCTCTTTCCCCCAGCCGCGGGCGAGGAGCATATAAGGATAGAGAAAGGTCATGTTGACGCCCACGGCCGCGCCCAGGGCCCCGAGCACGATGGTCAGGCCTTCGCGGTCGCGGGGGATGGTGAACCCGAAAAACCCGTTGAGCAGGGCCTTGAAATCGACGCCGGTCTTGATGACGACGAGGAGGAATGCGGCCGACATCAGCAAGACGAGGTACTTCAAGACGCGCTCGAAGAGACGGACGGCCCGCCGGCTGCCTTGCCCGTAGCTCCAGCAAAGCGCGGTCCCGGCGGCGAGGAAGGCGAGGGCGATGGGCGCCTTGGGGACGGTCCGCCCGGCCACGTCGAAGATGTCCTGGGTGACGTTGACGGCCAAGGCGTATTGGGAAAACTGCCAAATGATGGAGGCCAGGAGCACGACCGCGCCCCAGGACACGGCCAGGGCCGGGTTGAGCTTTTTACGGAACACGTCGTAGGGCCGAGCCTGCGTCATCAGGAGCTGATGGCCGATCGCCGAAAACATGATGACGCCGAGGAACATGGCCACGGGTTGGACCCACAGAAGCTTGTAGCCGAAGACGGCGCCGGCGAAGATCGACGACCCGGCCGAGCCCGCGCCCAGGGTCAGGGCGCTCTGGACCCAGCCGGGGCCGGACAGCGACCAGTATCCCCGCCACCTGCGCCACAGGCCGGATCGGGCACCGATCTCCCTCAGTTTCGCCTTCTCCCGCTCCAGCGCCTCGGGATCGCGGGCCTGGACCATGGGCAGGCCGCGGCGCAGGTTGTCGGTCCGGCTCTCGTTCATTTTTCCGGACCTACGATCTCGAGTTTCGTGACCGGCCGGAGGACGCCGCACATGCCCAGGACCGTTTCATCCGGAGGCAGATGGAGAACCGGCGAGAGCTCCTCGCGGCCGAGCGGCAGGTTCGCGAGGCGTTTTCGAAACCGCTCGCCCCAGGCCACGGGGCCCGCCTCGATGGCCTCGGAAAAATCCTTACGGAGTTGCAGAACGGCCGTCATGTGCAAACCGATAAAACGTTCGAGCTCGCGGAAGTAGGCCGTGCGGTCCTTCGTCCACATCTCGAGGAGTCCGACATAGGCCCGGATGGCCGCGTCCCTCCGGTCGAGCGCCCCGTCGAGCCCCTTGGCTTTAGCCAGCCCGACGAGCCGGGCATACTCGGCGGGATCGTCGTCGACCGTTTTTCCGAAATAGATCCGGGCGTCGCCGCGCTCGGCCAGGCCGGCGTTGCCCATGACCACGAGCAGAACGAGGTGGTCCGTGCTGACCAGCCGGTGCACGACCCCGGGCGGGAACTGGACATAGCGCCCGGGCAGGAGCTCGACCGACCGGAAACCGTCTTGGAGGTCGTGAAGTTCAACTCGTCCCCGCCCGCTCAGCACATAATAACCCTCGTCGGTCACGGCATGGACGTGGGGAGAACCCGACATAAGGCCGTCGGGAGCCGGGCGCTGGTCGTAGACCGTCAAGCGCGTCAGGCCGATACCGCTGATGAGATCCTCCGCCCGTCCTTCCGCCGGCCAGGAGGGCATGACGAGAAGGGCCAGGAGAACGGCCGCGGCGGCAGGGAGCGTATCTTTTAGCCTGGTCATGGGTCCCTCCTTATTCGCCCCTTTTTTACCAGAACCCGGCATAAATGCCAAGGTCGGTTTCTGAACTTGGACAATTGACTTTTCATGATCAGGGTAAATGGCACAGGACGACTGCGCCTTGCCGTCACCGGGGCTACGGGACAAGAAGCCCGCTGGGGGCGACATATAAGGGAGACGGGTAGAATGCGTCGACCAACGCGCCCTTCGGCTTGGCGGTCTTGGCCTTCAGCAAGCTGAGCTTTTTCCGCGCGGCCGCGACTTCGGGGAGTCCGGGATCGGCGCCCTTCCAGTTCTTAACCACGATCTCGTACTGTTCGACGGCCCTGTCCAGATCTCCCTTGGCTTCGTAGAGGGCTGCCAGCCTTATCCGGCTGAACGGATGGACCAGGGCCTTCTCCCGGGCGTCGGCGTCGGGCGAAACCAGGCGCTCGTATTCGGCGATGGCATCGCGCGTCTGGCCCTTTTTCAAGAGCGCCCCGGCGACGAAGTCCGCCTGGAAAGGCAGGTTTTTCTGCTGGACCGTTATGTAAGCATTGAGATCGATCGTAACACCGGGGCTGTCCTTGAACACTCGGATGGCGTCGTCGTATGCGCCCTCGGCGAAAAGGATCTCCCGCTTGAGTTGATCGGCGGCCATGCGGTTGAAATCCTTTTCCTTTTCTCCGACCGAGGCGGACAGGGACTGGATCTCATCGAGCTTCTTGCGCGCCGCGGCGACGTCGCCGCTTTTAATGTCCAGGAGGCCCGAGTAGAGGTTTTCGTAGATCTTGTTCAGGATCGGCGTCGCCTGTTTGCTCTCGGCCCTGTGGGCGAGCCGCTTGTCGAGGTAACCCTTGTAGAGGTCTAACCGGCCCCAGTCATAACAGGTCCAAAGGGCATCGCGAAGGGTGATGTCAGCCAGCGCGAGGTTGCCCGAAGCCTTGGCCAGGGCTTCTGCGGAATCGAACTCGTGGAGGGCGTCGTTGAGGCGGCCCATGAGGGAATAATAGAACCCCTTCCATTGGCGGCCCTGGGCCCTGATGCCGTCGGTCTCGGCATGGGCGATGAGATGGTCGGTCCACTGAAGGGCCTGACCGTAGTCGCCCTCCATGGCATAGAGATAGGCCAGTTTCCAGGCAGAAGGGAACTGGGGCCGGATGGCCAACGCCTGTTCATACTTGGCCCTGGCCGTGCCGAACTTGCCCAACAGGAAATAAAGGTCGCCCATGGAGTCGATGGGATTGGCGTCGCCCGGCAGGGCCGCGGCGTAGCGATCGAACGTCTTGAGTGCCTTCTCTTTCTCCCCCATCTCGCTGTACGTGTAGGCCAGCAGGTTCAGGGCATAGCCGAAGGCGGGGTCAATCGCCAGGGCCTTGTCGAACAGGGGGATGGCATCGGCATATTTCTTCTGGTTTTTATAGAGCCAGGCCAGGTCCACGAGGGCCCGCTTGTCCCTGGGATCGGCTTTGATGACATCCTTCAGGCCGCTGACGTATCCATCGACGTCTTTCTCCATGAGGCGGGAGAGGGCCGCGACATAGAGTCCATCCTTGCCCATGGCCGTGCCTGTCTGGCTGAGCTTTTTGAATTGCTCCAAGGCCCTCTCGGCCCGGGGAGCGTCGGCCTGGTTCTGATAGACGCGGGTTAGGTAGTAATAAGCCAGGGCGAAATCCGGATCCTTTTCGACGGCCTTCTCGAAGGACAGCCGCGCTTCGTCGAAATAATAGCGGTCGAAGTCCTCCTGCCCCTTGAGGAAGGATTCATAGGCTTCCATGGAAGCGGTCGTAACGTGGGCTATGGGCACCGCGTCCTTGGCCGCGGCGCGTTCCGAAATCCCCACGCCCTTGGATATCTCCCGGCTCAGTTCGTCGATCTGGGTCCTCAGGATGCTGCCGACCCCCTCTCCCCTCGAGCCGGTGCTCTTGAGGAGATTCTTCGTCCGGACATCGTAGATCTTGGCGTCGGTGGCAAAGAGATTCTCGGCCTTGGTGAAGCTCCCCAGGACGATCGCCTCGACCCCTTCGCGGCGGCAGATCTCGAACCAAGCATCCCGCTCAGCCGCCAAGGCTTGGTCACTGTCCATGGCGGCAGAGCGGGGCTGTTCGCTTCCCCTCTGATTGGCGAGGTCGTTCAGCCGCTCCCAGGACATGACCTCCAGATATTTCGACTGTTCGAGGCTGGTGATGAGGAGGTTGGGGATGGCCTTTTTCAAGTATTCGTAGGCCGTGTCCCCGGTCAGGTTCTCGAAGCCGACAACGGCCAGCGTGTGGACGGCGCCCTTGGCCTTGGGGATGATCCCCCTGACGGCGACGCCCGCCGCCATGATGCCGAAAAAGGCCACGGCCGGGATGAAGGCCTTCCGCCACGGGAAGGACAGGACGGGGGCCGGCAGGTGTGTTTTCCGTGTCGTGGGCTTGGCCCAGGGCGCGGGCACGGGGACCGTCTGCATGGTTTCCTCGACCTGGCTCAGGTCGCGGCGGACCTCTTCAGACGACTGGTATCTTTTCTCCCGGTCCTTCTCGAGGCATTTGAGGATGATGGCGCCCAGCTGGGGCGGCGTCTGCGGATTCAGCTCTTCGGGCTGTGGCGGCCGCTCGGATTGCTGTTTGAAGGCGACGACGAAGGGAGTATCCGCCGCGAACGGCAGCCGCCCGGTGACCATCTCGAAAAGGATGACCCCGAAGGAATAGATGTCGGACCGATTGTCGGACTCCTTGCCTTCCACCTGTTCGGGCGACATGTACTCGGGCGTCCCGATGACGATCCCCTCGGCCGTGACGCCCTGGCTGCCCACCGCCCGGGCGATACCGAAATCCAGGATCTTGGCGTTCCCTTCCTTGTCGATCATGATGTTGCCGGGCTTGAGGTCGCGGTGGACGATGCCCGCGTCGTGGGCCTCGCTCAGGCCGCTGCAGACCTGCTTGGCGATGGTCACGGTCGTGGAGATGTCCAGCCGCCGAGAACGCCGGATGAAGCTCTTCAGGTCCTCCCCGGGCACGTACTCCATCGTGATGTAGTGAAGGCCCTTGTCCTCGCCGAGGTGATACATCCGGCCGATGTTCCGGTGGGAGATCTTGTGGGCTAGCTTGATCTCGTTGACGAAGCGCTCGAGGGTCCGCTTGTCCTCGGCGATGTCGGGGCGGATGAGCTTGAGGGCGACCTCTTCGTTGGTTTTCGTATCGAGAGCCCGGTAGACGCGGCCCATGCCTCCCCGGCCCAGGAGTTCGATGATCTGATAACGGCCGCCGAACATAGCCCCCGTCGCCAGGTCCCACGTGTGGGATTCGATGGTCCGGGTAGCCGCGAGCGCAAAGTCCCGGCCGTGGGGCTGCGGGGTGACCTCATGCAGGGACGACGCGCAATTATTGCAGTAATTGGCCGTGTCCGAATTATCCGTTTGACAGTTTGGGCAGCGGGTGGCCATCGTTCTTGTCTCTCTCTTCCCTCGGTCCGTCGATCATCCGCCTCGGATCCTCGATGCCGGCTTCCGCCCCTCATAATGTTATACGCCTTGAGGAGCCAGAAGGTTTCATTGCAAAGAACATGCCAATCTTTTCAAGTCCGCTCGCTTTCGTGTCGATCCTCCGGAAGGCCCGCCGACCGTCCCATTGCCGCGCATGACCTGTCCGTTTCCGGACGATTATCCGAAGAAATGTCATATATCAAGGGCAAAAATAAGGCAGGCCATTTACCCTGAATTATGCATAAAAAAAGCTGTTTCCTCCTCAACATGTTGATTTATAATGG
>CAZZCH010000069.1:0-1389 GCA_964652895.1 uncultured Eubacteriales bacterium
TCGGAGACCGCCCCGGTGAACGAACCGCGGACGTGGCCGAAGAGTTCGCTTTCGAGGAGGTTCTCGGGAAGCGCGGCACAATTGATCGATACGAAGGCGTGGTCGCTCCGGGCCCCTTGCATGTGGATGGCCCGCGCCGCCATCTCTTTTCCCGTCCCGCTTTCCCCGGTGATGAGGACGGTCGAATCCGTCGAGCCGACCTTCTCGATCAAAATGTAGATCTCCTGCATGGCCCGGCTCTTGCCGATCATCTGCTCGAAACCGTAGCGGTCCTTCAGGTTCCGCTTGAGGAGGATGTTTTCCTGCTTGAGCCGCTTCGAAGCCAACCCGCGGCCGACGATGATCTTCAGCTCCTCGACGTCGAAGGGCTTGACGACGTAGTCGAGCGCCCCGGCCTTGAGGGCCTCGACGGCCTGGGCGATGCTGCCGTAGGCCGTGATCAGGATGACCGGCAGGTCGGGCCGGTTCTCCCGGACATAGCGGAGGACGTCCATCCCGTCGGCCCCGGGCATCTTGATATCGGTCACGACCAGATCGACCTCTTCTTTTTCCAGGATCTCGAAGGCCCGGGCGGCCGAGAGCGAGGACTTGACGCCATACCCTTCTTTCTTGAAAACGACCGTGAGCAGGTCGAGGAGGCTTTTTTCGTCGTCGATGATCAGAATGTTGTCCATGGCTCCACCTTCACGCGCCGGCCGGCTTTGGGATCGGGAGCGTGATTATGACCTCGGTTCCTTTGTTGAGCTCGGAGCGGACGTCGATCCTCCCGTCGTAGTCCTCGACGATCTTGCGGACGATGGACATGCCCAGGCCGCGGCCGTTCCCGAAGCCCGAGTAGAAGGGTTCGAAGAGGTGCTCCTTGTCTCCTTCCGTCATGCCCCGGCCGCTGTCGGCGACGAGGATCCGGACCTCCTTCTTTCGAGGCTCGGGGAAATCGAGCCGCAGGCGGCCGCCCTCGGGCATGGCCTTGACGGCGTTCTTGATGAGGTTCCAGAAAACCTGCTTGAACTGGCCCGCGTTGCCGTAATAATGAAGGTCCGACGCGCGGAAGTTGCCCGTGATCTCGACCTTGCCGTCGAGCTCCCCTCCCCCCTGGATGATCTTGAGCGTTTCGTCCAGGATATCGGAAAGGCTGATCACGGAGAAGACCTTTTTCGAAGGCAGGGCAAAATCCAGGAACTGCTCCAGGCTGTGGGAGACGCGTTCCGACTCCTTGAGGACGATGTCCATGAGCTCCCGCTGTTCGGCGCTGAGGGCGAGCTCCTTTTTGAGAACCTGTACGGAGCCCGAAATGGCGGCCAGGGGGTTCCGGATCTCATGGGCCAGACTGGCCGAAACGCGGCCCGCCTCGGACAGGCGCTCCCGGACGATAAGCTCTTTTTCGGCGGC
>CAZZCH010000069.1:1489-4776 GCA_964652895.1 uncultured Eubacteriales bacterium
ATGAGGGCCGAAAAACCATAGGAGCCGAAGATGAGGTAATAGAACGGCAGGTTGGGCTCGGAGTCGGGGGACGACAACTGGATGATGAAGGCCGACACGAGGAGCGACGTCAGCACGGCCAGCCGGTACAGGTTGTACAGGAGGACGGGCTTCTTTTCGATCGAACGTTTCATCGTCATTCCGCGCGCTTTCACAGGGCCGAATAATCCGTCGCCGGACCTCGTCCCGAAACCCTAAAATTTCGACATGAGGTCGAAGATCGGCAGGTACATGGAGACGACCAGGCTGCCGACGAGACCGCCGACGCCAATGAGCAGGATGGGCTCCATGATCGAGAGGAGGGCGGATACGGCCGCGTCGACCTCTTCGTCGTAGAACTCGGCCAGCTTCGTCAGCATCTCGTCGAGAGTCCCCGTCGCTTCGCCGACATTGATCATCTGGAGCATCATCGTCGGAAAGCGCCCGGACTGCCTGAACGACTCGCTCATCGTTTTGCCTTCGGAGACGAGCTTGCGGGCCTCGACGATCTCCTGTTCGATGACGACGTTCCCGGCTGTCGTCGAGGTGATCTTCAGGGCCTCGAGCATGGGCACGCCGCCGGAGATGAGCGTCGCCAGCGTCCGCGTCACCCGGGTCATGGCCACCTTGTAGAGGAGTTGGCCAAAGAGGGGCATCTTCAGGATGAGCCGGTCGGTCGTCCAATGCCCCTGCGTGGTGCTCCGGTAGTAGCGGAAGAGAAAGAGGAAAGCGATGATCCCGATGATGATGAAGACGATGTACTTCACGGTGAAGTCGCTCACCTTAACGACGAAGGCCGTCAGCATGGGCAGCTCGGCGCCGAGGTCGCGGAAGATCGAGGCGAAGACGGGGATGACCTTCCAGAGGAGGAAGATCGAGACGACGATGGCGAAGATGACGATGGCCACCGGGTAGATCATGGCCTGCTTGACCTTGCCCCTCAGCCGGACGGTCTTCTCGATGAACTCCGACAGGCGGCGGAGCATGATGTCGAGGGAGCCCGACTGCTCGCCCGAAGCGATGAGGTTGCAGTAGAGGTCGTCGAAGGCCTTGGGGTGCTTCCTTTTCGCCTGGTTCAGGGTCGAGCCGGCCTCGACGTCGTCCTTGACCGTCTTGATGACGTTCTTGAAATAGGTGTTCTTCTGCTGTTCCTCGAGGATGCCCAGGCTCTGGATGAGGGGCAGTTCAGCGTCGATGAGGACGGACAACTGGCGGCTGTAGACGGCCAGGTCTTTGAGCCGGACCTTCTCCCGCTTGAGAAAGGGGATGTTGATCCCCCCCTTGGCCGGGGCGACGCTGAGGACCGTGATCTGGTCCTTCTGGAGCAGGCGCCCCACCTCTTCCTTGGAAGCGGCGACACGCTCGCCCCCGACCGCGTCTCCGTAACGGTTTTTCCCTTTCCAAACATATGTCGGCATCGTTTACCTCGCCTTTCGGGGCCTCGCCCCTATTTTCTTGACAACCCCGCGGACTCGCCGCGGCTGATCTTCACGCCGTCCCGGCGTTGGATGATGTCGGTCAACTCCTCGGGGGAGGAGGACATGCTCATGATCACGTCGAGGCTGACCAGCTTGCGGTAGTACAGGCTGGCCAGGGACTGGTTGAACGTCTGCATCCCGAACTTCTCCTGGCCCATCTGCATGGTCGAATAGATCTGATGGATCTTGTTCTCGCGGATGAGGTTGCGGATGGCCGGGTTGGGGATCATGATCTCCATGGCTAGGACGCGGCCCTTGCCGTCGATCCGGGGCAGGAGCGCCTGGGTTATGACGGCCTCGAGCGTCATCGACAGCATGATCCGGATCTGGGTCTGGTACTGGCTGGGGAAGATGTCGATGATGCGGCTGATGCTCTCGACGGCCGAGTTCGTGTGGAGCGTCGAGAAGGTCAGGTGGCCGGTCTCGGCGACGCGGAGGCTGGCCTCGACGGTCTCGAGGTCGCGCATCTCGCCGATGAGGACGACGTCCGGGTCCTCGCGGAGGACCGAGCGGAGGGCGTTGCCGTAGGACAGGGTGTCGGCGTAGAGCTCGCGCTGGTTGATGATGGCCTTGCGGGGCGTCAGGTAGTATTCGATGGGGTCCTCGATGGTGATGATGTGGACCGGCCGCTCCGAGTTGATGTGCTCGATCATGCAGGCCAGGGTCGTCGACTTGCCGCAGCCGGTCGGCCCGGTGACGAGGACGAGGCCCCGCGGCAGGTAGCACAGCTGCTGGACGCGCTGGGGAATGCCGAGCTGGGCGAAGCTCCACATCGACGGCAGGAAGCGGCGGAAGGCCCCGGCCACGGCGCCCTTCTGCATGAAGACGTTGGCCCGGAACCGGCCGAGCTCCTTGATCCCGAACGAGAAGTCGAGCTCGAGCTTCTCCTCGAACTGCCGCTTCTGCTTGTCGGTCATGATGCTGTAGATGACCTCTTTCGTCTCGGAAGGCGTCAAGGCCGGGTGCTCGATGTCCTTGAGTATGCCGTGGACGCGGATGCGCGGCGGGATGTAGGTCGTGATGTGGAGGTCGCTCGCGTCGGCTTCCACGCACGCTTTCAAGAGTTCGAAAATCGGTTTCGCCATATCTTCCTCCGTTCTCTATCGTTCCTTAGAATTGGTCCCGGACGGTTTCCCGCAGGACTTCCTCGACCGAAGTGACTCCGTTCTTGATCTTGACGAGTCCGCTCTGCCGCAGCGTCAGCATGCCCTTCTCGATGGCCTTCTTCTTGATCTCCCGGGACTGGGCCCGGGTCAGGATCATGGTCCGGATGTCGTCGTCGATGGACATGACCTCGAAGAGGGCCGTCCGGCCCTTGTAGCCGGTCCTGTTGCAGGCGTCGCAGCCGCCGGCCTTCATGGCCTGGAGGCCCTTGATCTCGTCCTTCCGGAAGCCCATCTCGATCAGGGCGGCCTCGGGCAGGGCATGCGGCTGAGCGCATTTCTTGCAGAGTCGCCGGACGAGCCGCTGCGCGACCACGAGCATGAGCGAGTCGGCGATGAGGAAGGGCTCGACGTTCATATTGACCAGCCGGACGATCGTGCTCGCGGCGTCGTTGGTGTGGATGGTGGAGAAGACCAGATGGCCCGTCAGGGCGGCCTTGATGGCGATGTCGACGGTCTCGGCGTCGCGCATCTCGCCGACGAGCATGACGTCGGGATCCTGACGGAGAAAGCTCCGCAGGCAGGCGGCGAAGGTCAGGCCGATCTCCTCCTTGATCTGGACCTGATTGATGTTCGGGACGTTGAACTCGACCGGGTCCTCGGCGGTCATGATGTTCATGTCCGGCGA
>CAZZCH010000069.1:4876-18303 GCA_964652895.1 uncultured Eubacteriales bacterium
TCCGGTATTTCAGCGGCAGGCTGACGATCTCGTAGAGGTCGCCGTCCATCCGGTAGCGGACGCGGAAGCTCGTTTCGTACGGTTCGAAGTGGACGTCGCTCGCGCCCCGCTTGATGGCGTCGATGAAGGTCTGGTTGACGAGCTTGATGATCGGGGCCTCTTCGGCCTCGCTCTCATTGCCGTCGAAGACGTTGTCCTCTTTTTCGTCTTCGATGATGTTGACGCGGCCATCGTCGGCCAGGGCGATGTCATCGATGATCTTCTTGACCCGGATGGCGTCGGCCGTCCCGAAGTACTTGTTGATGGCGTTGATGACGCCCGTCTCCGAGGCGATGACCGGCTGGATGGATAGCCCCGTCCGGAAACGGATGTCCTCGATGATCTCGAGGTCGGTCGGGTCGACCATGGCCAAAGTCAGGAAGGACCGGATCCGGTGAATCGGCATGACCATGTGTTTTTTGGCCACGTCGACCGGGATGAGGCTGATGACTTCGGGGTAAACGTCGAACTGATCGAGGTCGATGTAGGGGTAGCCGAGCTGGCGGCTGAGGGCCTGGGCGATGTCCTCCTCGCTCAGATAACCGAGCTGGACGAGCGAGGTGCAGACGGGCAGGCTGTTTTTCTTCTGGAAGTCGAGCGCGGACTTCAACTGGTCGACGGAAAGGATCTTCTCCCGTAAAAGCAGCTCGCCCAGGTTTGATGCCATTTTTTATCCCGTAATCATAATATTATCGACAATTCCTGTCAATTACCGGTCGCCTCATATGATACTCTCTTAAAGACGGCCGGGGGACCGTTCTTTCTCTTATCCAGAAGAAACTCGAGATATCCAAGGCATTGCTCCGATGGCCCTATTCTCTCTTATCGACAAATTGCGTCAATCACCCGCCGTGAGCATTGCCTGGGTGAAATAAACAAAAATTGTCTCACCCTCAGGGGTGAGAGAGGTCCTCGGCCGGGGGAACGGCGCGCCACTAATGGACTGCCCCCCCCTCATGAGAGGAGAAAGGGACTTGGTCCTTCAACGTATTGAGGGAGACGCTTTTCCATCGGGAAAGGTCAGCGAATACGTCTTCCCGGCTGGCCCCAAACCGGTCATCACCGTCTTGCCACCGCTGAGCACGGTGACCTTCTGCTGATCGCCGGCGGCGAAAGCCGAAAGCAGCCCGGCCGCCATGACCATCAAACACGGCAGGTTCCTGTTTCGTTTGTCGGTCATTTTATGCCGTCTCCCGTCTTATGCGCATAGTCGTCTCCGGGCGTGATAATCTGAACCGGCCCGAAAAGGCCCGATTTCATTAACGGCGGGATCTCGTTGTAAACGGGCCGTGTCTTTCCGAGGGGCACCCGACCGTACGAACTATCCGACATCGGATCGGTTTGAATCCGATCGAGGTTGCTTCGCGTCAAGCGACCTGACTCGGGCCGCACCGAATCACCGTTCAGCCGGTTGGCCCAGAGGTTTGCGACCCGGATCTCCACCTGATTCGTGCCAGCACGCACGGCTCCGGAGATTTCGATTCGATAGGGCGGCAGCCAAACCAGCCCAAGGCGCTTTCCGTTGAGCGTTACTTCGGCGATTTCGGCCAAGTCGCCCAGTTGAAGGAAGAGCCGGTTCTTTTTGGCTAACGATTCCGACAGTTCGAATGTCTTTCGATACGTGGCGATACCCGAGAAGAATCGAATCCCGTCGTCGTCCGACTCGGTCCAGCTTTGCAGTTTCCCGAAGGTCGTCATTCGCGGCGCGCCCCACCCTTCGGGGAACTCGACTTGCCAGGATTCGTCGAGGGTCAGCGGCGCGGGAGCGTCCGCCGCGACGAAAGTGTCGCAGGCGAGGGGATCAAGCGGTTCGTTATTGGCCGTGCTCGCTTTCCGAAAGACGACGAATACCGACCCCAACGGCCCAAGCTTCACAGGCAGTTCGGTATGGCCGCTTGCGACGCTTTTCCAATCGCGACAAACGCTTCGACGTCCCGAATCGGGCCACCAGAATTCGGGCGCCTGCCCGTTGGTTCCCGCCGCAACCCGGAAACGGCAGGTCAACGTCTGCGGCTCCCTGGTCTTGTTGCGGACGAAATAGAATTCATCATCCGTGGTTTTCCGATGAATGAAGTCCAGCGGACCCAGGTCTTCTTCACCGCGTCCTGCGACCTCGAAATCCCCGCCGACGCCGATTTCCCGGAGCGCTGCACTTCGATCGCTGGCAATGATAAACCGTCCTTGGCCGATCGTCCGGATCAGAACCACCGGCTTGTCTTGTTTGTCCGACGATTCACCCCCACCCCAAAGCTCATCGACCCATCGCTCCACCTTTCGGGTTTCCTTTTCATGATCTTTCAAGCCCGGGGCACGGGTCGGTCTCTTGTGGCCGATCACCGTTGCCCCGTCGGCTACCAGCGCACGGATCTTTTCGAGAACCTCCGATGGGAGTTGATCCTGCTCGGGCAGCGCCAGCGCCGCATAACTCATCCCGTCCGGCAGCACGATCCGACGGTTTTCAACGCGCATCCGCTGAAGGATCACCTGGGACGAACAGACGTCGTAATCGTAGCGCGGATCGAGATCATCCAATAGCGGCTTCTCAGGCACATTGCACAACGGCGGATAAAAGTTCGGCGCCTGATCGCCGTAATAGTAACAAACGTCGGCCACAAACCACCCTTGGCGAAGCATATAAGAGCACCGGGCCAGGTAGTCCGTCAATCCGCGGACCATCGGCCACCATGTCGCCGACGGATTGATATCCGTGCCGGCATGATAGGCCCAACCGGGAAGCCCCGCCTCGGGCGGGGAACTGGCGAACGTGTGCAGCGAAAAACAATTCAAACCCTCGCACAACGCCCGATCGGCGATCTCCTTGTGATTCAACGGCCCGTCGATCCAGCGCCGCCATGTGGTAAACGATTCCGCATCGACCAGGCGTTTGTTGTAAACATGCGCGGCCGAAGCGATTTCCTTGATCAGGAAGATCCCGCGATGCCTGATCCAAAACTCCCCTCGCGGAATATCAACCGCCCCGAGCGCCTTGATCCCATCCACCGGATTGGAATCCCAGATCGGAGGCCCCGGCCCGCCCGCCTCGGCGATGAGCTTCACTCCGTACGATTCGAGGAATTTCCGACCCGTCACGTAATGCGAGTCGATCAACCGGTCGCTCACCATCTTCCGCCAATCGGTGAAGAACTGTTCCTGGACTTCGGGATCCGCCAGTTTCCAACCGGCGAGCAGGGGTAAAAACCGGAGCACCGAATAGCCGGCCCGTCGCTGGAACTCATCGGCCATGGTTTCGTTCCAAGGCGTAAACCCGTCGAGTTCCATGCTGTCGAACTCCAGCGTTTTGAAGCTGGTCCCCTCGAACGTCTTGCGCCCCAGCTCCTTGAGGATCGTGGTGACGATATGATGGAGGTGAAATTCGGTGGCACGCGGGTCAAGGAAGTCGATCATCGGCCCGCCGGAATTCGGACTTGGCACGATCAACTGCTGCCCATGATTCGCACAGACAAAACGAAGGATGGACCAATCGCCTGCAGGCACATCCCAACGCAACCTGCCGTCGGCATCGATCATTTTCGTCAGGTCAACGACCCGGTCCGCAGCGGCAAGCGTTTTCGATTTGTCGTGAGGCACGGCCAACACGGCCACTTCGCGGAGATAGATCGGCCGGCCATGCGCATCCCGCGGACAAAGTTCCGGCAACTCGGGCAGGGGCAATTCATCGTGAAAATCCACGGGCCCGGTCACCGTGGTTGTCGACTGATAAAGACCTTTCCCGGCGTGCTCCGGCGGAATCCAGCTCCCGCCCGCATTCCAACCGCTGGAGGCCACCACGCCGATTTCCAACCCGAGCCGGCCGGCCTCGCGAATCGCATGGACGATCAGCCGCGTGGACTCCGGTCCGAGAAACGCAGGCCCGGCCGGAACTCGTCCGTCAGGATCGGCGTAAGCGGCCACGTCCCAGATCTCGCCGCCGCGCATGCCGCCGCGCTTCATCGCTTCCAAATCCCGGGTGATCTGCTCCTTGGTGATCGACCCGTTGAGCCAATCCCAAAACGAGCCGGGCCGCGCCTGGACCGGCGGATCGGCAAACGCAGCGGGCGAAAGCCGATCATCGGCCCTGCCCGGCTCCGTCCCCTTCTCAGAAGGGTTCGCCGCCGCGGGATCGGCAGGACCGATCTCACGGCACCGCCAAGTACCGCTTTGCAATGCGAACACGACGAGCAAGACGATCGGGATCCGACGGGTTGCCCGTGAACAGTTGGTTGGTTGATGATCCTTCATGATGATCGCTAAGAAACGGCCTCTTGGACGCGCCGCCCTCCTTGTTGTTCGCCGCGCGGCCGGGCTCTCCCTGTGGGCTCGTTCGCGGTTGAATGGGTCAACGTCTTTCCTCCCTCTGTTTTTTATGATCGCCGAGTATCAACTCCGGATATCGGCGCTTGATGACCGTCCGTTCATCGGCGTTCAATTGTCCGATGGCAATGGGCTTGTCCTGCGGGCGGACTCCCTTCTGGTTGAGTCGGTTGAGCAAACTCCAATTGCGGGTGTGTTGACCGGGTGTTGGATCGGCGGGTTCCTGGGCTTCGAGGTCGTAGCGGGTGAAATCAATGAGTTTTTCTGGGGTATCGTCTTGCCAGTTCCGCAACAGGGCCAACCGGAAATCCTTGTTCATAAACCATCGGATCTCCATTTCAGGTTCCGATCCGCACACGCCGGAGCCGCGCATCACGAAGCGATAGTCGAGGCTGTCGTTGTTTTTGAACTGCTCGCGCCAGAGCATCCCAAACTCCCCTTGCGTGATGCACTTCGCCTCCGGCCAGCGCCGTCGCATTTCACTCAGCCAGATCACCAGCCCGTCCAGTCCGTTTCGGCCGTCGTAGCCATAGATTTTGCGTCCTTCGACCAGGCACAATTCCCATATGCATGTTACCCAGGCAAAGTCATTGAGTGCGAATCCCGTATCGAAATGAGCGGCTGTGGTCGCGAGCATCTCTTTTGTCCCCTGCTCGGTGCCCTGGCGGAGAACCGTTTCGATAGGACCGACCCCCTGCCGGCTGCCGCAACGGATTTCATTGATCTCTCTGGCGCCTGGGAATCTGGCGTTCAGGAAATCAACGGTCCAACCGTCGAGATTGACACAATCGATCAGGTCCTCTTGACCCTGGGCGGGTTTGCAGAAATGTTCGCGCGACGGGTAATAAGGATAGGATACCGAGCCCTCGCCGTCACCGTTGTCGACCGCATACTGGCTCCAGATATTGCCCTGGCAAACGTGAATGCCTTCCTGTTCGGCCAGGAATCGCAGGTTTTCGGCGGAGAGAAAACCGGCTATGACGCTTTGGGGCCGGTAACCCCCGCCGACCATGTCCGAAACCATCTGCAAACCGTCGTGCAGGTCGCGGTTGACCTGCTCCCGGGAGTTATACATATTGGCAAAATAGCCGCCCGGGAGAAAGGTGATCTCATCGCCGTACTTTTTATGATAAGAGACAACCACTTTCTTTAGATCCTTGTAGTTGGGCCGCTGATCCTTCAGCGCGAGCCAACTGAAAGCCCATGTTATCCGGGCCCCCGGCCAACCCTTTTCCACGGCTTCCCGAAAAGTACGGGCTTCCTCCGGACCGTGAACACTCGATTCATCGGTACCCTCGGATCCATCGCGCGAAGTTTCGATCTGGTTCACGCGAACAACGGTGCTGAATGTAAAAAAACGGTTACCCATTAATGGAAGCCCCTGATCTTTTGATAATGGGGCAGCCGGGTACACAAGATAGGAGTCGGGGTCGGCAGGTTCAGGCGGAAACCCCGCTTTCTGCTTGTTATGACAGGAGGCACAGAAAACCGAAAGAAGAATAAATATGCCTGCAGTAACTTTTTTCAATACTTCATTTTTCACAGGAACCTCAAGATCCGGGGGCCGGAAGTCCGGGGCGCCCTTCCACGGCGCTCAGAAGGGCTTGCGCCTCACGATCTTGAAGACGAACGCATAAGCGCAGGGTTTCGTCTTCGGGGTCTCGATCGTCATCCCGTCCTTCGTCAATTCCCAGGCCAGGGGCCGGCCGTCGCCGAGCATGCTGACCGAGACGATTTCGGAGGCATAGAGGCCGTTCCAGAAGTTCCGCCCGGGATTCGGGCCGCCGGCCAGGCTCTTGATCTGGATTTTCTCGCCCGGCCAGCCTAAAGCCGTTGCATAGAGGACATTCCCGTTGGCCGTGAACCGGATGTCCTGCGCTTTGTAGCGGAGGCTGTCCATCTCGTTGAACGGGCCCTGCCCGTCCAGCTTCGTCGGGCCTTCTCCGGCGACGATCCAGGGCGTCGTGCCGTAGATGGCCTCGCCGTTCGTCTCGAGCCACTTCCCCAGTCCGAGCAGCCGCTCCTTGGCCTCCTCGGGGATCGTGCCGTCCGGCTTCGGCCCGACATTGAGCAGAAGGAATCCGTTCTTGCTCACCCGATCCACCAGGTTGTGGACGAGATTCTCCGTGGTCTTATAGCCCGCGCCCTTGACGTAGCCCCACGCGCCCTGGTTGTCCACGGACGAATCGGTGATCCACTCGTGGTACGTCATCTCCCGCTCCTGCCCGAGCTCCAGGTCGTTGATGCCGACGCCGGGCGGAAGATCATGGTCCTTGTACGTGACGATCACCTCCCGGTTCTGGGCCGCCGCTTTGTTGAAGTAGCGGGCCAGGAGGTCTTTCTTGTAGTACTCGGGAATGAACCCGAGGCCGAAGTCGAACCAGAGGAAGTCGGGCTCGTACTTGTCCACAACTTCGAGGACCTTGTTCTCCCACATCTCCAGGAATTGCCGATCGGGCTGCGCGCCCTTCTTGTGGATCGGACCGTAAAGGCCCGAGTAGCGCGCGTCCGAACAGTCGTAGCGCTTGTCCCACACCGGGAAGAAGTACCAGTTCTCGGCGTGATGGAACGCGGTGACGAACTTCAGGCCGCGCTTCTTGATCGCCCGGCTGAGCTCGCCGACGATATCCCGCTTGGGCCCCATCCGGACGGCGTTCCATTCCGAGTATTTCGTGTCCCACATCGAAAAGCCGTCGTGATGCTCGGCGACGGGCCCGGCGAAGCGGGCTCCCGCTTTCAGGAACAGGTCCGCCCATTCGTCGGCGTTGAACTTCTCGCCGGTGAACATCGGGATGAAGTCCTTATAGCCGAATTTTTCGAGCGGGCCGTACGTGGCCTCATGATAGACCCGCTCTGGGGAGTTCGGGTCCATATACATATGATTGGAGTACCAGGTGCCGTTCGGCCCGACGGCCGGGACGGAATAGACGCCCCAATGCGTATAGATCCCGAACTTGCCCTCCCGGAGCCATTGCGGGGTGGGATTTTTCCGGAGCGACTCCCAGGTCGGCTGGAACGGTTTTCCGGCGGCCTCGCCCGCCTGGGAGGAGTCCGCCGGAGTCCGGCCGATTAGGGCCGCGCCGGCGGCGAAGAGAAGAAATACGCCGAGCCCGGTGGTCATGCGTCCGTTTTTCATGAGGCCTCCTTTAAGGATAGGAAATTTATTTTTCGACCTTTCTCCTCACGAAATAAGAATATCCCCGGCCCCAGGCAATAGTCAAGAACTCAAGATTCGGCAGTCCGGGGGCTACGGCGGATTGGTATTCCTTCCGTTGATACGGTCCGGTAATCGGAATATCATATGCTTGCACTCACTGAAAAGCGAATGGCAGCAATCACGATGATATTTCGGAGCGCACAGGAGGACATGTAATGAAAGCCGCTGTATTTACCGAATACGGACCACCGGAAGTTCTTCAGCTCAAAGAGGTGACGAAGCCTAGCCCGAAGCACAATGAGATCCTGATCCGGATCTATGCGACACCGATCAATTTCGCGGATACGTTAATACGGAATTTCAAAGCGATCTCCCCTAAAAAGTTCCACATGCCCTTCCTCTTCTGGCTCATTGGGAAAATATCTTTTGGTTTCAGAAAACCGAAGATAACAATTCTAGGGAGTGAATTCGCCGGGGAAGTCGAGGCCTTCGGCAAGACGGTGACAAGATTTAAGATCGGTGACCAGGTTTTTGGATATTGCGGTCCCCGCCTGGGTGCAAATGCCGAGTATCTCTGTATGCGCGAAAATGGCGTGGTGGCGATCAAACCGGCTAATATGAGCTATGAGGAAGCCGCTGCCATTCCCTATGGGGCGATCATGGCGTTGAATATACTCAGAAAGATCGATCTCCGGTCCAATCACAAAGTCTTGGTGAATGGAGCTTCGGGAGGCATCGGGCCGGCAGTGGTACAGCTTGCCGGGAATCACTTTGGCGCAACCGTGACCGGTGTCTGCGGGACGTCACGATTGGAATATGTAAGATCCTTAGGAGCGGCCCAGGTCATCGACTACACCAAGGAGGATTTTACCGCTAGCCAAGAGACCTATGATTTTATCATCGACATATTAGGAAAAAGTCCGTTCGCACGGTGTAAACGCTCGCTCACGCCGAACGGACGCTGTCTTTACGTCAGTTTTAAGATGAAGCAAGCATTCCAAATGCTCAAGACGTCAATCGCCGGCGGCAGGAAAGTTGTCTGCGTACTTGTCAACGAAAAGAGCGAGGACCTGATCTTCATCAAAGAGCTCATCGAGGCGGGAAAGATCAAATCCGTCATAGATCGGTGCTTTCCATTGGAGCAAACTGCCGAAGCCCACCGCTATGCCGAAAGCGGAAGCAAAAAGGGGAATGTCGTCATATCAGTGAAATAACGATCACGTTCATTTGACCTGACCCCCCCCCGCCGAACACTTATCGGAGAAGGGAGTCCGGATGAGTGGCGCGGTAGCTTCCTAATTTCTCCGGATCCGTTGGGCCGATTCGCTCAACAGCGACGGAAGCGGCAAGCCAGGGCTTCTCCGATCCCCGCGGATCGAACCAGGCCTCGAGGCAAGTCCGGCCCGCGGCAAGATGAACGGTGAATTCGGCCGCCGGCGCTCGGTCAGCACCTGGAATTCCTTGTATTTCACCGGAAAGTCGACCCGCTGGTTATGCACGAAAAGAGTACGCCCGGCCCACGCTGTCTCCGGATCACGGAGCAAAGGGAGGAGACTCGTCCCGTCGAATGAGGTCCCGGCCGGCGGCTTGATCCCGCAGCAATCGAGGCGCGTGCGGCAGGTTTGTCGGCACATAGCAAAAGAAGGGGCGGTCTTGGTTGGCCCGGATGAACCGGATGGCCTCGTCGAACCAAACGGTGTTGCAGTACCCTTCGTATTTTTGGGCCTTTCCATTCCGGATATACGTGTCGTCATAATAGTCGTTGCCCCAGTGATCCGGCGCGGCGCCGACAGCGCCGCCGCGATGGACGAGCGTTTCCTAGAAGCCGCGGTCTTGCGTCCGGAACGGATAGTTCTCTCCGAGGTGCCATTTGCCGAAGATGCCGGTCCGGTAGCCGGCGGACTGAAAGAGATCGGCCATGGTCGTCCGGTCCCGGGCGAGCAGCGACCTCCCTCCGATGGTGTGCCAGACGCCCGAGCGGGCCGAGTACTGGCCCGTGAGAAGGGATGCCCGCGTCGGAGAGCAACAAGGGTCGGTGTGGAAATTCGTCAACCGAACGCTCTGGGCATGGAGGGCGTCCAAGGTCGGCGTTTTGACGGTCCGGTTCCCGTGCGCGCCGATATCGCCGAATCCATGATCGTCCGTCATGACCAGGACCACGTTCGGCTTACGCCGGGATTTCCCCGCGCAGCCGGTCAGGCCGAGGGTTGAATAAAGCGCCAACGACCCCGAGGCGGCCGCGGCCGTCCCGGCGTCCTTAAGGAATTGGCGACGTGTCCGAACGCGCCTTCGGCTCATGATGGATCTCCCCTCTTGTGGCATTGGCAATGTAGCTTCGGCCGATGGGGCGATAGAGGGTGATCGTATCAACGGACGCCATTCACCCGCTCCTCGAATGGGAGGGCCGGCTTCGGCCCTCGGCGCGATATTTTATGAACAGCGCGATCATCGACTTGGCGATATCCGGGTGTTTGGCCCACAGGTCGTTTTTTTCGCCCGGGTCTTCGTCGAGGTCATAAAGTTGGCCGGCTTTCGTATCTGCCGAGATCGCCTTAAGGCTATCCAGGGTTCCGGCGACGGCTTTCCAGCGCCCCTGCCGGACGGAGAATTCTCCGTTTCCCGAATCAAAAATCATCGCTTCGTGGAGAGGCCGGCCGCCCGGCTGGCCGAGGATCGCGGGCAGCACATTACGGCTGTCCTCGCCCGCGTCGTCCGGGAGCGCCGTTCCCGTGAGCGCCGCGCACGTCGCGAATAAATCGATCAAGGAGATGGTCTCCGATGACGTCGTGCCCGGCCGGATCTTGCCCGGCCAGCGCGCGATGAAGGGGATCCGATGTCCGCCCTCATAGACCGAGGCCTTATTTCCCCGGAAATCATTCTCCGATTTGTGACCGTTCTCCCCCTGCACAGCCCCGTTGTCGCTCGTAACGATGAGCAGCGTCTCGTTCGCGAGCCCAAGCTTTGCGAGATGGTCGGCGATCTGTCCGACGGCCCAGTCAACAACCGTGACAAGGTCCCCGCGCGGGCCAGCCTGGCTCTTGCCCTTCATCGCCTCGGGAACCAGAAAGGGATTATGAGGAGAGGACGTCGAGAGGACGAGAAAAAACGGATTTTGGGGATCCTTTTCGAGGTGGCCATCGATGAAGCCTATGGCTTTCCGAGTCAGGGTGAAATCGCAATCCGTCTCCGACCAATCATCGGCCATCGGCCCCGGGACGAAGCCCGGGAGTCCGCGCCATTCCTCTCGGCTCGTCCGCGTCGGGACGACAACGGTCCGGTCGTTCTCGATGAAACAGTAAGGGGGATCCGAAGTGCAGCACGCCGACGTTCCGTAGAAGTAATCGAAGCCGAGGGCGATCGGACCGCCCCGAACCGGCTTGTTGAAATCGATGATCCATTGGCGTTTTTCGTCCGTCTTGCCGGGCGCCTCCCTGTCTATCGTATCTTCGGCGGGGCTTCCGTTTTGGGTCGACCATTCGAGACCGACATGCCACTTGCCGACCCAAGCCGTCTCGTAGCGGGACCTCTTGAGCAGGGAAGCGACCGTCATCCGAGTCGGCTCGATGAGCGGCGGGTCATACGACAGCAAGACATATTTCTGAAGCCGAGTCCTCCAGGCGTAGCGGCCCGTGAGGAGACCGTAGCGAGTGGGAGAGCAGAGCGCCGAAGGCGAATGAGCGTCGGTGAATCTCACTCCTTCAGCCGCGATGCGGTCCATGGAGGGCGTGGGGATCTTGGAAGCTTTATTGTAACAGCCCAAATCGCCGTATCCCACGTCATCGCCCACAATGACCACGATGTTCGGCAGCTTTTCGGGCGATGTCGTTCTTGGGGAAAACGCTTTATCGATGGGCCAAACAAGGGCCGGAGCGGTTAACCCGAGGGTTTTAAGAAAACCGCGTCGATCCATGGAATCCTCTTCACGGCATTTTTATCAGTCCAATGGAGGCAGATCGATGCCCATTCGCTGGGCGTCGCGCTTCATGATGCTCATCAGCGCTTTGAGCGAATCGTCCGGCAGTGGTTCTACGGTGTGGGAACGCATGATTCTCTCGACTTCCCCGCACGCCCGATCCCAGGCGCTCTTTTTGCCTTTACTTATCCAGGCATCATATGTATCGCGGTCAATCACCGAACCGGACTGATACAGTTCCTCACGAAACCACCGAAGCGTCTCTTTCGAAGTAAAAAAATGTGCGCCGTCGTAAATATCCCCGTATAGATCGCCACCCAATCGATCTCCCCGGGCTTCGATACCCCTGACCATCCGGAGAGCCATGCCGCAGATCTCGTTATCCAGAACGAGTTTTTCCAGACTCTGACAGCTCTCGAAATTCAGCATACCCGGACCCGAGATGGCGTTCGCACCCGCTAGAGCCGCAACGAGCGCTCCCATTCCTGTCTCCAAGCCCGCTTGTCCGTCGACGCTTTTAGCGTCGGAAAGTCCCATGTAGGAATGCGTGGGAAGCCCCAGATATTTCCCGATCTGTACATGCGCCGCATTGATCATCATCGACTCCACAGCTCCCATGGGCGTCGTTCCTTTCCGCATATCAAACGCCGCGGGAGAACCCCCAAAAATGATGGGCGATCCCGGATGGGCTAATTGGTGAATGACAATGCCGCTCAGGTTTTCGGCAGTCAGCTGCACCAACGCGCCGGCCAGGGTGACCGGAGCCGTGGCCCCGGTCAGCGGCATAGATATCAGTTCGGCGGGGATCCCTGCCTTGGAGGCATCGATGAGATTCTGACAGGTCAAGTTGCTCCATTTCAAAGGCGGTGAGGGACAGCAGTCAAAAATCGCCAGGGGCTTCTCTCTCAGCGCTCTTTCACTTCCCCGGACGGCCACCAGCATATCTTTCATGATCTCAAAGCTCTCCATGGCAAAAGTGCCCGTCACTACCGGTTTTTTGCTGAACTGGAGCCCGATGTATAACCGATACCTGTCCTGCATGGCTTCGGGGACATCGAAGGAGATCATCTCTGTACTCTGTGCCGCAATGTGAGGGAGGGCATCCGTCAATCTCGCGAAACGGACGAGATCCTTGGTCCCCGGCTTTCTTTCTTCCAATGTAACCGGATCCAAAATCTTCAACGCCCCGGAGCCCGGATCAAAGTGGATCGCATCACCTTCCAGAGTCATCGCCAGATCGCCGCCGCGCTCATAGACTTTGATGGAATGAGGGGTGGTTTTCAGGGACTCTTCGACAAGGTTTTGCTTGAATGACACCGTCTGCCCTTGACGTGCGCATCCCGCGTCTGCCAGAAGCCGCAACGCTTCATCGTTCTCGATGAGCGCGCCCGTTTTTCCCAGAACATCCAACGCTTCAGAAACGATCTGGTCGATGAATGATTTGGACAGCATGTCCAGCTTTGGTCTCTTCGTCTCTAACATCGTATCCTCCTTCATTATTGTCAATCATCCCCATTGACTTGACGCTGCGCGGGGAAACCTTTTGTTCGAGCGTGAGGGGATAGGACTTCCCGGCCGTGGTGTTGAATTCCCAGCTCTTATCACCGCAAACGACCCGGCCGGGGAGGCCGGACTTGGAATGGATCACGGCCTGGGTCAAGCGGCCGTCCTCCCAGCTCATATCCACCTCGAATCCACCCCGCGCGCATAGGCCGGTGGCTTTTCCGGTCGGCCACGCCTTGGGCAGTGCGGGCAGCAGATGGATCCGTCCCGTGTGGCTTTGCACCAGCATTTCACAGTAGCCGGCGGTCGCGCCGAAATTGCCGTCGATCTGGAACGGCGGATGGGAATCGAGCAGGTTCGGATAGACGCCGGCGCCGCTCTCACCGTAAATGGTTTTCGTCTCGCGGACCACGTTCAACAGGCTTCGCAGCATGGTGTATGCGCGATCCCCGTCCCAAAGCCTGGCCCAGAAATTGATCTTCCAGGCGCGACTCCAGCCGGTGC
>CAZZCH010000070.1:0-18279 GCA_964652895.1 uncultured Eubacteriales bacterium
TGAGCGCCCCGCCCGGGATGGCGGGCTCCAAGCAAAGGACAAGAGAGGCCTTCCGGGCCAGCTTGCGAATGAGGTCATGGGCGGCCGGGTGCCCCGTCTCTTCGGCCGTGTTGATGAAGATGGTAACCCGCTTCTGGGGCTTGACATTGAGGCTGTGGAGGCTCCGCAGGGCCGTCAGCAGCATCACGACCCCGGCCTTCATGTCGAGCACACCGGGGCCATAAAGCTTGTTCCCGGTGACGTAGAACGGCATCTTGACGATCTTCCCCACAGGCCAGACGGTGTCGATATGAGTCAGGATGAGGATCTCGTCATCGGAGTCCTTCAGGCGGCCCGGCGCGAACTCGGCCACGGTCAAGTCGCCGATTTCCTTCTGGGGAAGAGTCGTGATCTTGCAGCCGATCCTTTTGAACTCCCTGGCCACGAAGGCCGCGCAGGCGTCAACGGCCTTCTTGTCGTGGGTCGGAGATTCGAGAATCGTGAGTTGCTTCAGGAGATGGACCATCTCCCCCTGACGGGAACGAAAATAGAGCCGGAAATCCATGAGTTCCTCCCTAGAATTCGGAAGACTCAATTTATCACAGCTCGAAAAGAAAAGCACTTCCTTGGGAATGAATAGGTTGATTTCCAGGCCCTATTTCCATAAAGTAGACGGTGAGGAGGGCTGAGCCGGTCAGGACTCCGGAATGACTAAAAAAACACTTCTTGTCTTAAGTCTGCTCCTCATCGGAACGTCGAGCCTTACTCCCGAGATCTTCTATCCCTGGAAAGACACTTACATCGGATCGCTCGATGGGCCGGGCTGGCCCGGCTTGGTCATCGCCCCGGCCAAGGATTGCGCCTTCGCCTTTCTCCTGCGCGTCGAGAGAGTCGATGAGGTGGCCGAAGGCGGGGACTTCTACTACCTCGTTTCCCAGGTCGGCCCTCATTCGCCCGACGGCCTTTACGCCCGGGTCAAGTTCGACCTGGGCCTTCCTTTCAAGATGGGCAAGGAAACACCCATCCTGATGAAGCCCCCGCCGCGAAAGTTGACCCTGACGTTCGAATGGTCGCGCCGTGACGAAACGATCGTCATCGGACGCATCCTCTGCCCCGAGGAGGTCCGGGTCACGATCGTCCACTATTCCCCGTGGGATCTCAAATGCGAATACTCCCTTCGCGCCGACGGCCAGGTCCAGGGACGTTGCGGCGCTCCGGGGAATCCGTCCTACCTGATCTGGACGAGCCGACCCGGGGAGCCGGCCTCCGCCCCTGCCGGCGGCCTCGCCCAATCCTACCCCTCCGATGCCGACCGCACCATCGCCTTCGTGGCCGGGGTCGGTGGTGACGCCCAAGCCGTTGACAACCGCATCTACCGCTTCAAGAACGCCAAGACCATCGGCGCTTTCATCGACGAGGAAGCCGCCGCTTATGAAGAAAAGCGGGTCAAGCTCCGCGGCCCCTACGCCGGCGTGCCCGAGGCGATCACCAACAGCTTGCATTGGACGGTCCTTTATCAAGCGGGGAGCCACCGTCTTTATACTCCGTCAAGCCGGGCCGGGATCCTCCCCCGGCCGGAAGGGGGCCGGGACTACTGGACGATCCGCGGTGAGAATTCCCTGTTCAACTCCCTGGGGCTCGGTCTCGAAAGCCAGAAGCTGGCCGTCGACACTCTCCGGGCCGTCCTCGAAACCCAGTACCCGAACGGGAACCTCCCGAATTGGCGGGGCCGTTTCGGGGGCACCGCCGACCGTTCGCAGCCTCCCATCGGAGCGTTCGTCGTTCTGAAACTTTTCGAGCGGCTGGGGGACATGGAGATCCTCCGGCACGCTTATCCCCATCTCCAGCGCTGGCACGCGTATTGGAAGGCGCCGCGGGCGAACGGATTGGCTCGTAGAGACGGCAACGGCGACGGCCTCCTCGAGTGGGGGTCGGACGCCGAGCTCATCGGCACCTGGGAGAAGAACGCTCCGGGTCAGAAGAGGGCTTGCTGGGAATCCGGGCAGGACGACCTGCCCAACTGGGATGGCGTCCCATTCAACGAAGAGTCCGGCACCTTGATGCTGAACTGCGTCGACCTGAACTCCCTCTACGCCCTGGACGCCTGGTGCCTGGCCGAGATCGCCTCGGTCCTCGGACGCGCCGTCGAAGTCGAACGGTACCGCGACGAGTACGAGAAGATCCGGGCTCTCGTCAACTCCCGCCTGTGGAACGAGAAGGAGGGTTTCTATTTCGACCGCACCTGGGACGGCCGTTTTTCGGTCCATAAGGCGGCCTCCTCTTTTTTCCCGCTCCTGGCCCGGATCCCCGACGACGCCCGCGCCCAGAAAATGCTGAAGCACTTGCTCGATCCCAAACAGTTCTGGGGCGACTATGTCATCCCCTCGATCTCCCGGGATGACCCGGCCTTCAGGCCCGAAAGCCAGCAGCTTTGGCGCGGAGCGGTCCAGCCGTCGACCAACTACCTCGTTTATCAGGGACTGAAAGCCTACGGGTTCGATATCGTCGCTTCCGAATTCGCCCGGAAGAGCGCCGAGATGTTCCTGCGGAGCTGGGATAGCTTCGGTCTCTCTCCCGAGAATTTTGATTCCCTCACCGGAGAGGCGGGCGGTGAGCGCTACCAGAGCGAAAGCCCCCTGGCCGCCTTGATCGCGGTCGAAGAATATCTCGACTTCACCCCGCAGGAGGGGTTCCGCTTCGGCATCCTCAAGCCGGAAAGCAAAGGAAAGCTGTCGCGCGTCCTCGTCCAGGGCCGCCATTACGAGGTCGAGGCGGGGAACTCCTCGACCGTCTTGCGCGAAGAGGGTGATACCATTCTGGCCGTCGGCGGGGGAGCGGTCATCCGCCGCTTCCTTTACAACGAATTGGAAGTGTCCTTCAACATCAAAACCTTGAAAAAGCGGACGGTCAAGCTGCGTTTTCTGAAGAAGGGCAAATACCAGCTTCTCCTCGACGGCCGGGAAATGGATGTTTTTTCCGGCAGCGTGCGCAAGTTCGACGTTCCCGAGGGCGACCACGCCATCCTTATCCAACTCCTCGAAGACCTTGAAAAAGAGGACCCCAACGAGACCTCAGATTAAAAGGAGAGACAGCGCGATGGCAAAATATTCAAGACGGGATTTTCTGAAGACCGGGGCCGGCGCGGCCGCGCTCTTCGCCGGCGGGCTTGTCCCTGCGCCCGTTTCATCGGCGGCCGGCGCGGGCCCCCGTGTCGTGTCCAGCGGGAACGGGATCCGGGCCACCCAAAAAGCCATGGAGATCCTTCAGTCCGGCGGAGACCCCCTCGACGCCGTCATCGCCGGGGTGAACATCGTCGAGGACGACCCCAACGATATGTCCGTCGGCTACGGCGGCCTGCCGAACGAAGACGGCATCGTTGAGCTCGACGCCTCGGTCATGTACGGGCCGACGCACACGGCCGGAGCGGTGGCCGCCCTCCGGAATATCAAGAATCCATCCCGGGTGGCCCGGCTCGTCATGGAGAGGACGGACCACGTCCTCCTCGTCGGGGAAGGCGCGCTTAAGTTCGCCCGGGCCCACGGCTTTAAAGAGGAGAACCTCCTGACGGAGAAGTCCCGCGCCGCCTGGCTGCGCTGGAAGGAAACCATGTCGGATCGGGACAACTGGTTCCCTCCGAAGCCCGGCAGCGTCCCCGAAGAGCTCCGCTCGGTCATGAGCACGCAAGGGACGATCAACTGCATCGCTCTTGACGCCGCGGGAAGACTGGCCGGCGTGACCACGACGAGCGGCCTGTCTTGGAAGCTCTCCGGACGGGTCGGGGATTCGCCCATCATCGGGGCCGGGCTCTACGTCGACAACGAGATCGGGGCGGCCGGGTCGACGGGGCGGGGCGAGGCCAACCTCCAAACCTGCGCCAGCTTCCGGATTGTCGACCTCATGGGACGGGGCCTCTCGCCCGAGCAGGCTTGTCTGAAGACATGCGAGGCCATCGTCGCGAAGGCCAAGCTCGTGCCCCGGCTCTGCGATGCCGACGGGCGGCCCAAGTTCGGGCTCAACTTCTACGCGCTCAGCAAGAAAGGCGAGTTCGGCGCGGCCTGCCTTGAACAGGGCGGGACCTACGCCGTCCACGACGGGGTCGAGAACAAGCTCCGGGACGCCGCCTATCTCTACAAGCGCCGTGAGATAAACCGGTAGGCTTGGGCGGGGCTGCTTTTAATCGCGGATGAGGATGACGGAGAAGCCCTCTCCGGCCAATCGCGAAGCCAGCGCGTCAGCCGAATTCCCATCGGCCCGGACCCTGACCCTGTAGTAGGTCCCGGTCCTGGTCTTGAGGATCGTCACGACCACTCCCGGATAGGTGCTGTCCAACCGTTTTTTAAGAGCGTAGGCGTTCTCCTGGACCGAGAAAGCACCGACCTGGAGCCAGATCCCTCCGGACACCCGGGCCGGTTCGCGGAATCCGCCCAGATTTTCCAGCCGGACGCGGGCCGTTCCCGGTCCGATGAGGCCCAGGACTCGCGCGGCGGCGTAGGACAGGTCGATGATCCGGCCCCGGACGAAGGGGCCCCGGTCGTTGATGCGGACGACGACCGACCGGTCGTTTTCGAGGTTCGTGACCATGACGTGCGTCCCGAAAGGCAGCGTGCGGTGAGCCGCCGTCATGTCGTTCATGTTGAAGACTTCCCGGCTCGAAGTCGGACGGCCGTGAAATTCCTGCCCGTACCAGGAGGCGACGCCGACTTCGACGCCGCTTTTCGGGGCATACGGCAGCCTGGCGCAGGCGGACGCGCCCAGGATCAGGGCGACCGCGAGGGCAACACGAGCTCGTCCACCACGCTCCGCCCCCTGAGCCCTGTTTGGGTCAGCCAAGAAAACCCGTCAGCCTTTTCTTGAGAAAAGCGAAGGCCTCGCGAGGCGTCGAACAGATATGGAAGAGCTTGAGGTCGTCGGCGCAGATGGCCCCCTTCTCGACCATGGAATCGAACTTGATGAGGTCCCCCCAATAGTCCCCGCCGTAGAGGACGAGAACGAGCTCTTTTTTCGAGACCTTGCTCGTCTGGAGCAGGGTGAGGATCTCGAAGAATTCGTCGAGCGTACCGAATCCCCCCGGAAAGATGATCACCGCCTTGGCCTTGTAGACGAGCCAGAATTTCCGCATGAAGAAATAATGGAAGGAGAAGGACAGCTCGGGCGTGACGTAGGGATTCGGTTTCTGGGCCTGGGGAAGCGAGATGTTCATCCCGACCGTCTTTCCTCCCGCCCGGGAGGCGCCCCGGTTGGCCGCCTCCATGATGCCGGGACCGGCCCCCGTGCAGACGACGAAATCCTTGCCTTTGGGCTTTTTCAGCGAAATGGCCCACTTGGCCAGGAGAAAGGCCAGTTCCTCCGCCTCCCAATAATAGCGGTGGAAATCGGAATCGGCGTCGGTCGGATCGGCTTTGGAGGAGCCAAGGAAAAGGATCGTACTGTTGATCTTGGTGCGGTCGAGGTGGGCCATGGGGCCCAGGTATTCGCTCAGGATGCGAAGCGTCCGTCCCTCGGGGGACTCCAGGAATTCGTGGTCAAGAAAGGATTCCTTCGGAATGCCGGTCTTCTTCATCGTCGCCGCGACCTCCTTCACCGGGTCTCCTCCGGATTCTATCAGATTCGCCGAACTTCCCTCAAGTCGATTTTGACAGGCGCAAGGGGCTGTGTTATCAATAAGCACGAAAGGACCAGCCGATGGACAAGACGACGGAACGGCACGCGAGCCTCGAATACCCCGGCCGCCTCATCGCCATGGGCCTGGCTGCCTCAGGCGGCAGGGCCGTGATCGTCTACGCGATCACCGGGCGCTCGCCCTCGAGCCAGGCCCGGAAGCTGGTCCTCCGCGACAACGGCATCTGGGTCCAACCGACAGACGAAGACGTCCTCAAGACGGGGAACGTCGATCTTCTTGTCTACCCCGCCCTTCTATTCGGACAAACGGGGGTGGCCGTATCCAACGGCAAGCAGACGGCCGACATCCGCGCCGGCATGGCGTCCGGGGCCGGGCCGATCAGCGTGCTGTCACAAGCCCTTGCAAACTGGGACTACGAACCCGACGCCCCCATCTTTACGCCGCGGGTCAGCGGCTGTCTCGTCCGTGGCTCGGCCGGGTTGAGCCTCGTCCGGATGGGCGGGTCGGGAGAGTCTTTGAGGAGCTACTTCGAGGTCCCGCTCCGGGAAGGGGAGGGGCGGCTGGTCTCCACTTATGCCGGGCCGAACTCCGACCCGCTGCCCGCGTTCGAGGGTGAGCCGCGCCGGATCGGTCTCGCCGGCGAGACCGCCCGCGAAGCGGCCGAAGCCGTTTACGGGGACCTCGCTCCCGCCGCCGCGGGAAAGGACTTCCGCGTCGCCGTCGCTTGCGTCTTGGCATCTCTCTCCCGGCCGGACGACCACGACGTCCACATCATCAACCGCCACGAAAGGACATGATCGATGAGCAAACCCGAGAGGACGGCCCGCAGCCAATACCAAACCAAGGTCGGGGAGGATTTCCCGGACAGTCTCGGCCTATGGGAAGGCCGGTTCGTCAAGAAATTCCCCATGCGCTACGGCGAGAACCCGGGCTATCCGGCCGCTTTCTACCAGGAGGCCGGAGCCGAGGGCCCGAACATGGGTCACCTCGAAGTGCTCCAAGAGGGTACGAAGGGGCTGAGCTACATCAACGTCGGCGACATGGACCTCGGCCAGAGGCTGGCCCGGAAGCTCGTCGCCGTGTTCAAGGGCCGTCCGACCTGCGTCCTCATCAAGCACGAGATGCCGAGCGGCGTCGCCCTCGGAAACGACCCGGTCGAGACCTTCGAAAAGGCCTGGAAGTGCGACTCGCTCTCCAATTTCGGGAGCGTCGACGTCTTCAGCTACCGCGTCACCGAGCCCCTGGCCCGGCTCCTCGTCGAGAGCCCCCGCAACGTCGAGGTCGTCTACGCCCCAGACTACTCTCCCGAAGCCCTGGAGGTCCTGGCCGGGCGGAAGGTCCTGCGGGTCGTCCGGATGGGCGCTCGCCTCGACGCACCGTCCGTCGACAACGGCCTCGAAGTCAAACGCGTGGCTGGCGGGCTGCTCGTCCAGAAACGCTTCGACTCGAAGATCGTCTCACCGGAGTCGGTGGACGTCGTCTCCGTTAAGAAGCCGAGTCCCGAGGACATCAGGGCCGCTCTGTTCAATTGGACGGTGGCCTGCTTCACCCGGTCGAACGCGGTGGTCATCGGGACGTCCGACAAGACCCACGGCATCGGTTCCGGCCAGCGCAGCCGCATCGACTCGGCCGAGAACGCCATCCGGCTCTCCCGGCGCGGCTATGGTCCCGAGGGCTGCGTCCTCGCCTCCGACGCGTTCATGCCCTTCCCCGACGTCGTCGAACTCGCGGCCAAGAACGGCATCAAGGCCATCATCTACCCGCTGGGTTCGATCAAGGACCAGGAAGTCATCGACAAGGCCAACGAACTCGGGCTGGCCATGATCATCACCCGGAAGTCGGGAGAGCTCGATTCGGAACGCTGTTTCCTCCATCGTTGAGAAGAGGATTTCGAAAGGAATCTCGGGTGCCGCAGAGACATGCGCGAATAGCGCTATGAGCATCAAGACAAATGGATTTGAAGGCCAGCCGGCCGCGAAGCTTCGCGCATCGCTCCGGATAGCCCCGGTTTTGATCCTCCTGCTCTGTTCTTTTGGCGCAAGCGCCGCGAAACCCCAGGACGGGCGCGCGTCATCTCATTATCAACAGACGGTCGACCGGCTCCGAGAGGCCGGGTTGGCCGGGGAGCGGGGCCTCGAGATCCTCAAGCGGATCACCTCGGTCGGACCCCGTTTGACAGGGTCTCCGGAAGCCGCCGCCGCTGTCGACCTATCGCTCAAGCTCATGAAGGAGCTGGGCTTCGCCAACGTCCACGCCGAGCCGGTCGAGGTCGGACACTGGGTGCGAGGGGATGCCGGGAAGGCCGAGATCATCGCCTCCGGGACCCGGGCCGCCGTGCCGCTCGCCGTTTGCGCCCTCGGCGGCAGCGTGGGGACGCCGGAAGCCGGCCTCGCCGCCCCGGTCGTCGAGGTCCAGGGCCTCGATGAGTTGGCTCGCTTGGGACCGATGCTCAAGGGCAAGATCGTCTTCTTCAACCGGCCGATGGACAGGCGCCTCGCCGATCCGTTCTCCGCATACGCCGGCGCCGCCGACCAGCGCGTCAACGGGGCCTCGGCGGCCGCCCGCTATGGCGCCGTCGGCGTCCTGGTCCGCTCGCTGACGTTCCGCGAGGACGGGAATCCCCATACCGGACTGATGCAGTATGATCCCCGCATGCCGCGGATCCCGGCGGCCGCGGTCAGCACTCGGGACGCCGGAACTCTGAGCGCGATTCTCAAAGAAGAAAAGAGCGTTTCCGTCTCCCTCCGGTTGAACTGCCGGAGCATGGGCAAGGTCCTCTCGGCCAACGTCGTCGGAGAGCTCACGGGATCCGAGTTTCCGGGCGAGATCATCCTTCTTGCCGGGCACCTCGACAGCTGGGATCTCGCTGTGGGCGCCCATGACGACGGCGCGGGCTGCGCGGCGGCGCTCGAAGCCCTGCGGCTCATCAAGGACCTCGACCTGCGGCCGCGGCGGACCATCCGCGCCGTCCTCTTCATGGACGAGGAGTTCGGCGGGACGGGAGGCCGGGCCTACGTCCATGCCCCGCAGCGAACGGGCGAACGCCATCTCGTCGCGGCGGAATCGGACCGGGGAGGCTTCGTCCCGGTCGGACTCGCCATCGGCCGACGAGGCAGCCGGGTGCTGGAAAAAATTTCCTCCTATGCGGACCTCTTCATGCCGCTCGGCGTATCGTTCATCGTTCCCGGCGGCGGGGGAGTGGACGTCGGACCGCTCATCGAACAGGGAGCGGAGCCGGCGGCCATCATGACGAACGCCCAAGCTTATTTCGACGTCCACCATTCCGCTCTCGATGTCGTCTCGAGCGTCCATCCCCGCGAGCTGGAGCTCCAGGCCATCGTCCTGGCCGCTCTCGCCGCCATCCTCGCCCAGGAAGGGATCTGAGCATGCATCTCGCTTTCGTCTGGCATTTCCATCAACCGATCTACCGCGACCCGGATACGCGGGAATACATCCTCCCTTGGGTCAATGACCACGCCGCGAAGAACTATCATCATATGGCCCGGCTGGCTGAAGAAAAGGCGCCCGATTGAGCGAGCTCATCTTTTTGTTCGCCGTCCACAACCACCAGCCGGTCGGGAATTTCGATCATGTCGTCAAGGCCGCGTTCAAGGATTGCTACCGGCCGCTGCTCGAGGGCCTGGCCAGACATCCGGGCTTCCGCTTCGCCCTCCACTTCTCCGGCCCTCTCTGGGAGTACATGGAAGCGAACGAACGGACCTGTTGGGACCTGGTCAAGGAGCTTTCCGGCCGGGGGCAGGTCGAGCTCATGAGCGGAGGCTTCTACGAACCCATCCTGTCGATCATTCCCGAAGAGGACCGGGTCCGCCAGATCCGGATGATGACCGACTACCTCCGGGAGAATTTCGGACAGGCGCCGCGCGGGCTGTGGCTCGCGGAAAGGGTCTGGGAGCCCCACCTGGCCAAGTCCCTGGCGGCGGCGGGCATCGAATACACCCTTCTCGACGAAGAGCATTTTCATTACGCCGGGGTCCGCGACCTGGCCACGACCTATGTCACCGAGGAAGAGGGCCGGAGTTTGCGGCTTTTTCCGATCGACAAAAGGCTCCGCTACCTCGTGCCGTTCCACGGTCTGGACGACATCGACGCCTATCTCGACGGCCTCCGGGCTTCGGGCGGGACGGCCATCCTCGGGGACGACGGCGAGAAGTTCGGCGTCTGGCCGGGCACCCATAAATGGGTTTTCGAGGAAGGCTGGCTCGAGCGGTTCCTCGACTTCATCGAAGACAAGGGCATCCGGATGATGTCGTTTTCCGAGTATCTGGATGTCCATCCGCCCTCGGGCAGGGTCTATCTTCCGCCGGCGTCCTACGAAGAGATGATGGAGTGGGTCCTCGAGCCCGACGAGCTGACGGCCTTCAAGAAGCTCAAGGCCGGGACAGGCCCGGAAGCCCGCCGATTCCTGCGGGGCGGGTTCTTTCGCGATTTCTTCCGCAAGTACACGGAGGCCAACCACCTCCATAAGCGGATGGTCATGGTTTCGCGGGCCGTCCACTCCGCCGGGGCTGATAAGGACGCGCTCAAAGACCTTTACAAAGGCCAATGCAACGACCCCTACTGGCACGGCGTCTTCGGCGGCCTCTATCTGCCCCATCTCCGCGAGGCCGTCTTTCATCACCTCCTCGAAGCGGAGAAACGGACGCCTGACCCGCCCGGCTGGAACCGCCTGGACTACGATTGCGACGGCCGGGACGAGCTCGTTTACCGGGACCCGGCGTTCGGCCTGCTGGTCAAGCCGTCCTCGGGCGGCGCCCTCGTCGAGATCGACTATCGCCCCTGGTCGCGAAACCTTTCCGACGTCCTTTCCCGGCACAGCGAATCCTACTACCGGTCGCCGGAAGCCGGAGAAGGGGAGGAGGGGACGGGGAAGAGCATCCACGAGCTCGGCAAGAAGCTGCCGCCCGAAGCCGAAGAGCTCGTCCGCCCCGACGGATATCCTCGATTCTCGCTCATCGATCATTTCTTCCACGCCGACACGGTAGCGGAGGATTTCCGGAAGGCCGGCTACGCAGAACAGGGGGATTTCGTCGACAGGCCGTTCTCGTTCGAGGCCGCGGGGAAAACGCTCGTCCTCGAGCGCCTCGGGGCGGTCGGAGCTTCGGACGGGCGCGTCCCTCTCGCCGTCCGAAAGACGATCGGGACCGGGGACGGTTCGCTTCGCGTCGTGATCGAGATCGAGAACCTCACGGAAAAAAGCCTGTCCCTGAGATACGGGTCGGAATGGAACTTCCTGGCCTTCCCCCACGAGCTCGAGCTCCGCCCGCCCGGCGGAGCGCTCCTCTATGGAGGCCGCCTCCTTTTCGAGGCCGAAGGCGCGGACGCCTTCTGGTCCTTCGCCCTCCGGACGCTCTCCCAATCCGAAGGGGGTTTTGATATAATCCACCAAGGATACTGTTTCTGTCCGGTGTGGCCGGTGGAATTGGCCGGGAACGCGAAAAAGCGCTTGAGCATCGTCTTGAAGGAGCGCCATGGCCGATAAGTTCTTCTCCCTCGTCCTGCACAGCCACATCCCTTACGTCCTGTCTCACGGCAGTTGGCCGCACGGGATGGACTGGCTCTTTGAGGCCGCCGCGGAAACATACATGCCGCTCCTCGACGTCTTCGAGCGGCTGGCCGACGAAGGGATCGCGGTCCAGACGAGCGTCAGCTTCACACCGGTCCTGATGGAGCAGCTCAAGGATCTCGGCTTCGCCCGGGGCTTCGACGAGTACCTGAGAATGAAGATCGAGATCGCCGTCCGCGACCGGGAGTACTTCGAGCGGACGGGGAATACCGCCCTGCGTTCGCTGACCGATTTCTGGGAGGCCTGGTACCGGAAGGTCCTCGGCCATTTCCACGGCCGTTGTCACGACGACATCATCGACGCGTTCCGGTCCCTCCAGGACCAAGGCACCATCGAGGTCCTGACCTCGGCCGCGACGCACGGCTATTTCCCGCTTCTCGCCAGGGACGAAAGCATCCGGCAGCAGGTCCGGCAGGGGCGTTACACCTACCGCAAGCACTTCGGCCGGGAGGCCCGGGGGTTCTGGATCCCCGAGTGCGCCTACCGGCCCGGCTACAACTGGAAATCTCCGGTCGAAGACAAGGCGCCCTATCCGCGGCTCGGTGTCGACGAGATCCTGGGACAGGAAGGCATCGGCTATTTTTTCGTCGACGCCCATCTCCTCAAGGGCGGGGATGCCAAGGGCGTCTACCTCGACCGATTTCCCGGCCTGAAGCTCCTCTGGGAGAAGTTCCAGGGGTCCTACAAGCCGATGGATGAAACGCCGCGGGACCCTTATTCCGCCTACTTGGCCTATCCCTCGCGCGTCCCGTTTTTCGCCAGGGACGACGTCTCTGGCTCGCAGGTCTGGAGCCGTTCTGTGGGCTATCCCGGGGACGGCGCCTATCTCGAATTCCACAAAAAGCATTTCCCGGGCGGCATGCGGTACTGGAGGATCACCTCGAGCGACGCCGACCTGGGCCTAAAGGAACCCTACGATCCGGCCCGGACCCGGGAAAGGATGGAGGAGCACGCCGGGCATTTCGTCTCCGTCATCGAGGAGACCCTCAGGGGAAAAACATCGGGCTCGGTCGTCGCCCTCTACGACACGGAGCTGTTCGGACACTGGTGGTTCGAGGGTCCCGAATGGCTTTATCTCGTCATTAAAAAACTCGCCTCCGGGCCGATCAAGCCCATGACCGCCGGTGGCTGTCTCGACCGGCTGCCGCCCGATGCCATCATCTCCCTTCCCGAGGGCTCATGGGGCCAGGGCGGATTCCACTGGATCTGGCTCAACGACGCCACGTCCTGGATCTGGAAGAAAATCTACAGGATCGAAGAGGAGGCGGCCGCGCTCACGCCTCGCCTCGCCCGCCTCGACCGGCGGGTCCTCAAGCAGTTCTTCCGCGAGAAGTTCTTGCTGGAGAGCTCGGACTGGCCGTTCCTCATCTCGACCTGGTCGGCCCGGGATTATGCCGAGAACAGGGCCGCCGAGCACTTCGAGAGGGCGCTGACGCTCGTCGGGTGGCTCGAGGAAGGCCGGGTCCTCACGGACCCCGAGGTGTCGCTCCTTCGCGTCTTCGAAACCGAAGACCGGTTGTTCGAGGAGGTCGTCCTGCCCGATGGAACGGTTATCTAAGAAAACTCTGGTCATGGTCCTCTGCGGAGGCCGGGGGGAACGGCTCTACCCGCTGACGCGCGACCGATCCAAGCCGTCCGTCCCTTTTCTCGGGATCTACAGGATCATCGACTTCAGTCTGTCCAACGCCCTCAATTCGGGCCTGCGCCGTATCACGCTCCTGACCCAGTACAAGTCCCTGTCGCTCGAGCGCCACATCCTCAACGGTTGGAATATCTTCCACGCCGAGAGCGGCGACTACATCTTCTCCCTGCCCGCTCAGGGACGGGTCGGCGACCACTGGTACGAAGGGACGGCCGACGCCGTTTTCCAGAATATCTACACCATTCAGCAGGAAAATCCCGAGGCCGTGCTGGTGCTCTCGGGCGATCACGTCTACAACGCCGACTACCGCAAGCTGCTCCTCTTCTTCGGCCAGACCGACGCCGACGCGATGGTCATGACCCGGACGATACCCATCCAAGACGCTTCCCGCTTCGGCGTCATCAGCGTCAACGAGGAGCGGCGGATCATCGAGTTCCTGGAAAAACCGAAAAAGCCCTTCGGGACGCCCTGGGACGCGAGCAAAAGCCTCATTTCCATGGGCGTTTATCTTTTCAAAACCCCCGTCCTGATCAAGGCCCTGCTCAAGGACGCCCGGAATACGCGGAGCTCCCACGATTTCGGCAAGGACATCCTCCCGGCCCTCATCGGCAGCCACCGCGTTTACTCCTACACGTTCGACGATTACTGGCAGGACATCGGCACGATCGACGCCTATTGGGAAGCCAATATGGCCTTCCTATCGCTGGACCCGCCGGTCATCCTGAAGGACCCGGCCTGGCCCATCCGGACCTACAAGCCCCAGTATCCTCCGACGTTCATCACCGCTGGCGAGATCCGTTCCTCCATCGTCGGCACCGGATGCTCCTTATCCGACTGCCTCGTCGAAAGATCGATCATCGCCCCGGGCGTGCGCATCGAATCCGGGGCCGAGGTCGTGGACTCGATCCTTTTCGAGAACGTCCATGTCCGCCGCGGTGCCCGGCTCCGCAAAGTCATCATCGATAAAGCCGCGGTCATCGGCGAGCGCTTCGAGGTCGGCTTCGATCCCGACCGGGACGTCCGGAATTTCAAGATCAGCAAGACCGGCATCCGGGTCGTTCCCAAGGGCTGGACGTCCGAATGATCGAAACGTACAACATCCTCTCCCCGGACTTCGAGCGGGACGCTCCCCGGGAGATGACGCTGCTGTCGATCATCTCCCAGAGCTTTTTCCAGCCCTTCTCCCTCGAGGACAATCTCCTCGTCATCCTGACGGCGCTGACCTCGGGTTCGGGTGTCGGCTTCAACCGGGCCATGCTCTTCCTCAAGCATGGGGACCGCCTCAAGGGCGAGATGTGGCTGGGCCCGAGCTCGGCCGAGGAGGCCGGTTCCATCTGGGAGGTCCTGTCGACCCCGGGCATCGGCTACATCGAGATCATCGAGCACAACCGGGCCCTCGTCAACAAGAACGAGGACACCCTCAGCGGCCGCCTCAAGGGACTCGTCTATTCGGCGGACGAGGAAGGCGCCCTCATCCCGGCCTACGCGGCCTGCCGCAAGGAGATCCTTTTCGTCCGCGAAGCCGCGAGCGAGCCCCTCGTGGACCGCCGCTTCCTCAACATGATCGGGGTCGACGAGTTCCTCTGCATCCCGCTCCTCGCCCGGGACGACATCGTCGGCGAGATCATCCTCGACAACGCCATCACCCGGACGCCGATCACGCCCGCCGACATCAAGTTGGCCGGCCTCTGCGGCCTGATCGCCGGCAACTACATCTACTCGACGACGCTTCACCGTAAGCTCTTGGAAACGGAGAAGATGGCGGCCATGGGCGAGATGGCGCTATTCGTCACCCATCAGCTCAGAAACCCCATCGTCGCCGTCGGCGGGTTCACCGACCAGCTCCTCAAGCCCGACCTCCCGGAAGATAAGAGGCTGCGCAACCTGACCATCATCCGGGATGAGGTCCGCCGGCTCGAGGACATCATCTACCAGATGGGCCACTTCCTCAAGGTCAGCCTGAAGGAGCCCGTCTATTTCGACCCGGGGCCGGCCTTGGCCGATGTTTTCGACAGCCCCCAGGTCCGGATGAAAGCCCAGGGATACGCGCTGAACATCAAGCTGGAGCCCTGCCTGCCCCAGATCCTCTCCGATCCGATCTCGTTCGGAGAGGTCGTCCGCAACCTCCTGGACAACGCCTTCGACGCCACGCCCGCCGGGGGAGTGATCACGGTCCGGGGGTACCGGAAGAACAGGAGCGGGTTCGTCCTTTCCGTCCGGGATACGGGCAAGGGGATCTCCAACCCGGACAAGGATCAGCTCTTCCGGCCATTCTTCACGACCAAGGAAAAAGGCATGGGCCTCGGCCTGACCTTCAGCAAGAGGGTCATGGACACTTGCGGCGGCAAGATCGAGGTCCAGAGCCGGCCCGGGAAAGGAGCCCTATTCAAACTCATTTTTCTCTGCCGCGAAAGGGAGTGAAAACCCATGAAAAAAAACATCCTGCTGGTCGAGGACGAGAAAGCCCTCTGCCTACTCTATGAAGAGGAGCTGAGCCAGGAGGGCTACGCCGTCACCGCGGTGACCGACGCCGAGGCCGCCCTGGCCGAACTCGGAAAAACGACTTTCGACCTGATCATCACCGACATCCGCATGCCGGGCATGGACGGGATCGAGCTCATCACCCAGATCATGGGGCTCCGCAAGGACATCCCGATCATCATCAACTCGGCCTACCAGAGCTACAAGGAAGATTTCATGACCTGGGCCGCCGACGCTTACGTCGTCAAGTCCGCTTCCCTGGACGAGCTCAAATCAAAGGTCAAGCACCTGCTGGGCGACTGATGTCGGAACTGAGAAAAGACCTGGTCAGCGGGCGTTGGGTCATCATCGCCACGGAACGCAGCAAGCGACCCGACGATTTCCGGCCGGGCGGCGGAACGGCGCGGGCCGCCGAGCCCGGCGGGTTCTGCCCGTTCTGCGAAGGCAACGAAACGAAAACCCCGCCCGAGGTCTTCGCCCTGAGGACGGCGGGAACGGCGCCCGATACTCCCGGCTGGAAGGTTAGGGTCGTTCCCAACAAGTTCCCGGCCCTGAACCGCGGCACGCCGCCACCCAAGCCGGCGGGCGGCATCTTTCAATCGATGGAAGGGATCGGTGTCCACGAAGTGGTCATCGAAAACCCCGACCACGCCTTGGAGCTGAGCGACCTCCCAGTGCCGCACATCCGGGACGTCTTCCGGGTCTTCCAGCTGAGGATCAAGGCCATCGAGCAGGAGCTCCACTACCAGTATGTCCAGCTCTTCAAGAACAAGGGCAAGGAGGCGGGGGCGTCCCTGAGCCATCCTCATTCCCAGATCGTGGCGACGCCCATCGTCCCCAAGCGGATCAAGGAGAAGATCTACGGCGCCGACAGGCTTTTCCGGAACTTCAAGGAATGCGGCTTCTGCCGGATCCTCCGGGAGGAAGCCGCGGCCGGGGTGCGTCAGGTTTTCCTCAACCGGCATTTTTCGGTCATCGCCCCCTACGCCTCCCGCTTCCCCTTTGAAATGGCCGTCTACCCCCTGAGGCACTCGCCGTTTTTCACAGACGTCGATGAGGGCGAACTCCTGGCCCTGGCCGAAACGATGAAGCAAGTCCTCACCCGGCTCAAGGAAACGATCGGAGATCCCCCCTATAACATGGTCCTCCATAAAGCCCCCAATCACTTGCTATCGCTCGAAAGCTGGCCCGAGATCGAAAGGAACTTCCACTGGCACCTGGAGATCTTCCCGATCCTGACCAAGGTCGCGGGGTTCGAGTGGGGGACGGGGTTCTATATCAATCCCGTCCCGCCGGAGACGGCAACCCAGTTCCTCCGACAGCCCTAGCGCCTCAGGCGGCCGCGGCGATCTTCCTGTAAAGATCGAGGTACGCCGCCGCCGAGCGCTCCCAGGAAAAGTCCGCAGCCATAGCGTTCCCGACGAGGGCCTGCCACGCTTTCGGCCGCCGGAAAGCCTCGACCGAACGGGCCGCTGCCGAGAGGAGCGCTTCGGGCACGGCCTCGACGAACTTGAAGCCGTTCCCGCGTCCGGCGATGGGGTCGTACTCCTCGATGCTGTCGTCGAGCCCGCCCGTAGCCCGAACGACGGGGATCGTCCCGTATTTCAGCGCGTACATCTGGGTCAGCCCGCACGGCTCGTAGCGCGAGGGGATGAGGAAGATGTCGCTCCCGGCGTAGATCGTATGGGCGATCCTCTCGTCGAAGGCGATCTTGAGCCCGAGGCGGGATGGGTGTTTCTTCTGGGCCGCGAGGAGGAAATCCTGGATCTTTTGATCGCCCGTGCCCAGGATGACGAACGTCAGTCCGAGGCGGAAGAGCGAATCCAGCGCCTCGCAGACGATGTCGAGGCCCTTTTGCCCGGCCAGGCGAGTGACCATACCCGCGAGGGGAAGGTCGGCGGGAGCCGCGAGGCCGAACATCCGGACGAGTTCCGCTCGGCAGTCCTTTTTTCCGGTCCGGTCGGTCGGCCCGAAGTTCCGGGGGATAAGCCGGTCCGTCGCGGGACTCCAGTCCTGGTAATCGACGCCGTTGAGGATGCCGTGGAGCACGTCCGCCCTGTGCCGGAGGAGGCCGTCGAGACCGCAGCCGAATTCGGGCGTCTGGATCTCGCGGCTGTATCTGGGGCTGACCGTTGTCACGGCCGTCGCGTAGAGAATGCCGGCCTTGAGCGTATTGACCTTGCCATAGAACTCGAGGTCGTTCATGTTGAATAACGACTCGGGCAGACCGATACGGCCGAGGACGTCCTTCTCGAACAGTCCCTGGTAGGCCAGGTTGTGGATGGTGAACAGCGAACGCGTCCGGGCGAAGAAGGGATCGTCCGCGTAGCTGAACTTGAGGTAGGCGAAGGCCGCGGCCGCCTGCCAATCGTGACCGTGGACGATGTCGGGGCGGAAGCCGGTCGCCCGCATGGTTTCGAGCGAAGCCCGGCTGAAGAAAGCGAAGCGTTCGGCGTTGTCGGGATAATCGCCCGCCGGGGTCCCATAGAGCCGGTCGCGGTCGAAGTAGGCCGCCTGGTCGATAAAGAAAACGGACATGCCGCCGGCGCGGTGGGCGAAGACAGAGAACGACACCCGCTTTCCCCCCAGGTCGAGCGAATCGGCGGCCAGGACGGGTTCGAGAGGCAGGTTCTTTTTACGGACCTCCCGATAGAGCGGCATGAAGACCCGGACATCGGCGCCGAGCTTGGCTAGGAACTTGGGCAGGGCCCCGGCCACGTCGGCCAGGCCGCCCGTCTTGGCATAGGGGATGACTTCCGAAGCGAGAAAAGCTATGTTCATGGCACGGCCATTCTAGCATAAGTCATAGGAGCCGTCATTCCACCGAAAAGCGTTTGGGCTGCGGAGGGTCCTCGGGGGTCGTCTCCGTTCGCTGCGGTGATTCTTTACGCCTTCCCGGTCCGGATCCGATGGGAGGAGTCCGCGTATCCGTCCCGGGAATGCTAAATCACCGCTTTATGCTCCCTTCGACGA
>CAZZCH010000071.1:0-17938 GCA_964652895.1 uncultured Eubacteriales bacterium
CCTTTAGGATCAGCCAGATACAGGCGCAGGGCATTAACCGCTGCCGGAAAGTCGCCGGCCTTTTTTAGGGCCACGGCGAGATTGAGATAGGCGGTCGGCGTGGGGCTGATGGCGATCGCCCGCTTGAAGCATTCGGTGGCGGCGGCGTAGTCGCCGATGACACCGTAGGCGACGCCGAGATGCTGACGCAGGACGTGGTCGTCGGGATGGTCGTTGACCAGGGCCTTGTAGAGCTCGATCGCTCCGGCGACGTCCCCGGTCGAGGCCAGGTTCATGGCCAGGCTGGTGCGCAGGAACTTGTTCTCGGGCTCGACGGCGATGGCCTTCTCGAGATAATCGCGGGCTTCGGCCTTCCGGCCCAGGGCGTCCAGGGCAGAGGCTGCCGCCGTATAGGCGTCGACGTTCCGCGGCTCGAGGGCGATCGTCCGGTCCATGGAGGCCAGGGCCTCTTCGGCCCGGCCGAGAAGGAGATAGGTGTGCCCCAGGCGGACGTGAAGGGCGGCCGAGTCCGGGACCCGTTCCGTGCCCAGCCGGAGTGTCGCGATAGCCTCGTCGAATTTCTTCAGCCGGGCCTGGCACAGAGCCAGGTTGACGTAGCCCGCCGGGGACTCCGGGACGAGGTTGAGAAGCCGGGCATAGGCGTCCCGGGCCTCGGCGTACCGGCCCTCGAGCTCATAGCCCTCGGCGGTCTGGCTAAGCTCTAGGACGTCAAGCTTGTCCTTGGGGTCGGGCGCGGCCGGGCTGGACGCCCCTCCCGAGAAATTGACGTAGCCGAGCGACCTCAGCCGTTCCTGCTCTTCGGCCGACAAGGCCCGGTTCGGGCCCGCCCCTACGCCGGCGCTCTCGCGGACGAGCGCCTCGAGTTTCCGGCCGATGTCTGCGGCCAGACCTTGGGCCGACGTCGCCTGGTTCCGGTTTTCGGCCGGGTCGGTCTTGAGGTCGTAGAGCTCGGGCCGGGGGGCCCGGATGTACTTCCAATCGCCGGAAATAAGCCCGACGAGCTCGGACCAGCCGTAGTTCTCGCGAGGATAGAACGTTTCGATGTAGGCCTCGCGGTCGCCGCCCTTCCCACCCTCAGCGAACGGGACCAAGCTCAGACCCTCGACCTCTCCGGGGACAGGCAGGTTGATCATGTCCAGGACCGTCGGAACAATGTCGATCAGTCGAACGCGCGACGGGACGGTCCTCCCCGCCGGCAGGTGGCCCGGGGCGTAGAGGACGAGCGGGACCTTCAGAGTGCTTTCGTAAAGGAAAACGCCGTGGCCCCTCTCCATTTTCTCTCCGAAGGCCTCGCCGTGGTCGCCAGCCAGGACGACGAGCGTCCGGTCGAGGAGGTTCTTCTCCCGGAGCTTCCCCACGACCGCTCCGACCGCCCGATCCATGAAAGCGACCTCGCCGTCGTAGGGATCGGCCGCGAATTCCCGGTCGTACGGGGCGGGAGGCCGGTAGGGCAGGTGGGGGTCGAAAAAGTGGACCCAGGCGAAAAACGGCTCACCGGCCTGACCGTCGAGCCAAGCCGAGAAAAGGGCCGCAACCGCGTCGGCCAGCCTTTCCGAGTTGACGGGCTTCAACGGGAGGCCGGGTTGGAAGTTGTCGTCGTAGAGGTCGAACCCTTGGTCGAGGCCGAACCGGGAATCGACGGAGAACGAGGCCACGAAGGCCGCCGTGCTATAGCCGCGGGCCTTGAGCCTCTCGGCCAGGGTCGTATGCTCCGGGGCGAGGACGTAGCTCCCGTTGTTATGGACGCCGTGAACGAGCGGCGTCGTCCCGGTCATGATCGAACAGTGGGAGGGAAGCGTCAGCGGAACATGGGTATAGGCGTTCTGGAAGAGGACGCCGCCCGCGGCCAGGGCGTCGAGGTTGGGCGTCCTGCCTCGACTATAGCCGTAGCAGCCCAGGCGGTCGGCCCGGGTCGTATCGAGGGTGACGAGGAGGACGTTCAGGCGGCCGTCCCTTTTGACGCCGCTCTTGCCGGACCCACGGACGGCGAGATAGACGACCGTCCCGACGATGACGACGGTAAGTCCGATACCCAGCCGTACGAGGAGGCGCCGCTTCATTTCTTGATGGCTTCGAGGATGGCCTTGGCCTGGGCCGTCCGCCCCGTTTCCGGCTCGAGCTTGATGAACTTCTCCAGGTTTTCCACGACCTTGGCGTTATCCCCCTTGTTGAGGTAGGCCAAGGCCACCCGGTAATACGGGTCCGGCCATTCGGGCTTGATCTGACTGGCCATCTCGAAGTAGCGGATGGCTTCGTCGATATTCTGGCTCGAGAAATAGATTTCGGCGACGTTATAAGGCAGGTTCTCGTCCTGGGGGGCCATCTCGATCGATCTCTTGAAGTAGTCCTGCGACTCGGCGAGCTTCTCTTGTTTCAGCAAACAAAGCCCTATGGCGGCCAGGCCCTTGGCGCCAAGGTTTTTTCCCATGGACGCGTCGCCGGCCGACTGCTCGACGAGCCGGTTGTACTTCTCGATGGCGGTGTCGTACTCGCCCTTCTCCCGGTAACAGTCTCCGATGTTCAGGAGGACTTGGTAGGCCCCAGGGTTTTTGGCCAGGAACTCGTCGTACATGATCAGGGCCGTTTCGTACTTGCCGTCCTTGAAGAAGGCGTTGCCCTCCTCGAGGGTCAGGAAAGTGGCCTCGTCCTGGACGACGCCCGAGCCCGCCGCCTGCTTCTCCAACTTGATGGTGACCTTGGGATTCTTGTCGAGCTGGCGGATGTAGGTGTTCACGGTGACGGGCAGGTAGCCCTTGGCCGCGACCGTCACCAGCCAGTTCCCCGTTCCGACACCCAGGAAGGCCCAGTCCCCTTTCTTGTCGGTGGTCGTCTCGAAGGTGGAGCCCCCGGACTTATCGAAAACGGCGGTCACTTTGGCCCCCTCGACGGGCTTGCCGTCCTTGTCGACGACAACGCCGCCCATCCGGGCGATGCCTCGGCCGGCCTGGCCGATCGCCAACCCGGCGGTCAAGAGGATGATCGCGGCGGCGGCCGCGAATTTCGAGAAACCATGCTTATGCATCAATGCCTCCTGTGGCGGGTTCGACCGGGCTCCAGGTGCTGCCGGTTCCCGCGTTCCACCGATGAGATGATCCATCCTTATTATCCAGCTTGGCCGTTCTTTTTTCAAGGCCGCAGCGGGAATTCCCGCCCGCCGCTCACATCCGCCAGAGATAGGAGGCCTTGAAGAAAAGGCCCCGTTTCATTTCGAGGAAGCGGCCGGCTTTCCTGTCCTTCCCGTCGGACCCACTCGACCCTGTCGTAGAGCGCCCCGTAACCGAGCTGGATGACCGTCCCAGGGACGTCTCCTGTCCTTTCCCCCATGGCCCTTACCACTCCGCGCGGAATTCTGGTAGAATTCGGCCTTGAGAGGTATCCGCATGAAGCGCAGATCCGAGATCGCCCCCGCCGTCGTCTTGGTCCTCGCCGCCCTGGCGCTTTTCCCGTCCTCCTGTTCCCGCCGTCAGCCCGGCCCATCCCCCGCCGCCCCACAGGCGGCCGGCGATGTCCGGGCCAGGGAAACCACGGTCCGCAACGTCACCGAGAAACCGATCGCCTACGAGATCTACCCCTCCGGCAAGCCGGAGGCGCGTGAGGCGCGCAAGATCGCGCCCGGGGCCATCGACCGCTTTGCGACGGCCGTCCCGCTCGAGATCGAATTCAACACGGGCCAGAGGGACGCCATCTACGTCCTCGACCCGGGCAGTCCCTATTCCTTCCGCTACGACGAGGGGACGACGATCGAGCTCTTCCTCGGCTCCCATGGGCGGGCAGATGCCGTCGACCTCGCCCCCTGGGTGCCGACGCCCCAACCCATCGTCGACAGGATGCTCGAGGTCGCTTCCGTCTCCGACAAGGACGTCCTTTACGACATCGGCTGCGGCGACGGCCGCATCGTCATCACGGCGGCCCGCCGTTACGGGGCCCGCGGCGTCGGCATCGACATCGACAAGGCCATGATCGAAGAATCGGACCGGAACGCCAAGTCGGCCGGCGTCGAGCGGCAGGTCAAGTTTATCTGCATGGACGCCACCAAGGCCGACATCTCGGAGGCGACGGTCGTCAGCCTCTACCTCCTTCCCGAATCGAACGCCCTCATGCGGCCTTTGCTCGACGCCCAGCTGCGGCCCAAGAGCCGGGTCGTTTGCCACAACTACACCATTCCCGGCTGGGATGAGAAGCAGGTCCAGAGCGAAACGGTCAAGGACGAGAACGGCGAAGACCATTTCATCTATCTCTACATCCGTTGAAGATCCGCGTTTTTTAGTGCTTGAAGCGGAGGGTGAAGACGGTTTCCAATCCAGGCTTGGAGGCGGCCGTGATAGAGCCGCCATGGAGCCTCATGATCTGCCGCGACAGGCTGAGGCCGATGCCCGATCCGCCTTCCTTGGTCGAGAAGAACGGTACGAACACCTTGTCCAGGCTTTCCTCGGCGATCCCCGCTCCGTTGTCCCGGACCTGGATGACCGGCCGGCCGCGCTCATCCAGGCTGGCGACGAGCTCGACGCGCGGATCGGCGCGCCCGGTGACGGCGTCGGCGGCGTTGAGCAAAAGGTTGATGAGGACCTGCTCGAGCAGGTCGGGATCGGCCAGGAGTTCGAGGTTGGCGGGATTGGCCGAGGCGCTCATCCGGATACCCCCCTCGGCGAGGCGGGCCTGGAGAAGCTGGGCGACATCCGCGAAGAGACCCGACGCCGGGAAGAGCTTGAGGTTGGGCTTGGACAGGCGGGCCAGGTTCCGGTATCCGTCGACGAAGTGGAGAAGCCCCTCGCTCCGCTTCTGGATGGTCCGCAGGGCCGCATGGATGTCCCCCAGCGCCTCCGATTCGCCCTCCACTCCGCAGCTCTGAGTGACGAGATCCTCGACCGTGGCGGCCAATGAGGAGATCGGCGTCATGGAGTTCATGATCTCGTGGGTCAGGACCCGGATAAGCTTTTGCCAGGCCTCGATCTCTTTCTCCTCGAGCTCGCTCCGGATGTCCTGTATAGAGACGAGGGTGAATTCCCGGCCCCGCAGCTTGAATTCCGCGGCATAGAGCGACAGCTGGAGCTGTTCGTCCCCGGCTTCGACCTTGACCAGGCCGTGTTCCCGGGGCTTCAGACTCAGGAGCGTCCCGACGAATTCCGGATGGGCCCCCTCGAGGTTCCGGATGTTCTTGAGCTGGCGGACCTTGAGAAGGCGCCGGGCGGCGTCGTTGATGAGCTCGACCTCGCCGTCCGGCTGGAAGACGAGAAGGCCGATCCCGACGTGCTGGACAACCGTCTGGAGATAGAGGGCCTGCTCCTCCTTTTCGGCCCTGGCCGTGCGGAACGCCTCGATAACCTTGGCCAAGGCCGCGTGGAGCTCGGCAAAAGAGCCGCCGGGGCCTTTCCCCCGGAAGGTCTGAGAAAAATCGTCGAATCGCACCGAATCGAAAAAGCGGGCCAAGTCCCGATTCGTCCGGTCGATCGTCCGGAAGATCCCCCAGACCTGGGCCACGATCAGCAGACCCAAAAGAACGGCGCCGGCGGTGAGTTCGGTCCGGAAGAGGACGGTGAAGAACAAACCAACCCAGACGACGAGGAGGGCCAGCCGCAGGGAGACGGCGACCCGGAATTTTTTATAGACCATGCTTCTCCATGCGGCGGTAGAGCGCGGCCCGAGAAATCCCCAGCTCCCGCGCGGCCTTGCTCACGTTGCCGCCGTGCTTCTTGACGATGCGGTTGATGAGGAGCCGCTCCATGTGCTCCAGGCTGAAGCCCTCGGGCAGGTGGTCTTTCTCGCTGGTCTCGGGCGCGCTGAAGAAAAAGTCGTCGGGCTGAAGGATGGGGGCGTCGCACATAATGATGGCACGTTCGATGGCATGCTGAAGCTCGCGGACATTGCCCGGCCACTCGTAACCCTCGAGCTTGCGGAGGGCGGCCGGGCCCACCTTCTTGAACGGCTTGCCGTATTTCCGGCAGTAGGCCGCGAGAAAGTGCTCGACGAGGAGCGGGATGTCCCCCTCTCTCTCCCGGAGGGTCGGCAGCTGGACCTCGACCGTGTTGATCCGGTAGAGGAGGTCCTGACGGAACCGGTTTTGCGCGACCATCTGATGGATGGGCAGGTTTGTCGCGCAGACGAGCCGGACGTCGATCGGGATCGGCCGGCTCGAGCCGACCCGGAAGATCTGACGGTTTTCAAGGACGGTCAGGATCTTGGCCTGGAGCGGCAGCGAGAGGTTCCCGATCTCGTCCAGGAACAGGGTGCCCCCGGAGGCCACCTCGAAGCGGCCGGCCCGGTCCTCGCGGGCGTCGGTGAAGGCGCCCTTGACATGGCCGAAGAGCTCGCTTTCGAAGAGCGTCTCCGGAATGGCGCTCATGTCGACGCCGACGAAGATCTCCCGGTGGCGGAGGGACTGGCGATGGATCTCGCGGGCGGCCAGCTCCTTGCCTGTCCCGTTCTCGCCGAGGATCAGGATATTGGCTTCGGTCCGGGAGACCTTCTCAATGGTCGAGAAGACCTCCTTCATCGCCTCGCTGCGGCCCAAAAAATCCCTGAAGGGCCGATCGAGGTCGGCGCTCAGGCGGTCTGTCCGCTGGCGCAGAGAGCTGGCCTCGTCACGGGAGGCACGGAGGCTGAGGGCGGCCGACAGGGTCGCCAGAAGTTTCTCGTTCTGCCAGGGCTTGAGGATGAAGTCCGTGGCCCCCTCCTTGATGGCCCGGACGGCCATGCCCACGTCTCCGTAGGCCGTGATAAGGATGACCACGGCCTGGGGGTCGGCGGCGAGGATGCGGGCCAGCCAAGCGAAGCCCTCCGCGCCGCTCGTGGCCCCCTTGGCGAAGTTCATGTCGAGGAGGATGACGTCATAAGTCTCGTTTTTCAGCAGGGCCGAGACCCGGTCCGGATATTTCTCCGTGTGGACGAGCGCCACGTGCTGCTTAAGCAGCAGCCGTGCCGCGCTCAGGATGTCTTCGTTATCGTCGACGACCAGGATCTTGCCGCTTTTTCGGTCCATCCTCTTCTCCTGACGGGTCTTGCCGGCTTGTTCTTTCTTGGTTTCTTGCAAGTTTCATGCCCTGACCCTGAAGCTCCCCCGCGGCCGAGTCCTCACCCGGTTCCGCCCATAAAAGTTCCAACCATATTATATCTCAACTGTCCGGAAATGGACACCGGATGTCATACGTACGGACACTCTCAGGAAGCCATCTTCCCTTGGGTTCGGCGTCACCCGGGCCGAGCAGGTTGGCACGCTCCGTGCATATGAAACGATGACCGATAGACAGGATGCCGAGAAGTAACGCTTATCGCGAACGAACGAGCGGCATCGTCCGAGGAGATTGACCATGGGAATGGACCGGCAGATCGATAAGAAAAAATGGCCGCCGCGGAAGATCGCCGCCGTCGCCTCCGCGGCCGCGTTCGTTTTGATCCTCCTCTACCTGTTCCTCTTCCAGTTCAGCAAATCGACGCTCAACGTCGAAGCCGAGCGGATCACCATCTCGACCGTGACCAAAGGGCCGTTCCTCGAGTTCATCCCGATCCAAGGGACGGTGATGCCCATCTCCCGCTACACTCTCGAAACCCTGGAGGGCGGCCGGGTCGAGAAGCGCTTCATGGAAGCCGGGACCATGGTCAAGGCCGGCGAGCCGATCGCCGAACTCGTCAACACGGACCTCCTCCTCAACATCATGTGGCGAGAGGCCGACTTCGTCCAGCAGAGCAACCAGCTCCGGCAGACCCGCCTCAACATGGAGCAGTACACCCAACAGCTCCGGCAGATGATGAACGGGCTCGAGAACGAGCTGTCCAAGCAGAAGACGACCTACGTTCGCTACGAGGCGCTCTACAAGGACCAGCTCGTTTCCGAGCTCGACTTCGAGAAGATCAAGCTCGACTACGAATACATGGTCCGCAGCAGGGACATCATGGCCGAAAGCCAGAAAAAGGAAATGGAATACCGGGAAGAGCAGCTCAAGTCCCTCGAAGAACAGCTCCACCGCATGGAGACCAACCTCCAGACGTCGAAGAAAAAGCTCGACGCCCTGATCATCCGCGCCCCGATCGCGGGGCAGCTGACGATGCTCGACGCGGAGATCGGCGCGTTCAAGGCCCCCGGGGCGAACATCGGACAGATCGATGTCCTCGACGCCTACAGCGTCCGGGCCCAGATCGACGAGCATTACATCACCCGGGTCGAGGTCGGGAAGGCGGGCAGCTTCGACCTGGCCGGAAAGGCCTACGGGGTCAAGGTCCGCCGGGTCTTCCCCGCCGTGCGCGACAACCGGTTCGAGGTTGACCTCGACTTCGTCGGGGCGGCGCCGCCGGACCTCCGCCGCGGCCAGACCCTCCACGTCAAGCTCGAACTCGGGGACGTCGTCGAGGCCCTTCTTATCGCCCGCGGCGGCTTCTGGGACACGACGGGAGGCAACTGGATCTACATGCTCGACGGTACGGGCAAGGTGGCCACCAAGCATACGATCCGCCTCGGCCGCTACAACTCCGATGTCTACGAAGTCCTCGAGGGGCTCAAGCCCGGGGACCGGGTCATCACCTCGTCCTACGAGAGCTTCGGCGATATGGAACGCCTGGTCTTGAAATGACAATATCAAAAAGAAAGGAAAGGAGGAGAGGATGATCATCCAAACCAAGGACTTGAAGAAACTCTACTCGACCGAGGAAGTCGAGACGACGGCCCTCAACAACATCAACCTGGAGATCCAGGAAGGCGAATACGTCGCCATCATGGGCCCTTCGGGCTGCGGCAAGTCGACGCTCCTCAACATCCTCGGGCTCATCGACAACCCGACGAGCGGCGAATACCAGTTCCTCGGCAAGGACGTGGCCAAGTACTCTGAACGGAAACGCGCCGGCCTGCGGAAATCGAATATCGGCTTCGTCTTTCAGAGCTTCAACCTCATCGACGAGCTGACCGTCTTCGAAAACATCGAGCTGCCCCTCCTCTATCTGGGCTTCTCGGCGTCGGAGCGGAAAAAGCGCGTCAACGAGGTCCTCGAGCACATGGCCCTGATGCCCCGCAAGAACCATTTCCCCCAGCAACTCTCGGGCGGCCAACAGCAGCGCGTGGCCGTGGCCCGGGCGGTCGTGGCCAAGCCCAAGCTCATCCTGGCCGACGAGCCGACGGGCAACCTCGACTCGACGCACGGCGAAGAGGTCATGAACCTGCTGGCCGAGCTCCACGCCAACGGGACGACGATCGTCATGGTCACCCATTCCCAGGCCTACGCCGAGTACAGCCAGCGGATCATCTATCTCTTCGACGGCCAGGTGGTGTCCGAGAATATCCGGACGAAGTTCAAGCTTTGATCAAACTGCGCGGCATCACCAAGTACTACTCGACGGGATACGTCAAGACGTTCGTCTTGCGGAACGTCAACCTCGAGATCGGCGAGGGCGAGTTCGTCACCATCATGGGCCCCTCCGGGGCGGGAAAATCGACCCTCCTCTACATCCTCGGGATGCTGGACATGCCCTCGGAGGGCGAATACCACTTCGACGGCCAGCCCGTCCACACCTTCTCCGACAAGCGGCTCACGGAGCTCCACAAACACTCGATCGGGTTCGTTTTCCAGAGCTATCACCTCATCGACGACCTGACCGTCTACGAGAATCTGGAAACGCCGCTTCTCTATAAGAAGATCAAGGGCTCGGAGCGCAAGAGCCTCGTCGCCGAGGCCCTCGACCAATTTCACATCGTGGCCAAAAAGGGCCTCTTCCCCAACCAGCTCTCGGGCGGCCAGCAGCAGCGGGTGGCCATCGCCCGGGCGCTCATCACCAAGCCCAAGCTCATCCTCGCGGACGAGCCGACCGGCAACCTCAACTCCAAGGAGGGGAAGGAGATCATGGAGATGTTCGCCGAGCTCAACGCCGGCGGGACGACCATCGTCCAGGTCACCCACTCCGAGCTGAACGCCGCCTACGGGCGGCGGACGATCCACCTCCTCGACGGGTGGGTCCAGCCCTAGGCCCCCGCAGGCGTCGCTGGGATCGGGAGGAACTCATGATAATCGCCGAAACGCCGTTCACCGTGACCGACTGGAACGCGATCGCGCCCGTCGAGCATAAGGGCGAGCGCGGGACGTCCTTCTGGCAGACCTTCGAATCCGGGAACGTCCGGGCCCGGGTCGTCGAATACTCTTCCGGCTACCGGTCCGACCACTGGTGCCCGCGGGGGCATGTCCTCTACGTCCTGGAAGGCGAGTTCGGCATCGTGCTCAAGGACGGCCGGACTTTTCTTCTCGGTCCCGGCATGGGCTTCGAGGCCGGAGACGAAGAGACGAACCCCCATCTCGGCTATTCCGAAAGCAGGGCCCAGGTCTTCATCGTCGACTGAGCCCCGGAATTAGAAAAATAAAAAAAGGCGCCTCCGCCCGGCGGAAGCGCCTTAGTCGTTCAGGATTATTCGGCTAGACCGCGAACTCAGAAAGCGATGCCGATCGTCGCGGCCCAGACGCCGTTCTTGACGTCGAGCTCGCTGAAGTCGGGGTCGTCGAGCACTTGCTGAAGCCCCATGCTATAGCGGACGTCGACCATGAAGTTCCGCCCCAGGTTAAGTCCGGCCCCAAAGATGGCGCCGTAGTCGTTGTTCTTGAACAGCGGTGTCTCGGAAGGAACATCTTCGCCGCCGATGGAGAGTTTCTCATGGAGTTTGAAGCCGACGGAGGGTCCGGCGAAGACGAAGGGCTGGATGACCGGCAGGGGAATCCGGAGCTTCAGAAGCAGGGGGATTTCGATGTAGTCGCTGTACAGCTTGCCGGTGTAGGTGCCGTCGAGGTCGGTATACTCGAACGAGGAGCCCTTCATCGTGTACAGGGCTTCCCACTGGATGGTCACGACCTTCCCGAAATTAAAGGCCAGGAAAATGCCGCCGACGAAACCCACCTTGTTTTTAAGGGTGTCGGCGACGTCCGTGACGTCATCCCCCGTGATTTTCGCCATGTTCCCGCCGGCCTTGATGCCGAACTGGACGTCGGCTGCGGCCGGCTGGGGAAGCGCGACGAGGCCGACGACGGCCGCGATCACAAGAATCGTCATAAATTTTTTCATGATGCCTCCTATAGCGGTTGACGGATGTCAGGACGCGTCTCTCGCATCCACGCCTCCAGGCTGCGCGTGGAGGCCTTCCCGGGCAATCCCCCTTGAGGAGGATTCGTCAGGGGATTATCCCCCTCCGAGAGGGTGAGGAAAGGGCCGTTTTCTCATCGTTTCTTCAAGCGGCCCTCGGAGAAGTTCTATAGGTTGATCAGCTTGAACCCCGCCTTATCCATGAGGCTCTTAATGTGGTCCTCGACGACCGTCCCCTGTTTCCCGTCCTTGAGCCGCGATTCTATCTCGGCCCGGATTTCTTCGAAGGGACGTGTTTCCTTTTTACGGTCGACGATCTGGAGGATGTGATAGCCGTAGTCGGTTTCGACGACCCCGCTGATCTGGCCGACCGGGACGGAGAAGGCCGCATCCTCGAACGGCTTGACCATCTGGCCGCGGACGATGTCCTCATAAAGGCCGCCGTTGTCCTTGGAGCCGGGGTCTTCGGAGTACTGCTTGGCCAGGGCGGCGAAATCTTCCCCTGCTTTGGCCTTGGCGAGAATGTCCTCGATCTTTTTCCGCGCCTCGGCCTTTTCCGAGTCGCTTTTGCTCTGGGTCAGGAGAAGGATGTGGCGCACGGTGGCTGTTTTGTCACCGGCCGTCTCCTCCTGGTAGGCCTTGCGGACGTCCGCCTCGGTCACTTTGGATCCGGCCGCGGCAATACCCTCGAGGTATTTGCTGATGACGAGGGTTTCCTGGACGCTCTTCTTGACGTGGTCGATCGAGATCCCCACGCCTTTCAAGGCCTCCAGGAAGCCCGGCTCTCCGCCGGCCTGGGCATACTGGGACTGCATGGCCTTGTCGAACTCCTCGGCCGGGACGGTCACCTTGGCCCCGGCGGCCGCGGCGAGAAGGATCTTGCGCTCGGCGATCTGGGTCGCCCCCTGTTCGATGATGTTCTTCAGCTGTCCGGCGTCGACGCTCGTGATCTGCGCGGTCCGGGTCCCCATGTTGTCCTGGATGGCCTGGATGACCTCGGCGGCCGTGATCGCCAGGCCCTTGGCCTCGGCGAGGACGGTAACCTTGTCCGGACCGAGCGCGGGCATGATCGCCGCGAGGTCCTTGGCCAGGACGTAGGCCGGGGAGCCTTCCTTGAGGGCGAATTTTTCGGCCTTCGGGGCGCAGCCGGCGAGAAGCAACGTTGAGATCAGGGCTAAAGCGAACATGTTCTTCATGCGATTCTCCTTAGGTTCTCGGGAAACATCCCGATATTTAACCATATATGGGTAGGCAACGCAAAGGATTTATCGGGATGGTCAGCCGGCGACGACGCGGTGGAACTTCTTCTTGCCGGCCTGGAGGAGCATGCCGCCGTCGGGGCCGAGGTCCTTGATGGTCAGAAGACGCTCGGCCGTGTCGATGCGCTCGTCGTTGACGTAGAGGCCGCCCTGTTCGACGAGCCGCTTGGCCTCGCGTCGCGAAGGCGTCAGGCCGACTTCGGTGAAGAGCTCGGCCGGGCCGATGCCGGCCTCGAGCCGGGCGCGGAGGACGGTGGTCGTGGGCAGGACCGTGATGTCGCCAACGGAAAATGATCCTGGGCCCGGGTCAGGCACAACGGTCTTTCCGCCGAAGGCGGCAGCTGCCGCTTTTCGCGCGTTATCAGCATCCACCTCGCCGTGGGTGATCTTCGTCGCCTCATAGGCCAATATCCGCTTGGCTTCGTTGATGCCGCTGTCCTTGAGCACTTCGAGGCGCCGGACCTCGTCGAGCGGCAGGAGCGTGAAGATCTTCAGGAAACGGCCCACGTCCCGGTCGTCGCAGTTCACCCAGTACTGGTAGAAATCGTAGGGGCTGAAGAGCGCGGCGTCGAGCCAGACGGCGCCCTGCGCGGTCTTGCCCATCTTGGCCCCCGACGCCGTGGTCAGTAGGGGGAAGGTCAGGGCTTCGGCCGCTCGGCCGTCGGCCCTGCGGATGAGATCGATCCCGGCCAGGATGTTGCCCCACTGGTCGTCGCCGCCCATCTGCAGGGTGCAGCTATATTTCCGGGAAAGGGTCAGATAGTCGTAGGCCTGGAGGAGCTGGTAGTTGAACTCGATGAAGGACAGCCCTTTCTCGAGGCGGATCTTGTAGGCCTCGGCGGCCAGCATGCGGTTGACGCTGAAGTGACGGCCGATGTCGCGGAGAAAACCGACGTAGTTCAGGGGCAGGAGCCAGTCGGCGTTGTCCACCGCGATCGCATTTTTCCCGTCGAAGCGAAGGTAGCGGGCCAGCTGGATATGGATGGCCTGGCCCTGGGCCCGGATGGTCGTCTCGTCGAGCATCTGGCGCAGCTCGGTCTTGCCGCTCGGGTCGCCGACCATGGTCGTCCCGCTGCCGACGACGGCGATGGCCCGGTGGCCGGCACGCCGGAGGTGGACCATGGCCATGATCGGCACGAGGCTCCCGGCGTGGAGGCTCGAGGCCGTGCTGTCGAAGCCGACATAGAACGTGATCGGCTCTTCGCCGAGCATCTTCCGGACGGCCTCCTCGTCGGACACCTGCGCGACGAAGCCGCGTTCCTTGAGCTCATCATACACGTTGCCGTTCATGGTTATTCCTCGGGAGTTATATAACACAGGAGACCCGGACCCGTCCATCCGCGGCCTTCTTCAGATTCCTTGGTAATGTACGCAAACCACAAACCTTCAGGGCTACCCGCTCAAACGCCCGAACGGTATCGCCTCCTGAGCATCGCAGTATGCGGCGGTGATTTCGCGAAGCCAACCGAGCTGATCCTAAGGAACTGGTACGGGCGCCTTCACCCGACACTCCGATGAAACTCGACGCTCATCATGGCTTTATAACGACTCGGCTGTTCCTATGGTTGAAAGAGCTGATCCTCCACGATGATGTTCATGGCCTCCTGAATCGAGAGATCTGCATATAGTTGCCACCACCTGCCTGTGTGGCGCATGTACGCCAAGTGGAACGTTCCGCTGCTCTGATACTCAAGCCGTGCAAAACCAGATTCGAAAAACGGTGACATCGCATTTGGGCCTGGACATGCGTACTTGGAGACGAAGTAGAAGAAGCGGCCGTGCCACTTCGCTGAAATATCCACAAGGTAGTTAAACTTGTGGCTTTTCGGTGGGGGCTCGATGTGCGTTCGCTTCAGTTGCGAATCGATGAGATCGCGCGCTCTCGCGGACACATCAGCCTTGATCTGCTGTGGCGCTGTAGATGGTTTTGCCGGTGCCCAGGTCCAGCCCTTGCGTGTCGCAATCATATCTCCTCCGTGCTATCCGTTTTCCTTTCAGCCTAACGTTTTGGTGAGCGGCGGGCCGCCACGGATAGGGAATTCGGTACGGTGCTTCCGGCCCGTCCGCTCGACCTAGGGTTAGGACTTTTTCTCAATCTTCACTCCGACATTCCCGACCCCCGCCTTTGCAGACACGCCGTTCAAGAACACTATCACGTCGCGTCGGCCTCTTCGGTCAACGATATGGAAGCTATCGCTTGTGGTGTTCTGAATTCGGCCTTTGTTCTTACCGCCGCGTGTGCGAAGCTGTGCATCGCAGTTGGGACAAAGTAGGCGTAGATTTTTAGGTCGGTTGTGGAGGCGATTTCCGTCGATGTGATCCAGGATAAGTGGCAGCGGCTCCCTGTTCCACTTGGGTTGGGTCTTATGCAGTTTGCAACCGGGGTTGTCGCAGCGCGGTGGCAACCCGTTTTTGCTTCGCCACTTCAGGTAGAAGCGGCAGACCGTGCCTTGGCTCTTTCGGACTAAACCATAGTTGAGCACCTCTGTCTCTTTTAGCTTGGCTCGCGACATTTGAGTCCTAACAATGATTATACAGTCTGTATAATTCTTGAAATACAGACTGTCCCTTTCCGTATAAGAAGTCGCTCCCTTTCCTTGCGGACGCCGCTTCCTCGTCCAGGAGAAAGACCGCGCGGGGATGCGGCTGAAGGAACGAGGCCGGGACCATGGCCGTAATCGGCTCCTCGGCGGCGCTATCCTCTCGCGTCTGGTCGGTGAGCGTCTTGGTTCGGGTGCGCGATCTTATTTTTTGGATTTGTGGCTCTTTTCGAATATATTACCGGGCCCCGGAAAAGTCAAATCCAAGACGCAGAAGTGTTGACAAGAGGCACACAATAGCATATATATGTGTCATGAAGCTCTTCGATTGGAGCTTGCGGAAAAATGAAGAACTCAAGGCCCATAGGGGTGTCTCTTTCGAGGACGTCGTCTTGAGCATATCCCAAGGCGGCTTGCTGGATACTATCGAGCATTCGAATCCTAAGAGATACCCGGGTCAGAGGATTTTTATCGTGAACATTGACGAATATGTCTATGTTGTGCCTTTCGTGGAGGACGAAATGACCATCTTCCTGAAGACGATCATCCCCAGCCGAAAAATGACGAAGATATACCTAGAAGAGAAGCGCCGTGAAAAAAGATAAGGACGAAAAAGAGCTTCTTGATTCCGTGGAACGCGGAGAATGGACGACAGTCCCTGACTCCGAGAAGGAATCCCAGCGTTACCAAAGGTATGCCCGGGCGACTTTTCGAAAGGACAAGAGAATCAACATCCGGATTTCAGAGAAGGATCTCCTGCAGCTTCAAAGAAGGGCGGTGAAAGAAGGCCTCCCTTATCAGACGTTCATTTCGAGCGTTCTCCACAAGTTCGTTTCGGGACAATTCATGGAGAAGCCCGCCGGATGATACTCGCGTAATCGCTTTATTTCTTCCCCGCTTCATTTCATTCCTTTGGCTTGCCCAATAAATTCATGTACGAAATCCAAGTAGTCCCTTGACCCCGGAATGTGACTCTTTCGGGTCTTCACCGAATCTTCAACTGTCTCAAGAGCTTTGACCCAATCGGATATGTTCAGTGGTTTTTCCTCTGCCCTGCCATCGTCCGTGGTTGTTTGTTCCATGAGGGCGTCTGGCGCATGGATCAGACAATTGACTAGTTCTGCCAGTATTCTCTCTCGTTCATTCGTCTCCGGGATGTCCGGTTCTCCGCCCTGCAATTTCTTCTGTGTCTTGATGAGTGCAGATTTCACCTGGGAGTCGGTCAGTTGCAGGCCCTTGGTCTTGGCGTCATCGTCGGCTTGGCAGATGATGTTTTCAATTTGGAAGAGCAAGCCTGCATAGAAGGGGTCTTTCATCCGGTCTGTTGGGTTGCTTCTCATATTTCTTTCCGACGAACGTGAAGCTAACCGGACGGTGCCACGCACCGCGCGGGGCACCGGTACGGTTCAGCCCTTGGTTCGACGCAATGTCTTGTCCATTTCCTTTGCGCCACAATCTTCGCACCAGTACTCGTCCCCGCTTCGTGTGAAACCTTCCGTTCCGAGCTTGATGACGACTCCGCATTTCGAGCACTTGGTCGGCTCAAAGATGGGTGGGTTCGGGAGTTTCTCGAAATTGTACTCGTTGGTTCCGTACCAGACGTACATCTCCGTCTCGCATGATGTCCGGCACCTCTCGCAATTCTTCCAATCCCCTTCGTGTCCCTCGTTGTGGTGGAACGCACAGAGGGTGTACCGGCTGTGGTTCCGGGAGCAACTGTTCCGCGCGAACGAAAAGAGGACATACTTGTGCTCGTCGTCGCAGATCCAGTTTCCGCAACAGTCCGTCTTGATCAGTCTGCCCGTTTTGCCGCACAGGCCGCAACGGGCTTTCTCCGGCCTCGTCTTGGATGCGCCCTTTGGCATGTGTCTCCTTTCTCTCTGTTTCCTTCTTTGTATTATAACGTTCCGGTTCAGCGGCGGCGCAACAGCCGTCCGGTGCAGCGCCTTGTTAGACGGCTTCTTCATGCCGCCGCATACACACTGCGCCCCGCGCCATAGTAGGCGTCATAGACGTGCTGGAACACGGCCGTCGTTTTTTGCTCGAATAGTTCCGGCGTGTAGACCTTCGGCAAGCCCTGGTCCAGCAGTTTCTCGATGGTCACCCGCACCTCGGCGCGGGCCTGTTGGCGCTTGCGCCAATCGAGCACCAGTTTCCCCGTCTTGAGCGCGGCCAACAGCTCTCGGGCCGTGGCCTTCACCTTGTCCCGCTCCGCAGCGCTCAATTCAATCCGCGGCTTGGTCAAGAGGTCAAAAAGCGCGAGCTCTTCTTCGTTCAACTGTTCGCCCACGCTCCGTTGTTCTTCTTCATTCAGGCTCCGGGCGAAGGCCACCAGCTGCTGGAAGAACTCCTCGGCGTTGAGGCTGCCCGCATTGTAGGCGTCGATCATCGCCTGGAATCGCTCCAGATAATCTATGCGCGTGCGATTGAGCCGCACCATGGCCATGAGCTTCTGCGCCACCGTCCCTTTGAGTTTCTCGTTCATGGTGCGCTTGCGGCCCGTCTTGAATTTCCCGGCCAGGGACTCGAAGTCAATTTTGCTCAGGTCAATCCAATGCTCGTCGCCATAGGGTAGGCTTGCCTCGCGGATGATGTAGCCCTCCGTGGCAATCGACTGATCGAGCAGTCCTTCCACCTGCTGCATGACCTGGGAGATGTCCGCCGGCGGTGTCAGCGCGCGTATTTTATCGGCGATGACCTGCATGGGCGTCACCTCAGCAGCGAAGGACTGGGCAGCCGGGTCGGGCAGCACGGCTTGGTAGAGCCGCTGCACGTTATTGGCCTGATCGAGATAGCGGCGTTTGGTCTCCTCGGACCTCACCAATGCTTCCACGGCGTCATCGAGCAGGCCGACGCGGGCAAATCCTTCAGCAGTCTGGATGGCCGCAAGGTTCACCCCTTGTTCCCAACACAACCCCCGGGTTTCTGCCAACGCCTGCCGCAATGCCGCCACCAGCGCGGCCTTGTCCTCCACCGGCTTATCACCGCCGCCGCCCGCGCCGTAGATGGCCAGCGCCCGTTCCAGGTTGCGGAACACCCCCGCATAGTCCACGATCAGGCCGCTCACCTTGCCGGGATAGACCCGGTTGGCCCGGG